>NZ_JBVOOL010000003.1:204511-488863 GCF_055664045.1 Kitasatospora sp. NPDC023385 | reverse complement strand
TGTCGCCGCCGAGGCCCGCGATGCGGTCGCCGGCGATGGTGAGCCGGTCGCCGTCGACGACGCCGCCGGGCAGCACGAGCCGGGCGCCGGCCAGGGCAGTACGGTCGCGGTCCGCGGTGGTCACGCGGTCACCTCCATGGAGAGCAGGTCCCAGGCGAGCAGGCCCGCGCCCAGGGACGCGGCGGTGTCTTTGAGCATGGCGGGTACGACCTCGGGGGGCATCTGGAAGGTCAGGCGCTCGGTGACCGCCGCGCGCAGCGGGGTGAAGAGGGTGTCGCCGGCCTCGGCCAGCCCGCCGCCGACGATCACCGTGGACGGGTCGAGCAGGCTCTGGGCGAGGACGATGCCGTCCGCCAGGGCGTCGACGGCCCGCTGCCAGACCGCGAGCGCGCGGCCGTCCCCGGCGTCCACCGCGGCGGCGCAGGAGGCCGCGTCGGCGTCGGGGTCGCCGCTGGCCCCGGCCCAGGCGCGGGAGACGGCGGAGGCGGAGGCGAGGGTCTCCAGGCAGCCGCGGGCGCCGCAGCCGCAGGGCGGTCCGCCGGGGCGGACCACGACGTGGCCGATCTCGCCGCCGTAGCCGTGCGCGCCGGCCTCGATCCGGCCGTCGATGCCGATGGCGCCGGCGATGCCGGTGCCGAGGGCGACGAACAGGAAGCGGTCGACGCCCCGGCCGGCGCCGAGACGGCCCTCGGCCAGGCCGCCCGAGCGCACGTCGTGGCCGAGGGCCACCGGCATCGCGGAGCCGTCGGGGCCGGCCAGGCGCTCGCCGAGGAGCCCGCGCAGGGGGAGGTCCCGCCAGCCGAGGTTGGCGGAGAAGACCGCGATGCCGTTCTTCTCGTCGATCGTTCCCGGGACGGCCACCCCGGCCGCGAGCGGGGCGACGCCGAAGCGGCTGCGGCCCTCGTGCGCCAGGTCGGTGGCGAAGTCGAGGATGGCGGCGACGACGGCGTCCGTGCCGTGCTCCCGCCCGGTCGGTCGGCGTGCCTCGAACAGCACGGAGCCGTCCTGGGCGAGCAGCGCGGCCTTCATGCCGGTGCCGCCTACATCGAGTGCGATGACGTGCTTCACGGAGGACAGTTTCCCTTGGGTGGTAGAAGAGGTCTAGTCCAGTTGTCGGATTGGTCTGGTCCATACTGGGTGAGCTTTGTCGCAGCTGCGGGGGTGTGCGGCGCTTTGCGGTGGGGGCGTACGGGGGCGGCGCGGGCCGGAATCCGGGCGCCGGTGTTGCGCATCGTGCAACGACCCCGGGCACTTCGGTAACTACTGGGACGGCATGGGCCGGTGGTGTGGACCAGCGGTCGGCGGTTTTGGCAGTGTGGCGCTCCCCCCTACCGGAGCCCCCCATTCCGGCAGCAGTTCTTCCCCTAAGGCGGTACCCGCGTTGAACAGGCGCGTCCACGTTCCCACCCGTGTGCTCGGCAGTGTCCTCGCCGGAGCACTGGCACTCACCGCGGTCGGCGCGTGCAGCGGGCAGGGCGGCGGGACCGTCACCCTGAGACTGGTCGCCGCGGACTACGGGGAGAGCGCGGAGACCGGCTCCCAGCACTACTGGGGCGAGATCGCCAAGGCCTTCGAGGCCGCCAACCCCGGGATCAAGGTCAGCGTCGAGGTGGACAGCTGGACCGAGATCGGCAAGAAGGTCGAGGACATGATCGCGGCCGGGAAGTCGCCGGACCTGCTGCAGACCGGCGGCTTCGCCGACCAGGTCGCGGCGGACCGGCTGTACCCGGCGTCGGACGTGCTCTCCGTGGACACCCAGGCGAACTTCCTGGACACCTTCGCCCACGCCGGGCAGGTGCTCGGGACGCAGTACGGCATCCCGTTCGTGTCCTCGTCGCGGGTGCTCTTCTACAACAAGGCGGTGTTCCGGCAGGCGGGGATCGCGCAGCCGCCGACCACCTGGAGCGAACTGCGGCAGGACGCCGAGAAGATCAAGGCCAAGGTGCCCGGGGTGACTCCGTACGGGCTCCCGCTGGGGCCCGAGGAGGCGCCGGCCGAGTCCATGCTGTGGACGCTGAGCGGCGGCGGGAGCATCTCCGACGACGTGGGCAACTACACCATCGACAGCACCCAGAACCAGGCGACGTTCAACTGGCTGAAGGCCAACCTGGTGAGCACCGGGCTGACGTACCCGGACCCGGGGAAGATGAACCGCACCCCGGTGTTCCAGGACTTCGCGACCGGGAAGGTCGCGATGCTGAACGGGCACCCGACGCTGCTACGGATGGCGACCGCCGGGAACATCGACTTCGGGACGGCGCCGATCCCCAAGAAGGACGGCGTGGGGCGCACCGGCAGCCTCGGGGTCGCGGACTGGATGATGGCGTTCAAGGCGAACGGGCACAAGAACGAGATCAAGAAGTTCCTGTCGTTCGTCTACGGCCGCGACAACCAGCTGAAGTTCGACGAGCAGTACAACCTGCTGCCGGTCACCCAGGACGCGTTCGACCGGATGTCGACGGACCCGAAGCACGCGGACCTCAAGCAGTTCGCCGTCGGGCTGAGCAACGCGAGCTTCTACCCGTTCGGGGATCCGGCCTGGGGCGAGGTCAGCAACCGGATCAAGGCGGGGATCGGGCAGGCCGTGACCGGCGATCCCAAGCAGGTGCTCGGGGGGCTGCAGGACTCGGCGGTGAAGGAGGCGGCGCGGGTCCGCAAGTAGGGCCCGCGGGCCCCCGGGGCAGCGTGATCCCGTCTCAGGGCAGCGTGATCGCGTACGCCTTGCGCAGGGTCTCGTGGACCGTCCAGGTGGTGCGGTCGCCCTCGCGCAGGACCGCGCAGTCGCCGGGGCCGACCACCAGGGTCGGGCCGCCCTCGATCTCGATGGTGGCCCGGCCGCTGAGGACCACGAACATCTCGTCGGCTTCGACGTCGGTGACCACGCCCGGGGTGATCTGCCAGATGCCGCGCAGGTGGCGGCCGTCGGCGGACTCGGCGAGGACCCGGCCGGTGACCTCGGGGGTGCCGGAGACGATCTGGGAGGGGTCGAGCGGATCCGGTTCGAGGTCGGCGGCGGGGATGTGCAGGGCGAAGCTGGGCGTGGTCATGGGGCGACGTTAGCCGGGGCCGGGGAGTGGCGGGGCGTGCAGTGTGTGTCGGGGTCGCACGCGAGAATGACACTCCGTAGCGGTGGGCGGAGGTGTGCGCGGTGGGCGAGCTGAGTGAGCGGGACCGGGCGGTGCTGGCGCTGGAGGGGCGGCAGTGGCGGACGGCGGGGGCCAAGGAGCGGGCGATCCGGGAGGAGCTGGGGCTCTCCTCCACGCGGTACTACCAGCTGCTGAACGCGTTGCTGGACCGGCAGGAGGCGTTGGCGCACGCGCCGGTGCTGGTGAACCGGCTGCGGCGGATCCGGGCCGCCCGGCGCGAGGCCCGCTGAGGCGGACGGCCCGCTGGGCCGGCCGGCCAGGAGCATCCGGGGTTCGGGCATCCGGGGTTCGGGCGTTCCCCGCCGGGGCCGGGGGTATGGGCTCCGGTATGGGATTCGAAGAGATGTGGGTGCCGGCGACCGAGGCCGGCCGAGACGGGGTGCGGGCGATCCTGCGGGCGCCCCGGGACGCGGTGATCGGGCTGGACTTCGACGGGACCTTGGCGCCGATCGTGGCGGACCCGTCCCGGGCCAGGGCGCACCCGGGGGTGGCGGGGGCGCTGCGGACGCTGGCGCCGGAGGTCGGGGCCGTGGTGGTGGTGACGGGGCGGCCCGCGGCGTTGGCCGTGGAGTACGGGGGCCTGGCCGAGGTGCCGGGGGTCGTGGTGCTGGGGCACTACGGGGCCGAGCGGTGGGCGGACGGCGAGGTCACGGCCCCGGAGGTGCATCCGGGCGTGGCGCGGGTGCGGGAGGCGTTGCCCGGGGTGCTGGCGCGGGCGGGGGCGCCGGAGGGGACGGGGCTGGAGGACAAGGGCCGCTCGGTCGCGGTGCACACCCGGCGGGCGGCGGCGCCGCAGGAGGCGTTGGACCTGTTGCGGGCGCCGGTGGAGGAGTTGGCGGCCGAGCACGGGCTGGTGGTGGAGCCCGGGCGGCTGGTGCTGGAGCTGCGGCCGCCGGGGGTGGACAAGGGCGCGGCGCTGACCGGGTTCCTGCGCGAGCGGGGGGCCCGGTCGGTGTTGTACGCCGGGGACGACCTGGGGGACGTGGCGGCCTTCGCGGCGGTGGAGAAGTTGCGGGGCGAGGGCGTGGCCGGGCTGTTGGTGTGCAGCGGGGCGGTCGGGGACGCGCCCGTGCGCGAACTCGCCGACCGGGCGGACCTGGTGGTCCCGGGCCCGGCCGGCGTGGTGGAGCTGCTGGAGTCGTTGGGGGCGGCCCTCACTGGGAGTTGAGCGGCGCCAGCGCGTTGAGCTGGTCGAGGAACCACTGCTGCGGGGGCAGCGCGGTGGCCGCCGCCGCGAGGCGTTTGGTGCGGTCGGCGCGCTCCTCCGCCGGCATGGTGAGGGCGTCGTGGAGGGCGTCCGCGGTGGCGATGACGTCGTACGGGTTGACGCTCAGGGCGTCCCCGGCCAGCTCCGCGTGGGCGCCGGCCTCACGGGAGAGGACCAGGGCGCAGCCGTCGTCGGAGACCACGGGCACCTCCTTGGCCACCAGGTTCATGCCGTCCCGGATCGGGTTGACCAGGGCCACGTCGGCCAGTCGGTAGGCGGCGAGGGAGCGCGGGAAGTCGTCGTCGACGTGCAGGATCAGGGGCTGCCAGGCGGGGGTGGCGAACTCGGCGTCGATCTCGTCGGCGAGCCGCCGGACGGCGGCGGTGTACTCCCGGTACTCGGCCAGGTCGGTGCGGGACGGGTAGGCGAAGGCGATGTGGACCACCCGGTCGTGCCATTCGGGGCGGGTGCGGAGCAGGTGCCGGTAGGCCAGGAGGCCGCGGACGATGTTCTTGCTCAGCTCGGTGCGGTCGACCCGGACGATGGTGCGGCGGTCGCCGACGGCCGTGCGCAGGGCGGCGAGGCGCTGGTCGACGTCGGGGCGGTGGGAGCGCTCGCGCAGGAAGTCGGCGTCGGCGCCGAGGGCGTGCACGCCGAGCCTGGTGGTGCGGCCGTCGAGGGTGACGGTCAGCGCGTCGTGGTCGACGGTGGCGCCGAGGAGGTCCGCGCAGCAGGCGGCGAAGGCGCGGGCCCAGCGCTCGGTGAGGAAGCCGGCCCGGTCGGCGCCCAGGATGCCGGTGAGGACGGCGCGGCCGACGTCGTCGGGCAGCAGCCGGTAGTACTCGGGCGGGGCCCAGGGGGTGTGCGAGAAGTGGCCGATCCGCAGGTCGGGGCGGGCTCGGCGGAGCAGGGCCGGGGTGAGGGACAGGTGGTAGTCCTGCACGAGGACGGCGGCGCCCGGGGCGGCTTCGGCGGCCAGGGCTTCGGCGAAGGCGGCGTTGTAGGCCTGGTACGCGGCCCACTCGGTGCGGAACTCGGCGTCGAAGGCGGGTGCGGTGGGGGTCGCGTAGAGCAGGTGGTGGACGAACCAGAGGGTGGAGTTGGCGACGCCGTTGTAGGCGCGGGCGAAGGTCTCCGGGTCGATGTCCAGCATTCGGACGGCCTGTCCGCCGACGTCGTGGCCGGCCAGGTCCAGGCGCCCCTCGGGGGCCCCCCTGGCGGCTCTGCGGTCGGCGTCGCCGAGGGCCGCGCAGACCCAGACGGCGTTCGGGTCGTCGATCGCGGAGAGGCCGGAGACCAGGCCGCCGCCGCCGCGTCGGAGGGTCAGCGTGCCGTCGTCGGCGGTGCTGAACGACACCGGTCCCCGGTTGGATGCCACCAGGACGGGGGCGGTGCCGGTCGCACTCGAACGTTCGGTCGTGAGATCGCCCATGGTTGGGATGTTGCCGGAGGCCAGGGGTGGCAAACCCCTCAGTGCCGGGTCGCGTATTCGGGGACGGTGTGCATCGGGGGGCGTTCCAGGGCGGTGATCGGGGAGGTGCGCGGGGTGAAGATGGGGGCCCCGCCGGCCGGAGCCGGGGGGAGGGCTTCCGGGTTGCGGGCGAACTGGGTGAGGTACGGGTGCACCAGGTCGGCGGAGGCCTTGAGCCGGTGGGTGCGGTCGAGGCGTTCGAGGGCGGTGCGGTAGATGGTGGCGGCCATCCGGCCGAGGGCCTGGCCGTCCTGGTGGCGGTGGTGCCGGACGCCGACGTCCACCTGCGCCAGGGCGTCCAGGCCGACCAGCTCCAACGCGTCGACCAGCAGGCCGAGTTCGACCCCGTAGCCGGTGGGGAAGGGCAGCCGTTCGAGCAGCGAGCGGCGGGCCGCGTACTCGCCGCCGAGGGGCTGGACAAAGCCGGCGAGCTCCGGCCAGTGGAGGTTGAGCAGGGGGCGGGCGACGAGTTCGGTGACCCGGCCGCCGCCGGCCGGGACGACGGCGCCGGACTCGGTTTCGAGCGGGCGGTCGTACATGGCCTTCACCAGCTGGATGGACTCGTCGGTCAGCAGCGGGCCGACGATGCCGGAGACGAAGGCCGGGTCGAACTCGCGCAGGTCCGCGTCCACGAAGCAGACGATGTCGCCGTGGGTGACCAGCAGCGAGCGCCACAGCACCTCGCCCTTGCCGGGGGCGGCGGGCAGCCGGGGCAGGATGGCGTCGCGGTGCTCGACCCGGGCGCCCGCCTCGGCGGCGACGGCGGCGGTGGCGTCGCGGGAGCCGGAGTCGACCACGACGAGTTCGTCGACGAGCGGGAGGCGCTCCATCAGCTCCCGGCGGACGGTGCGGACGATGCCGCCGACGGTGGCCTCCTCGTCCAGGGCGGGCAGGACGACGCTGACGGTGCGGCCGGTCCGTTCCTTGGCCGCCAGGAGGTCCTCGACCGGCCGGTCGGCCGCGCTCCAGGAGCGGCGGCGCAGCCAGGACGCCGCCTGCGGCAGGAGCTCGGGGGTCGGTTCGGCGGGCACGGAAGTCTCCTCGGCGGGGTCGGGTGGGACGGCTCATCTCGCGTGGCGGACGGTCCCGTTCGGGTTTGACGCCTTCGGATACAGTCTTCGTACAGCGGCCGGACCTTTGCACGCCGGGGTCACCGCTGAGCGCCACCACAATTTCACAAGCTCATCCAGAGGGACTGAGGGAACGGCCCGTTGACGTCCCGGCAACCTTCTCGCCTGACTGTCCTCGACAGGACCCGGCGGGACAGGTGCCAATTCCGGCCTGTGGCGCGACCGCGCCGCGGGGAAGATGAGGAGAGAGGCCTCCGCCACCATGGCTATCACCGTGACGACCCCTTCCGGTGCCGCACCTGCCGCCGTCGATCTCGGCCCCGCCACCGCGCTGTCCTGTCGGGAGTGCGGAACCCGCTTCCCGCTCGGCCCCAGCTTCGCCTGCGTGGAGTGTTTCGGCCCGCTGGAGATCGCCTACGAGTTCGGCAGCGAGAGCGCCGAGGAACTGCGCAAGCGGATCGAGGCCGGCCCGGCGTCCGTCTGGCGCTACGCGCCGCTGCTGCCCGTCCCGGCCGACGTGGCGTCCAAGCCCAACCTGAACCCGGGGTGGACCCCGCTGGTGAAGGCGGACAACCTGGGCCGGGAGCTCGGCTTCACCGCCCAGCTGCACATCAAGGACGACTCCGGGAACCCGACGCACTCCTTCAAGGACCGTGTGGTGGCCTGCGCCATCGAGGCGGCCCGGGCGTTCGGGTACACGACGCTGTCCTGCTCGTCGACCGGCAACCTGGCCGGCGCGGTGGGTGCGGCGGCCGCCCGGGCCGGGCTGCGCTCCTGCGTGTTCATCCCGCACGACCTGGAGCAGGGCAAGGTCGTCATGGCCGGGGTGTACGGCGGCGAGCTGGTCGGCATCGAGGGCACCTACGACGACGTGAACCGCTTCTGCTCGGAGCTGATCGGCGACCCGGCCGGCGAGGGCTGGGGCTTCGTCAACGTCAACCTGCGGCCGTACTACGGCGAGGGCTCCAAGACGCTGGCGTACGAGATCTGCGAGCAGCTCGGCTGGCGGCTGCCGGAACAGATCGTGATCCCGATCGCCTCGGGCTCGCAGCTGACGAAGATCGACAAGGGGCTGCAGGAGCTGATCAAGCTCGGCCTGGTCGAGGACCGGCCGTACCGGATCTTCGGGGCCCAGGCGGAGGGCTGCTCGCCGGTGTCGGCCGCCTACAAGGCCGGCCGGGACGTGATCAGGCCGGTCAAGCCGAACACCATCGCCAAGTCGCTGGCGATCGGCAACCCGGCCGACGGCCCGTACGTGCTGGACATCGCCCGCCGCACCGGCGGCGCCGTGGAGGACGTCACGGACGCTGAGGTCGTGGCGGCGATCCGGCTGCTGGCGCGGACCGAGGGCATCTTCGCCGAGACCGCGGGCGGCGTGACCGTCGGCGTGCTGAAGAAGCTGGTCGAGACCGGGCAGCTGGATCCGGCCAAGGAGACCGTCGCGATCAACACCGGCGACGGCCTGAAGACCCTGGACGCCGTCTCCGACGCCGGGATGTCCGCCGTCATCCGCCCGACGCTGGACTCGTTCCGCGCCGCCGGCCTCGCGTCCGCCTGAACCTCCCCACCCCGCAAGGCCGCACCCCCGCTAGGCCGCACACCGCTAGGCCGCACCCCGCTAGGAGAGCCATGAGCGCCAACGTCCGCATCCCCACCATCCTGCGCACCTACACCGGCGGAGCCGCCGAGGTGACCGCCGAGGGCGCCACCCTGGCCGAGGTCATCGCCGACCTGGAGAAGAACCACCCGGGCATCTCGGCCCGCGTGCTGGACGACACCGGCAAGCTGCGCCGCTTCGTGAACGTCTACGTGAACGACGACGACGTGCGCTTCGCCGAGGGCCTGGCCACCGAGATCAAGGACGGCGCCGGCGTCTCGATCATTCCGGCGGTGGCCGGCGGCTGCTGAGCCGTTCCCGCCCGCTCGCCCAAGCTCCCCCGCTCGCCGGTCGGCCGCCCGTCCGTACGGAATTCCGCTTTCCGTCGGTACGGGCGGCCGCTTGCATTCCGGCGGGAATATTTTCCGGTCGAGTCGGAGTAGAGTGTGGCTCGGCTGGGAACAGGACTTCCCTTTCGGCCTTTCGCGGTGTTCCGCGATGTTCTGCGGTGTTCCGCTGTGTTCCGCCCCCGCAGGACGTCCGGCCGGTGAGACCCGACCGTGAAACATGTCAGGCAGATGTCAGAATTCCTGCAGGCATTTGGGTAATTCGTCCGCTATGCCCGGCGTGGAATGCCGAGAACTTCCCGATTCGGTACGCCCTGTCCCTTGGCGTGGCAACGGAAAGACCGGCGGCTGACCCTGTTGCAGAGGGCGTCGATCCGGATACATTCAGCGGCGGTCGACGCAACCACCCGCTCACCGGAGGCCGTTGGGCGTTCCGTGCGGACGGTTGCGGCGTGCACGGCTGCGCCCAGGGGGGGTTCCCCGGGCCGGCCTTCAAACCAACCCGGGCCCGCGACCTGCGGGCACGTGAAGGGCCAGCACAGCACTAGGGGAGTTCGGAATGGCTCAGGGCACCGTCAAGTGGTTCAACGCGGAGAAGGGCTACGGCTTCATCGCGGTCGACGGTGGTGCGGACGTCTTCGTCCACTACAGCGCGATCCAGATGGACGGCTACCGCACCCTCGAGGAGGGCCAGCGGGTCGAGTTCGAGATCTCCCAGGGACAGAAGGGCCCGCAGGCGGACATGGTCCGCGCCGCGGCGGGCTGACCCCTTCCGACCCCAGGAGCTCGGCGCGGCCCCACGGCTGGTGACCACTCGCTTCTCGACGGGCCCGTGCGACACGCGTCGTACGGGCCCGTCGGCGTTCCCTGGCCGCTTCCGACCATTCCCGACTGTTTCCGGGCGCTTCCGGGTGCGCCCGGGCGGCCGTGTGGCGGCTCGCGGGTCGCCCGTGGGGCTTGCACTCGACCACCGTGAGTGCTAATCATTGGCGTTAGCACTCACAGCGTGAGAGTGACAGCGGACCGGGTCGGTGAGGCCCCCGGGAGCGGTAGGGGAAAAGACCCCCGCACACCAGGGCCGTCCGTCGCGGGCACCCCTTGGTCCGAGCAGTCGACCGTGTCCCGGAGGACCACTTCTGATGGCCAAGATCATCGCCTTTGATGAGGAAGCTCGCCGCGGCCTTGAGCGTGGCATGAACCAGCTCGCCGACGCGGTGAAGGTCACGCTCGGCCCCAAGGGCCGCAACGTCGTGCTGGAGAAGAAGTGGGGCGCCCCCACGATCACCAACGACGGTGTCTCCATCGCCAAGGAGATCGAGCTCGAGGACCCGTACGAGAAGATCGGTGCGGAGCTCGTCAAGGAGGTCGCCAAGAAGACGGACGACGTCGCGGGCGACGGCACCACCACCGCCACCGTGCTGGCCCAGGCCCTGGTGCGCGAGGGTCTGCGCAACGTCGCCGCCGGTGCCAACCCGATGGCCCTGAAGCGCGGCATCGAGAAGGCCGTCGCCGCCGTCTCGGACCAGCTGCTGGCCCAGGCCAAGGACGTGGAGACCAAGGAGCAGATCGCCTCCACCGCCTCCATCTCCGCCGCCGACACCCAGATCGGCGAGCTGATCGCCGAGGCCATGGACAAGGTCGGCAAGGAAGGCGTCATCACCGTCGAGGAGAGCAACACCTTCGGTCTGGAGCTCGAGCTCACCGAGGGCATGCGCTTCGACAAGGGCTACATCTCCGCCTACTTCGCCACCGACCTGGAGCGGATGGAGGCGACGTTCGAGGACCCGTACATCCTCATCGCCAACTCCAAGATCGGCTCGGTCAAGGACCTGCTCCCGCTGCTGGAGAAGGTCATGCAGAGCGGCAAGCCGCTCGTCATCATCGCCGAGGACGTCGAGGGCGAGGCCCTGTCGACCCTGGTCGTGAACAAGATCCGCGGCACCTTCAAGTCCGTCGCCGTCAAGGCCCCGGGCTTCGGCGACCGCCGCAAGGCCATGCTCGGCGACATCGCCATCCTCACCGGTGGCACCGTGATCTCCGAGGAGGTCGGCCTCAAGCTCGAGAACGCCGGCATCGACCTGCTGGGCACCGCCCGCAAGGTGGTCATCACCAAGGACGAGACCACCATCGTCGACGGTGGCGGCGACAGCGAGCAGGTCGCGGGCCGCGTGAACCAGATCCGCGCCGAGATCGAGAACAGCGACTCGGACTACGACCGCGAGAAGCTCCAGGAGCGCCTCGCCAAGCTGGCCGGCGGCGTGGCCGTCATCAAGGCCGGCGCGGCCACCGAGGTGGAGCTCAAGGAGCGCAAGCACCGCATCGAGGACGCCGTCCGCAACGCCAAGGCAGCTGTCGAGGAGGGCATCGTCGCCGGTGGCGGCGTCGCCCTGCTGCAGGCCAGCGTCGCGTTCGACAAGCTGGAGCTCGAGGGCGACGAGGCCACCGGTGCCAACATCGTCCGCGTGGCCCTGGAGGCCCCGATCAAGCAGATCGCGACCAACGCCGGCCTCGAGGGCGGCGTCGTGGTGGAGAAGGTGCGCAACCTCCCCGCCGGTCACGGCCTGAACGCGGCCACCAACACCTACGTCGACCTGATCGCCGAGGGCATCATCGACCCGGCCAAGGTCACCCGCTCCGCGCTGCAGAACGCCGCCTCCATCGCGGCGCTGTTCCTCACCACCGAGGCCGTCATCGCCGACAAGCCGGAGAAGGCCGCCGCGGCCGCCGGCGGCGGCATGCCGGGCGGTGACATGGACTTCTGATCCTGATCGCTTCGATCGGATCGGTCGGTTCCTCGTCCGTGTGGGCGGTTCCCTTCGGGGAGCCGCCCACACGGCGTTTCCGGGCCGTCGGTGTTTCGCGAGAAGATGGGCGGATGGCTTCCGACGACATCGAGACCGCCCTGCACAACGCGCGGGCCCTGATCCTGGCCGACCTCACCGCGCGGGACGTGGCGGACGCCGCCGTCGTCTCGCTGGTCGAGCAGGCGGTGACGCACCGCCGCTGGTGGCTGGAGCAGTGGCCGGACGGCACCGACTACGTGCTCGGGCTCGTCGCGCAGGACGTCCAGGACGCGCTGCTGGAGGCGTACGGCCGCTGGCCGCTGTGCACCGGCTGCGCGGCCGACGGGGATCCGCACGCGCTGAGCGTGGAGCCGGAGCTGGGGCCGGAGCCGCACTGGGTGTGCGGCAAGCAGGGCACGGCGGTGGCGCCGGTGGGGAAGCTGGCCTAGCTTCCGAGCCCGTCGCGTCCGTCGAGTCGTTCGAGTTCCGCCGTGAGATTGGCGCGGGCGGCTCCGGTGAAGCGCTCGCGGGCGGCCGGGGTGCGGTAGAGGGCCGGGAGCGCGAGCAGCTGGCGCAGGACGGCGGCCCGGCCCGCCGTGAAGTCCGGCTCGGGGACGAAGCCGTACTCCTCCCGGACGGCGGCCGCGTACGCCGCGTACGCCTCGGGGGCGCCGCCGAGGACGGCGAGGTCGGCGTCGCAGAGCACTTCGCCGTCGCGGTCGCCCGGTGCCGGGTCGTGGGTGACGGTGAGCAGCACCAGCCGTTCGACCTCGGCGACGCGGGCGGCGGGCAGCCCGGCGTCGGTGAGCGCGCGGACGGCCAGGGCGGCGCTGCGCTCCTCGTTCTCGGTGCGGTCGGGGCGGTAGACGGCGTCGTGGAACCAGGCCGCGAGGCGGACGGTGTCCGGGTCGGCGGCGTGCCCGGCGAGGTCGTCGACGTGGCGCAGGACCGCGCGCAGGTGCTCGGGGGTGTGGTAGCGGCGCTGCGGCTCGGACCAGCGGCGCAGCAGCTCACGGCCGTACGGTGCGGGGTCGGTGGTGGCGCCGCAGCGGGGCAGCAGGGCGGTCCAGGCGGCGAGCAGGTCGTCCTCGGTGGTCGGCATGACCGTCATTGTGTCGGGTCGTTCCGGTGGACGTGATGTGCCGTTCGACGATATATGTAGACGCATGACAGAACGCTCCATGCAGGAGCCGACGCTGCTTCTGCTCACCGCACTGGCCGACGCCCCCAGGCACGGCTACGCACTCATCCAGGAGATCGCCACGATCTCCGACGGCCGGGTCAAGATGCGCACCGGCACGCTGTACGGCGCGCTCGACCGGCTGCTCGGCCAGGGCCTGATCGAGGTCGCCGCCGAGGAAGTGGTGGACGGGCGGGCCCGGCGCACCTACGCACTGACCGACGCCGGACGGGGCGCGCTGGCCGCCGAGGCCGAGCGCCTGCGAGCGGTCGCCACCGAGGCCGAGCGCCGGCTCACGAAGATCCGGTCGATGCTGCCGGGGAAGGC
This sequence comes from Kitasatospora sp. NPDC023385, assembly GCF_055664045.1. NCBI lineage: Bacteria > Bacillati > Actinomycetota > Actinomycetes > Kitasatosporales > Streptomycetaceae > Kitasatospora > Kitasatospora sp. NPDC023385. The sequence continues at coordinate 475,735 of NZ_JBVOOL010000003.1, read as the reverse complement.
CGGGTCGCAGGGGCGGCCCGCCGCGGGAGGAGGACTCTCATGACCATGCCGGTGATCGGTCCCGCGCCCTCGGCGGTGCTGCGGGCCGCGTTGCAGCTCTACCCGGCGCAGTACCGCCGTGAGCGCGGTGAGGAACTGGCCGAGGTGTTCGCCGACACGACGGCCGCCGGCGGTCGCGCGGCGGTCGGCCGGGAGGTGCTCGGCCTGGCGGTGTACGGGCTGCGGGTGCGGCTCGGGCTGACCGGCGGGTCGGCGGCCGGACGGCTGCTCGCGCTGGTGGCGCCGATGATCGCCGGTGCGGTGGTCGGGGCCACCATGGTGCCCTGGGTGGCCACCCTGGAACGGACCACCAGATGGCTGGCCTGGGACGACTCGTTCGGGAACCACGTCCGTGCCTTCGGCCCGCCGGTGGCCGCGCTGCTGCTCGGGGTGGCGGCCCTGCTGGGGCGGTGGACGGCCGTTCGGGTCACCGCGCTGCTCCTGGGCGCCGTCGGCCTGTACGACCTGGGCGACGCCGCCTGGCAGACGTCCGGGCTCGACGTCTGGTGGGTCGGCTACGTCGGGATGGCCTCGCTGCCGTTCGTGGTGGCCGGGCTCCTGCTGATCGCGGCGCCGACCGACCTGCTGCCGCGGCCCGGCCTGCGGACGGGTGGACTGGTGCTGGCCTCGATGGCCGCCGGCGGACTGCTGGAGGCGGTCCAGAACTGGGACGACACGACCTTCCCGCTGGACCGTCAGTGGTTCGTGGTGATGCTGATCGCCCCGATGCTGCTCGCCTTCGCCGGCTTGCGCGGGCGGATGGGGCCGGCGGCGGTGGGGCTGGCGGTGCTGGTGCTGACCGGGCCCGGCAGCCTGTTCAACATCTGGCGGGAGTCCGGCGGGATCTCGCACCTGCTGCCGGTGGCGGCGCCGGTGGTGGCTCTGCTGGTGCTGGTGGCGGTGGCGGAGCGCCGGTACGGCCGGCGGGAGAACTTCGGGATGGTGTCGGGGCGGGTGTGACGGGCGCCCCCGGGTCGGCGTGACCGGAACGGGGGCGCGGTCTCGCCGGGCTCGACCGGGTGTGGCAACCTACTGATATGTCTAGACCAATTTTCGAAGTCATCGCGTTGACGCCGCAGGACGCCCGGGCTGCCGAGTCGGGCGGCGCCGACCGGCTCGAACTGGTCACCGACATGGCCGCCGACGGGCTCACCCCGTCCGTCGAGGACTTCGGCCGGATCCGGGCCGCCGTCGGCGTCCCGCTGCGCGTCATGCTCCGGATCCGGGACGGCTTCGCCCCCGGCGACCTGGACGACCTCGCCGCCCGGGCCGCCGCGCTGCGGGCCGAAGGCGCCGAGGAGTTCGTCTTCGGCTTCCTCGACGCCGACGGCGCCGTCGACCTGGCCGCCACCGCGGCCGTCACCGAGGCGGTGGCCGGCTGCCGCTGGACCTTCCACCGGGCGATCGACCACAGCGCCGACCGGGCCGCCCTGCGGGCCGCCGTCGGCGCCCTGCCCGGCCTGGACACCTTCCTCACCTCGGGCGCGGCCGCCGGGGTGGACGCCGGGCGCGAGGTGCTCTCCGCCGAGCTGGCCCGCAGCGGCGAGCCCGGGTACCGGCAGCGGATCCTGATCGGCGGCGGCCTGCGGGCCGAGCACCTGAAGGGGCTGCGCGCGGAGGGCTTCGACGCCTTCCACGTCGGCGGCGCGGTGCGGGCCGACGGCTGGCGGACGCCGGTGGACGCGGCCAAGGTCGCCGAGTGGCGGGCGCTGATCGACGCCTGAGTGCCGTCCGAACGGGCGCTTCCGGGCCGGGTGTTCGGGCCGGCGTCGGCCGGGAGGGCCGGTCCTGCCCAGCAGGGCCGACCCTCCCGCGCCCGGCTACCGCAGTTGCTCGGGCAGCGGCTCGCCGTGCAGCACGGTCAGCCCCGAGACGGCGCGGGTCAGCGCGACGTACAGCCGGCGCAGGCCGGTCCGCTCGTCCGGTTCGCCGGCGATCACCGCGGCCGGCTCGTCCAGCACCACGTAGTCGTACTCCAGGCCCTTGGCCAGCGAGGCCGGGACGAGGGTGAGCCGGGCCTCGGCACTGGTCTCGGCACCGGGGCTCAGGTGCGGCAGGCCGGCCTCGGTCAGGGCCTCGGCGAGCAGCGGGATCCGGGCGTCGGCGGCGATCAGGCCGGTCGAGCCCTCGCGTTCCAGCGCCTCCCGGCAGGCGGCGATCACCGCCCGGGTCACGTCCCCGTCGTCGATGCGGCGGACCGTCAGCGAGCCCGGCATGGCGCGGACGGAGCCGGCCGGGGCCAGGCCGGGGGCGATCGCGGGGAGCAGCCGGGAGGCGTACCCGATGACCTCCTCCGGCACCCGGAAGCCCTTGGTCAGCTCCTCGATGTGCGCGTCCGGCTTGCCCAGGTGGTGCAGCGCCTCCGGCCAACTGGCCGTCGCCCACGGGGTGGTGCCCTGGGCGAGGTCGCCGAGGACGGTCGCCGAGCCGGTGGTGCAGCGGCGGCCGACCGCGCGGTACTGCATCGGGGAGAGGTCCTGCGCCTCGTCCAGCACCACGTGCCCGAGCGAGGGCGTGCGCTGCACCAGGTCCGTCGCCTCGTCCACCAGGACGGCGTCGGCCGGCGTCCAGCGGGCGGTCTTCACCGAGCGGCCGGGCTTGGGCCACAGCACCACCGCCTGCTCCTCGGGCGTCAGCACGCCCTCGGCGCACGCGGCCAGGAACTCCGGCTCGGAGAGCAGCCGCAGGACCAGCTTCGCCGGGTCAACGGCGGGCCAGCACTCCTTGACCACCGCCTTGACCGCGCGGTCGCGGGCCACCGCGTCCTGCACCCGGTCGTCCGGGGCCTCGCCGCCCTGCTCCATCTTCAGCAGCACGGTGTGCGCGATGCGCTGCGGCAGGGCGTCCCTGGCGGCGCCGTAGCGGACCTCGCGTCCCTTCAACTCCTCGATGATCTCGGCGAGTTCGTACGCCGGGACGCGCCAGCGGCGGGAGCCGCGGACCACCACGCAGGGCTCGTCGGGCAGCCTGATGCCCGCCCGCACCGCGCGGCGCAGCACCTCGGCCATCCGGGCGTCGCCCTTCAGCCGGGCCGCCTCCGGGCTGTCCTCGCCCCGGACCTCGACGTGCCCGACCAGCTGCTGCACGGTGGCCTGGGCGACCTCCAGCTCGCCGAGGGCCGGGAGCACCTGCTCGATGTAGGAGAGGAAGGCGTTGTTCGGCCCGATGACCAGGGTGCCGGTCCGGGCCAGGCGCTCGCGGTGCGCGTACAGCAGGTACGCGACGCGGTGCAGGCCGACGGCCGTCTTGCCGGTGCCCGGCGCCCCCTGGACGCAGATGGTGCCCGTCACGTCGGCGCGGACGATCTCGTCCTGCTCGGGCTGGATGGTGGCCACGATGTCGCGCATCGGGCCGACACGGGGCTTCTCGATCTCGGCGGCGAGCAGGGCGGAGGCGGTCTCGGTCTCCGCGGGGTCGGTGAGGTGCTCGTCCTCGTAGGCGGTGAGCTCGCCGCCGGTGTAGCCGAAGCGGCGGCGGCGCTCGACGTCCATCGGCTCGGTGCGGCTGGCCCGGTAGAACGGCTGGGAGACCGGCGCGCGCCAGTCGATGACCATCGGGTCGCCGTCGGCGTCGTGGACGTGCCGGCGGCCGATGTAGAAGCTCTCTCCGCCGCCGCCTTCGCTCAGTTCCTCGCTGACCGCGTGCAGGTAGTCCAGGCGGCCGAAGAAGAGCGGGGTGTGGGAGAGGTCGGCCAGGGCGGCGATCCTGGACTCGATCTGGTTCCGGAGGATGGTGGCGGACACCCAGGTGCCGGTCACGTCGCGCAGGTCGAGCGACTCGACGTCCTCGCGCATCGCTCGCAGCGCGGCCCTGGACGAGGCCAGGTGGTCGCGTTCGCGCTGGAGGGGGTCGGTGGTGGGGGTGGCGGGCACAGCGAACCTTCCCGGCTGCCCCGGTGGCGGGCGCAGCGGATCGATGGAGCTCACAGTGGGGTCAGCCGGCCGGTTGCCGTGCGGTCGGCGCCTCCCCCGGCTGCCTGCGGGACTTCAGCAGGTACCACGGTTCGGGAGGGGGCAGACGGACGATCTTAGACCCGTCCGCCTCGGGGTTCCAGCCGTGCAGGTCTCGGGGTCGGCCCCACCGGGGTCTCGGGGTCGGCCCCACCGGGGCCCCGGCGGCGTCCGTACACCCGGAGGACGAGCTCCGGCCCGGCGGGTACGGCCTTTGGAGTGATGCCGTCGGCCGGTCGGGTGCCTACCGTGGAAGACATGAGCACCCAGAACCGCGAGCCCCGAACCGGCCCGGCCGGCGCCACCGCCGCCCCCGGGCGCCACCGCAATCCGCTGAGCACCGCCGTCCGCAACCTCGGCATCGCCCTGGACACCGCCGCGCGCGTGATCTTCCTCGGGCGCGACGGTGTCCGCTACTGAGCCGTCGGGCCGTGCCCGCCACTGAGCCGTCTGCTGACCGGACGCCGTCGGGTTACCGGACGCCGTCGGGTTACAGGACGTCGTCCGCGTCGATGATGCGGTACGCGTAGCCCTGCTCGGCCAGGAAGCGCTGCCGGTGGGCGGCGAAGTCCTGGTCCACGGTGTCCCGGGCGACCACCGAGTAGAAGTGGGCCGCATGGCCGTCCGCCTTGGGGCGCAGCACGCGGCCGAGGCGCTGGGCCTCCTCCTGGCGGGAGCCGAAGGTCCCGGAGACCTGGATGGCGACCGTGGCCTCGGGCAGGTCGATCGAGAAGTTCGCGACCTTGGAGACCACCAGGACGCCGATCTCCTTGTTGCGGAACGCCTCGAAGAGCTTCTCGCGCTGGGGGTTGCTGGTCTCACCCTTGATCACCGGGGCGTCCAGGGCCTCCCCGAGCTCGTCCAGCTGGTCGATGTACTGGCCGATGATCAGCGTCTGGTCGTTCTCGTGCTTCTTGACCAGCGCCTCCACCACCCGCCGCTTGGTCGCCGTGGTGGCGCAGAAGCGGTAGCGCTCCTCCGGCTCGGCGGTCGCGTAGGCGAGCCGCTCGGTGTCGGTCAGGGTGACCCGCACCTCGCAGCAGTCGGCGGGCGCGATGTAGCCCTGCGCCTCGATCTCCTTCCACGGCGCGTCGAAGCGCTTGGGACCGATCAGGCTGAACACGTCGCCCTCGCGGCCGTCCTCGCGGACCAGCGTGGCGGTCAGGCCGAGCCGGCGGCGGGCCTGCAGGTCGGCGGTGAACTTGAACACCGGGGCCGGCAGCAGGTGCACCTCGTCGTAGACCACCAGGCCCCAGTTGCGGGCGTCGAACAACTCCAGGTGCGCGTAGACGCCCTTCCGCTTGGTGGTCATCACCTGGTAGGTGGCGATGGTGACCGGGCGGATCTCCTTCCGCGTCCCGCTGTACTCGCCGATCTCGTCCTCGGTGAGCGAGGTGCGCTTGACCAGCTCGTGCTTCCACTGGCGGGCCGAGACGGTGTTGGTGACCAGGATCAGCGTCGTCGACTTGGCGTGCGCCATCGCCGCCGCGCCGACCAGCGTCTTGCCGGCGCCGCAGGGCAGCACGACGACGCCCGAGCCGCCGTGCCAGAAGCCCTCGACGGCCTGCGCCTGGTACGGGCGCAGCTGCCAGCCGTCCTCCGCCAGGTCGATCGGGTGGGCCTCGCCGTCCACGTACCCGGCGAAGTCCTCGGCGGGCCAGCCGAGCTTGAGCAGCGCCTGCTTGATCTGCCCGCGCTCGGAGGGGTGCACCACCACGGTGTCGGGGTCGACCCGGGTGCCGACCAGCGGGGCGATCTTCTTGGAGCGCAGCACCTCCTCCAGCACCGGGCGGTCGGTGGTGGCGAGCACCAGCCCGTGCGTCGGGTGCTTGAGCAGCTGGAGCCGGCCGTACCGGCCCATGGTGTCGGCGACGTCCACCAGCAGGGCGTGCGGCACCGGGTAGCGCGAGTACGTCACCAGGGCGTCGACCACCTGCTCGGCGTCGTGCCCGGCGGCCCGCGCGTTCCACAGCCCGAGCGGCGTCACCCGGTACGTGTGCACGTGCTCGGGCGCCCGCTCCAGCTCGGCGAACGGGGCGATGGCGCGCCGGCAGTCGGCGGCCTTGGGGTGGTCGATCTCCAGGAGGAGAGTTTTGTCGCTCTGGACGATCAGGGGTCCGTCGTTCACGCGGGAAAGCCCTCCACTGGCTGACAGGGTGGTTTGACGCAGACCCTCCAGTGTCGCGCATTCCGCGGTGAACGTGGGAGGACGGTTTTCCGGGGCACTTCCCCGGGCTGCTTCCCCGGGCTGCTTGCCGGGGCTGCTTGCCGGGGCTACTTGTCGGGGGCTACTTCCATTCGTACGCGGCGACCGTGCCGTTGCCCTGGGGATCGTTGTCGAACTCGAACAGGCCGACCAGGTCGTTGAGGCGCAGGAAGACGTCCGAGGTGCTCTCGAAGTAGATGCTGCCGCGCCAGCTGACCGCGCCGCCGCCGATGAAGTGGCCGATGCCGCTGCCGTGCCAGCTGTAGGTGTCGCCCTTGTCCGTCATGCCGACGCCCTGGCCCTCGCCGAACAGCGAGCCGTCGGGCCGCAGCTCGGTCTCGTAGGTGACGAACTCCCGGACCTGATGGCCGAGCAACTGGCCGGTGCAGGTCATCGAGAGCTCCAGGGCCGGGTGTCCGCCGACCGTGGCGAGGACCCGTCGGCCGGTTTCCGTGGCGGTCAACTCCGCTATCCGATCGCCGAGCATGATGCCTCCTCGTGGGAACCCCCTGTTCCCGGACTACGCCGGTGCGCGCGGCCCGTCAATCGGGGCGAGTGACCACGGTGCGTACTCGCTCGTTGAGCTGGTCATGAAGAAGTCGAAGCGCGTTCTCACCGCACTCGCCCTGATGGGCACGGCCTTCGCCGCCACCGCCTCCTCGGCCGGCTCCGCCCACGCCCTCGCGGGCATCGGCGAGGGGCCCGGGGGTCTGCTGGCGGCGCCCGGATTCCTGCTCGCCGACCAGGTCGGCGCCGGCTCGCTGCCGATCGGGCAGGGGGAGATCGGCAGCCTGGCGGACAAGGCGGTCAAGGAGAAGATGAAGGAGTCGCAGGGGCACTGACCCCGGGCACCGACAGGGCACCGAGACAGGGCGCCGGCGTAGGGCGCTGGCGTAGGGAACCGGGGTCCTTACTCGTCCAACTCCGCGACGCCGGTGATGCGGTGGAGGGCGAAGGTACGGAGTTCGTCCGCGTGGTGGTCGAAGGCGGTGACGAAGCCGCCTTCGACCTTCACCGGGTCGATGATGCGCTGGCTGGCGATGCCCTCGGCGTTGAGGTAGCCGATCCACATCCGCTCGCCGAGCAGGACGGCCGTCTGGAGGGCCGCCAGGGTCTCGGCGGCCGCGGTGCGGGGCAGGTGGCGCCGGTCGGGCGCGGGCTCGCGGCGGGCGGCGGTGGCGGCACGGTCGCCGGCCCGGATCGCCTTGACGGCGGCGGCGAGGAGCGTGTCGTCGGGGGTGGGCGGGCCGTCGGGGACGGGCACGGGCGCCGTCCGGGGCGGGGTGCGGTGGCTGTCCGGGCGGGTGATCAGCACGTCGCCCTCGGCGGATTCGGCGGCCGGCGCGTAGCCCATCGTGCGCAGCGTGGCGAGCAGGACGTCAGGGGCGGCCTGGGAGGCGAGCACGGTGGGGGCGAGCAGCCGCAGCCGCAGGTCGGCGGAGCGGCGGTCGGCGAGCACCTCGTTCAGCAGGGACGGGTCGTCGCAGCGCAGGTAGGACGAGGCGGCGCCGACCCGCAGGATGCCGTGCCGGCGGGCGACGTCGTCGATCAGGTAGGCGAGCGGCTGCGGGACGGGCGTACGGCTGTGCTGCTCCAGGAAGGTCCGCAGGTCGGCGGCGGTGCGTCCGGCGTCGAGGGCGCGGCGGACGGACGCCGGGGTGAAGCGGTAGACGGTGGCGCCGCCCTTGGACTCGATGTCGGCGCACAGGGCGAGGGCGTGGGCGAGCGGGGTGAGCAGCGGGCCGGGGGCGATCGCGGTGAGGTCCGGCTGGAGGATCACGTGGTCGAGCGGCCGGGGGAGCAGCGGGGCGAGTACCTCGGCCGGGTCGGCTTCGGCGGTGAGCAGGGCGCGGGCGGGGGCGGCGAGGGCGCCGCGGCCGGTGACGCCGAGGAGTTCGGCCTCGGCGAGGGTCCAGGCGGTGAGGTCGTCGCGCAGTTCGTGGCCGTCCGGGCCGGTGGGGCCGCCGCGCAGCGGGCGCTGCCAGCGCAGGGCGGGGAGCAGTTCGTCGGCGGTGGCCGGGGTGCCGGGCGGGAGTTCGGCGAGCAGGGCGAGGGCGGCGCGGCGGACGGACGGGGCGAGGGTGCGGTCGAGTTCGGGGCCGAGGGCGGCGCGCGGCCTGCCCTTGCCGTCCGGCGTGCCGGTGAGGGCGGGGACGCGGGTGGCGGCGAGCCAGGCGGCGGCGAGGACGGACCAGCGCCGGGCGGTGTCCAGGTGCAGCCAGGCGTCGTACACCGGGGTGGGGGCCCACCGCTCGTCGACCTCGCCGTCGGGGGCCAGCAGCCCGGCGGTGTAGGCGAGTTCGAGCCAGAAGGCGGCCTGCTGCTCGGTGGTCTCCAAGGCCTGGGCGGCGCGCTTGAGGTCGCGGACGCCGAGGCCGCCGGCGCGCAGGGTGAGCGGCGGGGTGAGGCCCCAGCCGTCCAACAGGTCCTCGACGGTCCTGACGGCGGTGTGCGCCTGCCCGGCGGCGGCGCTGTCCACGACCTGGGGGTCGCGCGGGGCGGCGGCGGGCGCGGGCTCGGGCTGCAGCGGCTCGACGGTGCGGTGGCTGCGGCCGCCGCGCAGGTGCAGGGCGAGTTCGCGGGGCAGGACCACGCTGCCGGGGCTGGTGGGCAGCAGCAGGCCGCGGGCGAGCAGCCACTCGACGGGGCTCTGCGCGTCCTCGGCGGTGACCGGGCGGGTGGCGTCCGGGACGGTGCCGGTGGGCGGGCCCCAGACCAGCCGGTCCAGCAGCCGCAGTGCGGCCTCGGGGGCGGTGTCGAGCAGTGCGGCGCAGGCGGCGCGGTCGGTGAGCTGTGCGGTGAGCGCGGCGACGGCGGTGACCGGGTCGGGAGTGGCTGGCTGCCCGGTGGAGGCGAGCAGCTGCTGCAGCCGGGCCGGGGACATGCCGACGGTGGCGTCGGCGAGGGTCGGGCCGAGGCCGGTGCGGCCGGGGTTGGCGGCGGTCGGGGCGAGCGCCTCGCGGACGGCGAGGACCAGCCGCAGGCCGTTGTCCGGGCCCCACAGCAGCGCCCGGTCGCGCAGGGTGGCGATCGCGCGGGGCAGTTCGGCGGCGACGGCGGCCCGGTCGGCCGGGGCCAGCGGGGTGGCGCCGGGGTGCGGCCTGACCTTGGCGGGACCGGTCAGCAGGGTGCGGACGGTGGCCGTGGAGGTGCCGTCGGGGGCGGTGGCCAACGCCTCGGCGACCTGGAGGGTGAACCGGTCGAGCCGCTCCAGGGCGCGCAGCGCCGAGGCGCGCGACGAGAGCCGGGCGGACAGCTGCGTGAGGTCGCCGGGGACCGGGTTCAGCAGGTCGGGGCGGGAACGGAGCAGGGCCGCGAGCCCGTCGTCGGGACGGGCGCGCAGCTCCTCGGCGAGGGTGCGCGGGCCGGTGGCGGACCTGCCCCGGCGTTGGTGGCCCTGCTGTGTGGTCATTCGACCTAGGTTAGTCGGGTGGGCGGACGGGAGGGTGTCCCTCCGGCGGCCCGGGCGGCTCGGGCGGCTCTGGTGGCTCGGGTGGCTTTGTACGGCTCGTATGGCTCCGGCGGCTCTGGGCGGCTCGTACGCTCCCGCCGGGCCGGTGGACTCGCGTGGGCGGGGGCCTGGTGGGTAGCGTCACGCCGAGGGCGGTTCGGTGGGCGGCGCCCGGGTACGGGCGAGGCGGGGTGTCGGTGATGACGGACGGCGAGTGGTGGCGCAAGAGCGGGCCGTGGAGCGAGCGTTCGGGCGGCGCCGCGCAGGAGCCCGCCGGGCGGGGTGGCGCCGGGCAGGTTGACGCCGGGCGGGACGGGGCCGGAACGGGGGCGTCTGTGCCCGCAGACACCGGGGATGCCCCGGCCGGGCCGGGCGCGGACCCTGACAGCGTGTACGACCCGCCGGCGCCGAGTGCCGCCGGGATCCCGTCCGTCCCGCTGTACCCGCCGGACGCCGTCGACGAGGAGGCCCGGGCCTCCGCGATCCCGCCGCCCACGGTGAGCAGCACCGGCCCGTGGACCATGACGGTGTTCGACTTCTCGGACGGGCCGGAGCCCGCGCCGAAGCCGATCCCCGAGCAGCGAACGGCGGAGGAGGCCGGGGCGGAGCCGGGGGCTGCCGGGGTGCCCACGCAGCCGGAGTTGTCGAAGCCGGCGAAGCCGTCGAAGAAGCCGATGCGGCCGAGGCTGAGGAAGGCCAAGGCCAGGGCGGCCGCCGAGGCGGCTGCCGCTGCCGCCGCCGCTGCCGCGGGTGGGCCTGCCGGGGGCAAGGCGTCGGCCGCGAGGAAGGGCAAAGGCGGAGGCCAGGGCGGGGGTGCCCGCAGACCGTCCCCGCTGATCCTGCTCTCCAGCACACTGCTGGTCGGCGGCGCCGTCAGCGGCTTCTTCCCGGCCATGCTGGCCGGTTGGGGCCTCGGCTACCTCTCCCGCCAACTCTCCGACCTGATGCGCAAGTTCGTGATCCTCGGGATCCCGCTGATCACCATGAGCGGGAGCACCCTGTACGCCATGCGGCAGGCCAAGCCGGGTGGCGGCCAGGGCGGCGGCGGCCTGCAGTCCGGCTCCCCGCTGGGGCAGATCAGCTGGTCGTCGGCCCCCAACGTGCTGCGGCTGTCGGCGGTGGCCTCCGCGGTGGTCCTGCTGCTGATCGCCATGCGCCGCCGCCCGCCGCAGCAGGGCTGAGGCGGGCGGCGGGCGCGGGACCTGGGCGGCCCCGGCGTAATGCTTCTTCGTTGTCCGTTATCCGTTGTCCGGTTCCGTTTTCCGTTGTCCGCCGTCTACTTGTGGACGAAGTAGCCGGAGCTGTCCACGACGGCGTGCGTGCTGCCGTTGTGGTTGTAGAGGTTGACGGTGCCGTCGCTGCCGACCGGGACGATGGCGTGGGTGGCGACGGTCTGGTCGGCGGCGAAGTTCACGTTGGAGACGTCGGGCCGCGCGGTGCCGCCCGGGTAGACGGCGAGGAAGCCGTCTGCGGTGGGCTCCGTGGCGGTGACGTTGAGGACGGCGCCGGTCGCACCGGCGGGCAGCCCGCCGATCGGGAGGCTGCTGTACGGGCCGAGCTTGCCCGGGCTGACGCGGGTGTCGAGCAGGCGGGTCGGGTCGGTGGCGACGAACAGGTGCTGACCGCTGGGGCCGTAGTAGCCGAAGATGTCGGCGAGGACGTGCAGGCTGCCCGCGTTGTTGCAGATCCGGACGGTGCCGTCGTCCGCGATCTTGGCGATGACCTGGTTGGACGTGGTCTGACCGGCCTTGAAGTTGAGGTTCGAGCTGTACAGCGCCGAACCGTTGCCCACGGTCAGGTTGCCGTCCTGGTCGGGCTCGGTGGCGGTGACGTTGAGGACGACGCTGGTCGCGTCGGCCGGGACGCCGTTGACGCCGCGGACCTGGAGCGCGGTCACCGGCACCGGCCAGGGGGTGGCGCACAGCGAGCTGATCCGGCCGGCCGGGACGCCGGTGCCGTCCCGGGAGTCCAGGATGCGCTTCGGCTGGAGCGGCGCGTACAGGTCCTTGCCGCGCGGCGTGTACTCGCCCTGGATGTCGATCACGAGGTCGACCGCCGCGCCGGAGTCGGCGTTCCAGACGGCGATCTTGAAGTCGTTGCCCACCGGGACGGTGACCAGGTTGGGGACGGCCGCCCCCGGGACGTAGTTGAGGCTGGAGCTCTCCGGTCGGGCCCGGTCGTTCGGGCCGAGGCTCAGGAAGCCCTGCCCGTCGGCGTTGACCGCGGTGACGTTGACGACGATCGCGGTCGCGTCCTGGCTGACCGGCCAGTGCTGGTCCTTGAGGTCGATGGTGAGCTTCTGCCCGGGGCCGAGCTTGGGCGTGCCGTAGCTCGCCTGCCGGGTGTCCAGGGCCCGCTGGGCACCGTAGCCGTCGAAACCGGCGGGCCGGGTGCTCACGGTCACCCGCTGGGAGACGACGGCCTGCTCACCGCCGCGGTTGGTGAACGTGAGGGTGACCGTGTACTCGCCCGGGTGGGGGAAGTCGTGCCGGACGGAGTTCGACAGGTAGGTGAGGTCGGTGCCGCTGCCGTCGCCGAAGTCGAGCCGCGCCTTGTCGACGTTCCAGGAACTGGTGGAGCCGGAGGTGTCGAACTCGTAGGAGAGCGGACCGCAGACCGCCGAGGCCGGGCACGGCTTCACCGTGAACGACGCCTTGGGCGGTGCGGGCTCGGCCACCACGATCCCGCCGTCCTCGACGGCGCGGTAGGTGAGCCCTTCGGGGGTGGTCACCGTCAGCCTGGTGGTGAACGTCCCGGCCCGGGCGTAGGTGTGGTCGGCGGTCGGCTGGGTGGTGACGGTGGGAGCCGTGCCGTCGCCGAAGTCGAAGCTGTAGGAGAGGGCGGCCGGCCAGTTCCGGGTGAGGGTGGCCTTGGCGGTCACCGGCCTCGGGTAGGGGCCGGTTTCGCCGGTGACGAGGACCGCCTGGCGCGTGACGGCCTGGCGTTCGACCGCCCCCCGGTCGCGGATGCCGCTGACCGTACCGGTGTTGGCGGCGCCCGGGTCATCGGACGGGCTGTTGCCGTAGTAGTCGGTGGGGAGGACGCCCGGCGCGGCGGCATCGGCGGAGTCGATGGCGGGGGATCCCTGGTCGGGCCCGTCGCTGATGCGCGGGTCGCCCGCGAGGTCGTGCGCGCCCTGGCCGGTGGCGGTGTGCAGCTCGGCGGGGCCGGGGTAGGACCGGCCGTTCCAGAGGTACGGGACGCGGCCGTCCACCGCGCCGGGGTTGACGAGGTTGTAGTCCAGGCTGGTGCCCGGTACCGCCCCCGGGGCCACCTGGACGGCCGGGGCGGCCGCCACGCCGGTGCACGCGGACGCGCTGCCGGTGACGACGTTGTTGCGGATGCTGGAGCCGGTGGCGGCGCCGTTCAGCCGGATGCCCGAACCGCAGCCGTTGAGCACGGAGTTGGACGTCACCACCGAGCCGGGGGCGTCGCCCAGGACGATTCCGTCGGCCGCGGATTCGGTGATGTAGTTGGTCGACACCACCGTGCCGCGGACGCCGGCCTCGACCTGGACGGCGGCCGTATGCGCGCCGAAGACGGAGTTGCGGCTCACGGTCACGTGGTCGCTCGCGCCGGTGACGTGGATCTCCGGATCGTCCCCGAAGGCCCGAGCCACGCGCAGGTGGTCGATCGTGACGCGGGACGAATCGGCGACCACGACCGGGGAGACCTGGGAGTGGGCGGCGAAGCCGTGGATGACGACGTCGGTGGCTCCCTTGACGGTGAACGCGGGGCCGCTGGTCGACTGGACGGAGGCCCCGAAGCCTTCGGCAGCCGGGTCGTCCGTGGTGCCGGTGGTGAAGGTGATCGGCTTGTCGGGCGTGCCCGAGCGGTTGATCAGCACCGACTCCGAATAGGACCGGTCGTTCCGGACAACCACCGTCTGGCCCGGCCGGACGATCCTCGCGGCTGCGGAGATGGTGCAGAGCGGCACGGCCGCGGAGGCGGGGCCGGTGTCCGAGCAGGCAACCGAATTGTCGACGTAGAGCCGGTCGCCGGGGGCGTCCGCCGCGGCCGCGAACGGCACGGGCAGGACGACTGCGGTGAGCAGGGCCGAAGTGCCCGCCAGCGAGGCGAGCCTTCCGACGTTCATGAGTGGATTCCTCCGAGGGGGGTGGCCCGTGACGGGTCGTCGCGCGCACCTGGCAGAGTGGCGCGGGAGGCATCTTGTCCGACCGCCGTCGAACTTGTCACGCGAGCACCGGGCTGAGCGCCCGGATGATCGGCGTTGTCGGCGTTGTCTGGATTGTCGGCAAAGTCGCGCCAGGCGTGCGGCGCCTGGCCGCAGGAATGAGCTGTGAGGTCCAACCCGGGACGAACCCCCGTTGGACGAGCGCTGCCACGCGGAGCCCGCCCCCGCCCGCGGCCGGGGGTTAACACCCGTACGGCAATGGTGCTTTCCCGGTTCCTCGGGCCGCCCGGGTGCATCAGAATCGAGGCATGCCCACACAGCCCGTGACGATGACCGCAGTCCCCGCCCCCAAGGCGGCGAGCGGCGGCAGCGACTTCGCCCAGTTGAGCCGCCGGATCGCCGACGAAGGCCTGCTCGACCGGCGGCCCGGCTACTACACCGCCCGGATGGCCCTGGTGCTCGCCGCGTTCCTCGGCGGCTGGTACGCCCTGTTCGCGCTCGGCGACACCTGGTGGCAGCTCGGCGTGGCGGCGGCGATGTCCGTCGTCTTCACCCAGGTCGCCCTGCTCTCCCACGACCTCGCGCACCGTCAGGTGTTCAGCCGGCGCGTGCCGAGCGAGATCGGCGGCCGGATCGCCGCCAACCTGCTGATGGGCATGAGCTACGGCTGGTGGATGAACAAGCACACCCGCCACCACGCCAACCCGAACCACGAGGAGCGGGATCCCGACGTCGCCCCCGACCTCGTCGTGTGGTCCAAGCGGCAGGCCCGGCAGGCGAGCGGCCTCGCCCGGTTCATCGGCCGCCGGCAGGCGTACCTGTTCGTCCCGCTGCTCCTCCTGGAAGGCCTCAACCTCAGCTTCAACAGCTTCCGCGCGCTGCGCAGCCCCATGATGAAGCGCCCGGTGCTGGAAGGCACCCTGCTGGTCGTCCACTTCGCGGCCTACTTCGGCCTGATCTTCGCCGCGCTCCCGGCGGGCAAGGCGATCGCCTTCTTCGCCGTGCACCAGGCGCTGCTCGGCGTGTACCTGGGCTCCGTCTTCGCCCCGAACCACAAGGGCATGCTGATGGTGACGCCGGAGATGAAGCTCGACTTCCTGCGCCGCCAGGTGCTCACCTCGCGCAACGTGCGCGGCGGCGCGGTCATCGACTCGATGATGGGCGGCCTCAACTACCAGGTGGAGCACCACCTCTTCCCCAGCATGCCGACCCCGGCCCTGGGGCGGGCCGCCCGGATCACCCGGGAGTTCTGCGCGGAGCAGGGCATCCCGTACTACGAGACGGGCCTGCTCCGTTCGTACCGCGAGATCTTCGCCCACCTGCACCGGACGGGCGAGCCGATCCGCTCCGGCGAGTGAGACGCGGGCGTTGCCGGAGTGGGAAGTCGGCGCGGCCGACTTCCCACTCCGATTGATGCCCTCACCCCCGGCCGGGCACCGGATTGTCCCGCCACCCCATGAAGCCGACCGACCCCCGGATCCGGCACTACACCGACCAGCACATCCGCACCCTCCTGGCCGAAGTCCAGGAGCGGGGCAGGATGTTCGGCCTGATCTGGCCCTCCGCGCGACCCCGCCGCCCCGTCCGCCGGACGAGGACGGCTGACCGACCGGTAGGCGCGGCGGGTGGCGTGCACAGGCTCGCCGTGCCGGTCAGTCCTTCCCCCGGATCCTCTGCTCCACATTGCTGCGGACCGCCCGGGACGCCGTTCCGGCCGCCGCCGCCAGGAACACGAAGTTGTACCCGATCTGCAGCACCACCACGAACCGCGCCGTCTGACCCGCCGGCGTGATGTCCCCGTACCCGACGGTCGCCATCGTCACGACCGTGAAGTACAGCGCGTCCAGCCGGGTCTCCAGCCCGGCGAACTCCGGCTTGTGCGAGCCCAGCACGTAGTACGTGGCCGCGAAGATGGTCAGCGCCAGCGCGATCAGGAACACCAGCCAGGCCACCGGCCGCTTGGCCGTCCCCCGCATCAGCCCGACGATCTTGGCCAGCATCAGCCAGGTCAGCGCAGCCAGCGCCCCGGCGAAGCCGAACCAGCTCAGCACCGGCCGGCGCTCGCCGAACCACTCCAGCGGCAGCGTGAAGTACCCGACCATCAGCAGTGTGAACGCGCCCAGCAGCCAGGACCAGGCCCTCAGGTCGGCGGGTGGGGGCGGGTTCTCGGACATCTCGCCCAGCCTCATCCACCGCCCAGCCCCGCGCCCGCCTGCCTGCTCCGACCGGGTGCCTCAGGCGAGCCCCCGCTGGATCGCCGGCACCGCGAGCCGCACCCGGTGCGGGCTCCTCGGCCCGTCACCTGGTTCGAGACGGGCGTCTCCACCGTCGGCGCCGGACACCGGGCGGTGGCCCCTCAGCGGCCCCTGAGCGGCCCCGGAACAGCGGAAAGCCCCTGGTGGCTCACCAGGGGCTTTCCGGACGAACGGGAGACTCAGGTGGTCGACTCGGGCCGCTTCGTCTCGGTGGCCTTGGTCACGTTGGTCGGCGTGACGGCCGGGCGGTCGGCGTCCTGCTGGGGGGCGGCGGTGCTCTGCGCGGTGCCGGTGTCCGCCGGGGTGTCGTCCTCGCGCATGGCCTTCGTCTCGGCCTTCAGGATGCGCATCGACTTGCCGAGGCCGCGTGCCATCTCCGGCAGCTTCTTCGAACCGAACAGCAGCACTACGATCGCCAGCACGACGAGAATGTGCCAGGGCTCAAGACCGTTCCGCAGCATCCCTGGCCACCGGTCCCTTCTTGTCTAGTGTCGTGGCGGGCGCTACCGCCCGTGCTGGCCAGTATGCCTGGCCCTCACCGTGAACGGATACACCAGTCGGGAAACGCTGGCCAAAAACCGGGTGCCGTTCGAGCGGAGCGCGAGCGAGGAGCCGGTCGGCGAACCCGGGTAGCGGGGGGCGGGATCCCGTATCCGCCGCCCGCTGGCTCCCGGCGGTCGGAGGGGACGCCTCCACGGTCCTCCCGGCGGCCCGCCCGCACACGGACCCGGAGGTGGAAGCGCCACCGTCCACCCCGGGTGGACGTCACTCCGTGCGCCGCGCCAGCAGGTACCCGCGCCGGGTGGGGGCCTCCTCGGGCAGGCCCTCGCGCTCCATCCGCGCCTCGACGGTGAAGCCGGCCCCGGTGAGGCGGGCGGCGACGGTGTCGGCCGCCAGGAAGTGGAAGTCCAGGTCCACCGGGTGGCCCCACCACTCCTCCAGTCGCCGCACCTCGGCACCCAGGTGGAAGGAGACCAGCAGCACCCCGCCGGGCCGCAGTACCCGCCGCATCTCGGCGAACGCGGGCGCCAGCTCGTCCGGCTCCAGGTGGATCACCGAGTACAGCGCCACGGCGGCCGCGAACTCCCCGTCGGCGGCGGGCAGCGCCAGCAGGTCCCCGGTGCGGAACGCGGCCTTCGGCTGCTCGCGCCCGGCGAGTTCGACCATCCGCGGCGAGAGGTCGATCCCGACCACCTCGGCGCCGCGCCCGGCCAGCCACCCCGCCACGTGCCCGGGCCCGCACCCCAGGTCGGCCACCACCCCGCCGGCCGCCTCCTCCAGGACCACTCCCAGCAGTGCCCGGTCCACCGCCTTGTGCGCCAGCTCACCCCCGATCCGCCCCAGGTACTCCGCCGCCACCGTGTCGTAACTCCCGCGTACCCGCGTCCGATCAGCACCCATGCCGCCACCCTGGCACGCCGGGCCGTCCGGGCACCTCGGTTTCTCCGACGTCCCCGGTCTCTCCGGGCTCCCCGGTGCCCCGGTTAGCCGCATACGGCGGAGAACCCCCGGCCGGCGGACGGGGGCTCTCGATGACTCGCGTGGATCGGGCAGGGGAGCGGGGACGGGGCCGGCCGGATCAGGCCGGATCAGGCGATGACGGCCGCGGGCTCGGTGACGGCCGCGGGCTCGGCGGCAGGCTCGTCAGCGGGGGTCGGGGTGCCGGCCGGGAGGTGCCGCATCAGGCGGTAGGCCAGGAGCGCGGCGCCGAGGGCGAGGACCACGCCGACCCCGGCGGCGACGTGCAGGCCGTCGGTGAAGGCGGTGCGGGTGGTCTCCAGCAGGTCGGCGCCGAGCCGGCCGGGGAGGTGGGCGGCGACGGTGACCGCACCGCCGAGGGTGTCCTGGGCGGTCCGGGCGGCCTCGCCCTGGACGCCCGCCGGGAGCGCGCCGTCCAACTGGTGGCGGTAGACCGCGGCGCCGGCCGCGCCGAGCAGGGCGATGCCCAGGGAACTGCCGAGCTCGACCGCGGTCTCCGAGGTGGCGGCCGCGGCGCCGGCCTGCTCGACCGGGGCGGCGGAGACGACCATCTCGGCGGTCATCGTCATGGTGCCGACCGTCCCGGCGGCCAGCACGCCCGCCGCGGTGAGGATGAGCGCCAGCGGGGAGTGCGCGCCGACCTGCGTCATCATCGCGAAGCCCGCCGCGCCGACCAGGAACCCGCAGCCCATCAGCATCGCCGGGCGGACCTTGCCGGCCAGCGCCGAGCTGGTCCCGACCGCCGCGCCGACGCCCAGGCTCGGCACCAGCGACCAGAGCGAGGCGGTCAGCGGGCTCATCCCCTTGACCAGCTGCAGGTACTGGGAGGTGAAGAGGGAGAACCCCATCATCGCGAACATCGCGATCGTGTTGACGCTGATCGCACCGGTGAAGGTACGGATCCGGAACAGTCCCAGGTCGAGCAGCGGGTCGGCGGCGGTGCGCTGGCGGTGGACGAAGGCGGCGGCGAGCAGCAGACCGACGGGGAGGGCGAGCGCGGGCAGCAGGCTCCAGCCCTCGACGGCGAGGGTCTTGACGCCGTAGACGAGCGGCAGGATCGCGCCCAGCGAGAGCCCGGCGCCGAGCAGGTCGAAACGGCCGGTGCGGCCGGTGCCCGCGGTGCGGGGGGCGGAGCGGTACTCGGGGAGCAGGACGGGCGCGGTCAGCAGCACCAGGGCCATCACCGGAACGGCGAGCAGGAAGACCGATCCCCACCAGAAGTGGCCGAGCAGCAGGCCGCCGGCGACCGGGCCGAGGGTGGCCCCGGTGGTCAGGACGCCGCCCCAGGCGCCGAGGGCGATCTGCCTCTGCTTGGGGTCGTGGAACATGTTGCGGATCAGCGCGAGGGTCGAGGGCATCACGGTGGCTCCGGCGATGCCGAGCAGGGCCCTGGCCGCGATCAGCTGGTTGGCGTCGTGCGACCAGGCGGCCAGCAGCGAGGCGCCGGTGAAGCCGGTGGCGCCGATCATCAGCAGCCGGCGGCGGCCGATCCGGTCGCCCAGCGAGCCCATCGTGATGAGCAGCCCGGCCAGCAGGAACGAGTACATGTCCATGATCCACAGCTGCTGGGTGCCGCTGGGCGCCAGCGTGGTGGAGATGTACGGGACGGCGAAGAACAGCACGCCCATGTCCATGGCGAGGACGAGGGTCGGCAGCAGGAGGACGGCCAGGCCGATCCATTCGCGACGGCCTGCGCGGCCGGGGGTTGCGGTCATGAGGAGGACGGTACGGGCGTGTCAGACGCTTGTCTAGTACGTACGTATAAATCGGTCGTCCCAGACGTCCGTGTCATACATCCGTGCAAGACGCTTGTGCAGTTCTTCCGTAGGATCGGGGCATGGGAAACCGCGAAGACCTGATGGACGGCGCCAAGCGCTGCCTGTACGAGAAGGGCTACGGGCGCACCACCGCCCGCGACATCGCGACCGCGTCCGGTGTCAGCCTCGCCGCGATCGGCTACCACTTCGGCTCGAAGGACGCGCTGCTCAACGCGGCGATGATCGAGGCGATCGGCGAGATGGGGGAGGCCCTGGCTGTGGTGGTGCTCGCCGCCGGCCGGGTGTCGGACGATCCGGAGGTGCGCTTCGCGGCCGTCTGGAACGGCCTGCGGGACGTCTTCGTCGAGCACCGCGGCCTCTGGGCGGCGCAGTTCGAGGCACTCGCCCAGGCCGCGCACGCCCCCGAACTGGCACAGGCCTTCGCGGAAGCGCAGCGGGAGGGGCGGCTCGGCCTCGCCGCGGTGTTCCAAGGGCTGCCCGAGGTGCCGGACACCGAGGAGGAGGCCGCCCGCGGCGCCTTCTACCAGACCCTGCTGGCCGGCTACTGCGCCCAGTGGCTGGCCGCGCCGGAACTCGCGCCCAGCGGGCAGGACTTCCTGCGCGGGCTGCGGCTGGTGAGCGACAGCGTGCTCAACCGCGGCTGAGCCGGGCCCGGTCGGGCGGTTCCTGAGGGAGCGGCCCAGGCCGCGAGGTCAGGCCAGGAGGTGGGGCCGGGCGGTAGGGCCGGGACACCAGGCCGCGAGGTCGGGCCGGATCGTCAGGCGGCCGGGGTGTCAGGCCGTGACGGCGGTCAACAGCACCACGGAGTCGACGTGTGCCAGCAGCCCGTGCCGCTCCTGCGGGACGGGCTCCAGCCGTCCGGTCGGCAGCTCCAGCCGCCGTCCGGCGATGGTCAGCGACACCCGGCCGCGCAGCACTTGGACGCTCCCGGCGGTGGGCGGGTTGTGCTCGTCCAGCGCCGTCCCGGCGGTCAGTGCGATCACGGTCTGCCGCAGGGCGCCGTCGTGCAGCACCAGGTGAGCGCTGCGTCCGTGCGTGCTCTCGGTCGCCAGGGCGGCGTGCTCCACCGCGAGCTGTTCGAGATCGGGCATCGCGCCGCCTCCTCGGTCCGTGTGCCCAGGGTCGCGGACGTCCGGGCGTCCCGCACCCCGGAGCCGGTCGGCCCTCGCCGGCCCTCGCCGGACCTGGCCGGCCCCCGCCGGACCTGGCCGGCCCTCGCCGAACCTGGCCGGCCCCCGCCGAACCTCGCCGGCCCCCGCCGGACCTGGCCGGCCCGAGGTGCAGGCCCCGCCGACTGCCCGCATCGTGGAGGCATGGCGACCAACCAGATCTTCAACGGGTTCCGGGTCAACCGCTCGCTGCTGACCGGAGGCGCGGTGCTCACCGCGATCGGCACCGTGCTCAGCGCGACCGGGGCGACGATGGTGTGCGCGGCACTGATCACGGCTGGCCGCGGCTGGGTGCGCAACCTGGAGACTCCGCCGACCGCGCTCGCCCAGCGGGCCCTGCGCGAGGCGCGGGTGGCCTCCACGGCCGGCTGGGAGGCCTGGCGCAGCGAGCACGGCTCGCCCAACTGAGCGGCCCCGTCGGCCGCTCGACGGAGCGGCGGGCCGCCATGGGGGTGCGGCCCGCCGCGCTGTCGGACCTGAACGGGGCTACAGCCCGAGCGACTTGGCGATGATGCTGCGCATGACCTCGCTGGTGCCGCCGTAGATCCGGAACACCCGGTTGTCGGTGTAGAGCCGGGCGATCGGGTACTCCAGGATGTAGCCGTAACCGCCGTGCAGCTGCAGGCACTTGTCGATCACGGTGGAGGCCGACTCGGTGCAGAACAGCTTCGCCGCGGCCGCGTCGGCGACGGTCAGTTCGCCGCTCTGGTACAGCTCCAGCGCGCGGTCCACCATCGACTGCTGCGCCACCACCTGGGCCTCGCAGTCGGCCAGGGTGAACTTGGTGTTCTGGAACTCGGCCACCGCCTTGCCGAACACCTTGCGGTCCTTGACGTACTGCACCGCGAACCGCACCGCCGCCGCGGCCGCCGCGTACGCGCCGACGGCGATCGCCAGGCGCTCCTGCACCAGGTTGTGGGTCAGGTAGGCGAAGGCCCGGCCCTCCTCGCCGAGCAGGTTCTCCACCGGCACCCGGACGTCGTTGAACGCCAGTTCGGCGGTGTCCGAGGTGCGCAGGCCGATCTTCTGCAGCTTGCGGCCGACGGTGTAGCCCGCGGACGTGGTGTCCACGCAGAGGATGGACAGGCCGGCCCGGCGGTTCTCCGCGTCGTACGGGGCGGTGCGGCAGACCACCAGGACGAGGTCGGCCAGGACGCCGCCGGTGATGAAGGTCTTGGCGCCGTTCAGGACGTAGTGGGTGCCGTCCTCGGAGAGCCGCGCGGTGGTGGTGATGCCCGCGAGGTCGGAGCCGGCACCCGGCTCGGTCATCGCGATCGCGGTCATGATGTCGCCGGAGACGAAGCCGGGCAGCCAGCGCCGCTTCTGCTCCTCGTTCGCGTACTCCAGCAGGTACGGCAGCACCAGCCCGGTGTGCACGCCGGAGGAGCCGAAGCTGACGCCCGCCCGGGCGGTCTCCTCGGCGATCACCGCCTGGTACTTGAAACCGCTCTCGCCCGCGCCGCCGTACTCCTCCGGCACCTCGATGCCGTAGACGCCGAGGGCGCCGAGCTGCCGGTAGAAGTCGCGCGGCGGGTGGCCGTCGGCCTCCCAGCTCTCGTAGACCGGCACGACCTCGTTGGCGATGAAGTCCCGGATGGTCTCCCGGAAGGCCTCGTGGTCCTCGTTGAACACGGTGCGGCGCACGGCGGCGCTCCCTTCGACGGTGCCGGCCGGAGCTGCCGGCGGGGCGGAACGGGCCAGGTGGTGGCTCCACAAGTTAATCCCCGGTAGCTTCGGCTGTCCAGGGTCGGGCGGCCCGGCGAGGCAGGCCGGCGCGGGTGCCAAGTGAATCCTTGCTAGCCTTCGGTCGACGTTCCTTCGGGCGTCCCTTTCGACGTCCCTTTCGACGTTCGCGAAGTCTGTGAGGGAGGCCCGCCATGGTGGTCCGACGGCCGCCCGGACGACGTGCCCAGATCCTCGCGGTGGCGGCCGACCGCTTCCACCGCAGCGGCTACCACCAGGTCTCGATGACCGAGGTCGCCGCCGGGGTCGGCATCACCGCACCCGCGCTCTACCGGCACTTCCGCGGCAAGCCCGAACTGCTCGACCGCGCCCTCCGCTTGGGCCTGGACGCGCTCGCCGACGGCCTGCGCGCCGCCCGTACCGTCGAGGAGACCGGTGCGGCGCTGGCCGCCGTCGCGGTCGGCCACCGTCCGCTCGGCACCCTGGTGCAGCGCGACGCCCGGCTGCTTCCGCCGGCCCGGCGGGCCGCGTTGCGCCGCGAACTGCGCGCGGACGTCGCCCGGATGGTCGCCCTGCTGCGTGCCGAGCGCCCCGAACTGCCTTCTGAGGACGCCGAGTTGCTCTGCTGGTCGGCGCTGTCGGCCTGCGCCGGGCTGTCCTACCAGTCGGCCGTGCCGCAGCCGCGCCGGGCCGAGGCGCTGCTGCGGGAGTTGGTCGCGGCCGTCCTCGCCGTCCCGCTGGCCGCTCCGGCCGCCGGCCCCACGGCCGGGTCGGTGCCCACGCCCGCACCGGTGCCGGAGCCGAGGCCGCAGGTGCGCAGGGAGGAACTGCTCGCGGCGGCCGTCCGGTTGTTCCACCAGCGCGGTTTCGACAACGTCAGCACCGACCAACTCGGCGCCGCCGTCGGGATCTCCGGGCCGAGCGTGTACCGGCACTTCGACAGCAAGGCCCAGTTGCTCGCCGCCTCGCTGGTGCGCAGCCGGGAGCGTCTGTGGCACGAGGTGGACGGCGCGACCGCGGCCGCGGACGGCCCGGAGGACGCGCTGGCGGCCGGGCTGGGCGCCTACGTCGGCTTCGCCCTGCGCAACGGTGACTACCTGGGCGCGATGCTCAGCGAGACGGAGCGGCTGGCCCCGCCCGACCGCCGGGCCGCGGTGGACTTCCGCCGGGACTTCCTGCGCACCTGGGTGGGCCTGCTGCGGCAGGTGCGTCCGGAGTGCGACGCGGCGGCCGCCCGGATCCGGGTGCACGCGATGTTCGCCCTGGTCAACGACGGGGTGCGGAACCGCCCGCACAGTGCCCGGCCGGACCTCGGCGCCTGCCTGCTGCGCCTCGGCGGGGCCGTCCTGGGGCTGTCCCGGGGCTGTCCCGGGATTGGGCTGGACAAGGCCCCGACGTGACGTCCTGAGGTGCGCGCCTCCGGGCGCGGCACGGGCCGGGCGCCCGCCCCCGGTGCCGACGGGGTGGACACCCGGCCCGGTGGAGCCGGTGCGTGCAGGCCTGGCAGGCCAAGCAGGCCTAGTAGAGGACGTGCGGGTAGTACACCTGGGCGTCGACGTTGCCGTTGCCCTGCAGGGCGCCGATGTTCCCGCCGTTGCCGGTCACGGCGAGGCCGTTGTTCTGGTTGCTCGCACCCGAACCGGTGGCCGTCTGCTGGGTGTTGACCACGTTGCCGTGGACGTTGCCGACGATGTTGCCGGAGCCGGTGTTGCTCACGACGGCGCCGTTGGAGTGGTCGATCGCGGCGGCGCCGTTGTCGGCGTGCGCGGTGGCGGCACCGACGCCGACGAGGAGGAACGCTCCGAGGGCGGTGACGGCGGCGGCTGCGCGAATACGGGACACGCTGGTCTCCCTGACTGGAAGTGCGAATGGTGGCGCGGTCCGGAGTGGCCGCTCCGAAGCGCCGTTGCCTGACGTCGCCCGATCAGCATTCACCAGGGGGATGGACGAACTCCACCGAACGGGTGGCAATTCCTCCGATGGTGGGGTCCAGCCAATTCACAGTTGACCGGATTCCGTCATTTCGTCAGGTAAGTGCCGAGGAGAAAGAAATGGTCGACGGATTGTCGCACTGGCACACTGAGGACCCATGTCTGAAGGTGCCCCGCCCGAGCCCATGCCTGCCGAAGAACTGCGGACGACCGAGGTCGACCTCGGCGGTCTGGTGAACGTCCTCGCCACCCATCTCTACTCCACCCCGCTGGTCGCCCTGCGCGAACTGGTCCAGAACGCCCACGACTCGCACACCCGCCGGCTCCTGGAGGACCCGGACGGCGACCACCGCCCGGCGATCCGGGTCCGCGCCGACGCCGCCCGGCGGACCCTCGCCATCGAGGACGCCGGGGCCGGCCTCACCGAGCCCGAGATCCACTCCTACCTCGCCACCGTCGGCACCGGCTACACCCGCATGCTGCGCGAACTGACCGGCAACCAGGAGCTGATCGGCGCCTTCGGGCTGGGCTTCCTCTCCGCCTTCTCGATCGCCGACGAGGTCACCGTCACCACCACCTCGCACCGCGAGCCGCAGCTCGGCCACCGCTACCGCAGCCGCGGCGGCGAGCAGTACCGGGTCGAGCAGGTGCCCGCCCGGCCCCGCCCGGGCAGTGTGGTCGAGCTCACGCTCAAGGCCGAGCACTCCCACCTCGCCGACGAGGACGTCCTGCGCGAAGTCCTCGGCCGCTACTGCGTGCTGCTGCCGATCCCGGTCCACGTCGGCGAGGACGAGCAGCCGGTCAACTCCGTCGAGGTGCCCTGGCGGCAGCGGGTGGCGGGCGACCAGCACGCGGCCCGGATGCGCTTCGCCACCGCGTTCGGCCGCCGCTTCGAGCCGCTGACCGCCTTCCCGGTGCACCCCGTCGACGGCGGCACCGACGCGGTCGGCCTGCTCTGGGTCCAGGACGGCGGCACCTACGGCAGCAGCGACAACCGCGACCTCGCCGTCTACCTGCGCGGCATGCTCCTCGCCGAGGACGCCCGCGACCTGCTGCCCGGCTGGGCCGGGTTCATCGGCGGCGTGGTCGAGTCCAGCCGGCTCACCCCCACCGCCAGCCGCGAGGACCTCCAGCGCGACGAGCACTACCGCGCGCTCCAGAAGACCCTCGCCGACGCCATCGTGGACGGCCTGTACGAGACCGCCCGGCTGCACCCCGCCGCCTGGCGCCGCATCCTCACCCGGCACGGCCAGGACCTGCTCGGCGCCGCGCTCTGCGACGACCGGCTGTTCACCCTGCTCGCCGACGACGTCCCGGTGCCCACCTCGCAGGGCGACCTCACGGCCGGGGCACTGCGCGCCGCCGGAGGGGGAGCGGTGCACGTCGCGCTCGGCAGCGGCGGCGGTTTCGAGGAGATGCTGTACCGGGCGATGAGGGTGCCGATCGCGCGCGGCGACCGCTACGCCGTCCTGCCCTTCCTGCGCCGCTACGCCCAGCTGCGCGGCTGCCGGCTGGTCGAGCTGGGCTCCGAGCAGGGCAACCGCGAGCTGTTCCGCGATCCGGAGCGCCCGCTGCCGGCGGACGAGTCGGCCTGGCTGGCCGGCGCCCTGGCCGACCCGGGCGAACAGCTCGTCCCGGCCCGCTTCGACCCGCCGGGCCTGCCGCTGGTGCTGGTCCCCGACCGCGAGGCCGAGCTGAAGGCCCGGATCGAGGACGACCAGGCGGACGCCCGGATCCCGTCCGCCGCACTGCGGCTGGCCCGGGCCTTCACCGCCCGCACCGACGGCGAGGTCAAGGCCCGGCTCTACCTCAACCTGGCCTGCCCGGCGGTCCAGGACCTGCTCGCGGCCTACCGCACCGGGCACACCGGAAGCGCCACGGCGGCCGGGCTGCTCCGCTCGCTCAAGGTGATCATGGCGGCGGCGTCGTCCGGCCCCGCCCAGGGCGACCTCACGGCCGCGCTGACCGGCGTCGCCACCGCGGTCTCGGCGCTGACCGCCGCAGTCCCGGTCGGCCTGCCGGCCGTACCGGACAGCCCTGGCGCGCTCTCGGACGTGCCGGACAGTCCCGGCGCCCGCTCGGACGACGTGTGACGGACGGATTGTCAGTGGTCCGCGGTAGACAACTCATCAGCACGACGCAGGGGGAAGACGAAGCATGACCACCGACATCTGGGCGTGGGTGCGCGACGCGCACCGGCAACTCGCCGAGGCCGGCCACCACCGGCTGGCCGACGCCATCATCGAGCTGCCCGAGCACGCCACCGAGGGGCGCAACGACCAGCTCGACGCGCTCTACCCGGAGGCGGTCGCCGCCGCGCGGGCGCTCGACCTGCCCTGGGTCGAGGTCTACCTGCGGCACTGGCGGATGCAGAACCTGCTGAACAAGCGCCAGCAGGGCGAGTCGGTGATGCCCGAGGCGGTCGAGCTGCTGGAGTTCGCCCACCGGGAGGAGACCGCCGGCTGCCCGCAGTCCGTCTGCGTGGTGCAGGACTTCGCGATCTGCCACGCCCGGGTCGACGGCCCCGGGTACGTGACCGAGCGGCTGGAGGTGGTCGGCGAGACGCTGGGCCGCATCGATCCCGGCCGCGCCTGCTACGACTGCCTCTCCCGCGAGTACTCCGACGCCCTGGAGGACGACGGCCGGGCGCCCGAGGCACTCGACTACCTGGACACCGCCGCCAACCGGATGCGGGCGGCCGGCCAGCCGGTCTCGCTCCGCTTCCACCAGGCCCGGGCCGGCACCCTGCACCTGCTGGGCCGGCACGAGGAGGTGCTGGAGCTGCTGGCGACGGCCGAGCAGGCCGAGCAGGCGCAGGGCCGCCAGCTGGACGAGCGCGACCAGCGCTGGGGCGCCCTGCTGCGGGCCCGCGCGCTCGCCGCGCTCGGCCGGACGGAGGAGGCGCTCGCCCTGCTCCCCGACCGCGCCGAGGCCGAGCAGCACGCCGACCTGCGGCCCGCGTGGACGCAGACGGTCGAGCTGCTGGTCGCCGCCGACGCCTGGGAGAACGACGCCGAGCTGGGCGCCGTGCTGGCCGGCTGGGTCGGCTACCTGGACGGCGTCGGCGCGCACCGCCCCTGCGTGGACCTGCTGCTGGCCGCGGGCCGGTTCGCGCTCGCCCGGGGTGCCCGTACGGTGGCGCTCACGCTCGCCGCCACCGGCGAGCGCAAGCTCACGAAGCTGCGGCGCACCGACGGCGTGTCGGAGGAGGTCGCCGCCCTGCGCGCGGCCGCCGAGGCGCTGCCGGAGCCGCGGCTGCCCGTCCCGCCGGGCGAGCTGACGGCGCACCTGGCCGAGGCGGGGGTGCCCTACGAGACCGGCGCCGACCTGCTCTCCGTCGCCCTGGACGGCTACCGGGGCGAGCCGGCCGGCGCCACCGGGCTGGCGGTGCTGCTGGCCACCGTGCTGGGCGGCCTCGGCCACGCCCGGGCCGCCGCCGACCTGCTGTGGCAGCGGCTGGAGGCCGCCCCGGGCGACCGGGAGCTGGCCGGCGCGCTCGCCGAGACGCTGATCCAGGCCCGGGACGGCGAGGGGGTGCGCCGCCTCGCCGACCGGACGGCCGCCACCGCCCCGGCCGACGCGCACTGGACCCGCGCCCGCTGGGCCGCCGCCGAGGGCCGCTGGGCGGAGGCGCTGGAGCAGTGCGAGGCGATCCTGGCGCTGGACGACGAGGTGCTCAACACCCGCCGCCTCGCCGCCCGCGCCGCCACCGAGCTGGGCGACCACCCCACCGCGCAGCGGTACTACCAGGAGCTGCTGGAGCGCGCCGTGCCCGCCGAGGACGCCCCGGAGGAGGACCACCGGACGGTCCAGGAGCCCGACCTCTGGCACCTGATCACCGCCGCCAGCGCCAACCGGGACTGGGCCGCGGTCCGCTCCACCGGCGCGCTGCTCGGCATCGAGTTCGACGAGCCCGAGGGCCCGGTGGACGAGGAGTGGCAGCTGGTCACCGTCCGCGCCGTCCGCACCAACGGCGCGACGGCCGACCTGCCCGCCGTCCGGACGGGCCCGGCCACCGCCCGGATCCTGCCCGTGCTCGGCGACGACCTGACGCTCAACCACGGCGACGTGGTCGTCTTCGCCCCGGCACTCCTGGAGCGTCCGCCGGCCGAGGACGCCCCCGAGGAGGAGCAGCGGCGCTGGCGCCCGGTGTTCGAGATGGTCACCCTGCTCGACCCGGCGGGGTACACCACCTACTGGATCGACGGCGGCTGGCCCGGCGAGGAGCGGTGGGACGCCCTGCGCGAGGAGCTGCGGGAGGCCGGGTACGCGGTCTGGGCGTACAGCGGGGACCAGTACCGGATCACCGACCCGGCCGGGGACGGTGACACGCTGCCCGGGATATACGCGGCCCTCGGGGTGCCGCCGACCGCCGCGGCCGCCGAAGCCGACGCCCTGCTGCACCGGCTGACCGGCGACTGGCCGCACCCGCTCGCCTGGCCGGCCCTGGCCGAGGCGGCCGGCGCGGACCTCGCCCGGCACGAGGAGATCACCGAGCGCTACGGCCTCTGACCGGAGGGTTCCCCGGCCCCGCGCGGGGCCCGGGCCCAAGGCGATCATGCCGGCCCGCTTCGTACCGGCTACGTCCTGGGGCGGATCCCGTTCGTCCGGATCCGGTGCAGCCCCGGCCGCCCGCCACCACGCCGGGGAGGTGCCCGCCGCCCCGGCCACGGGACGTCGCGTACATGTGCGTCCGGCTGTTCGATCAGGCAAGGTGTAACCCGAGATCGAGCGGTGGCCGGCGGCCACCAGGGGTGGCGAGGAGCGGAAGTGCCTAAGCGGGGCCGACCGGGTGCGGGCAAGCGGGCGAGGGGAGGCCGGGCGGCCCGTCAGGCACGGCAGGCACCCCCGAAGCCGGTGCACCCCGCCGACGCACCGCCCACCGAGGGCCTGCTCGGCCACCCCGCCCCGCCTGTCGATCACACCACCGTCGTCCCGTTCGTTCCGCCCGTCCTGGAGACCAAGGGCCTGCTGACGCCCGAGCCGGCGCCCGCGCCGGTGCCTGCTCCGGAGCCCGCGCCCGAGCCCCACCCCGAGCCGGTGACCGGCTCGCCGACCGGCTCGCCGTCCGATTCGCCGACCGGCTCGGCGTTCGGGCCGCACCCCGAGCTGACGGTCGGGCGGCGTCCGGAGCAGGACCGCCGCCCCGAGGGCGAGCGCCCCGCCCGCCGCCGCTCGGTCGCCGAGGACACCCTCACCCCCGAGGAGTGGCGGGCGGCCGGCTACACCCCGCCCACCGGCATCCCGATCTCGGACCTGACCCCCGGCGCCCCCGGCGAGGCGCCCTGGCCGGACCGGATGCGCACCCTGCTGCGCACCCCGATGTCCGAGCGGCCCGCCTTCGAGCGGACCGCCCGCGAACTGCACCCCTCCGCGGGCGCCGCCCGTAACGTCCCCCGCATCCTCGACCTGACCCTGCGCATCGGTGAGCTGCTGCTGGCCAGCGGCGAGGCCGCCGAGGACGTCGAGGCGGCCATGCTCGGCATCGCGCACGCCTACCGGCTGGACCACTGCGAACCGCAGGTCACCTTCACCCTGATCGGCATCTCGCACCAGCCCTCGCTGGTCGAGCCGCCGGTCACCGCCGACCGCGTGGTGCGCCGCCGCACCTCCGACTACACCCGGCTGAACGCGGTGTACGAGCTGGTCGCCGACATCACCGCGGAGAAGGTGTCGGTCAACGACGCCTACCGCCGGCTCGCCCGGATCCGCCGCAACCGGCACCCGTACCCGGCCTGGATGCTCGCCCTGACCACCGGCCTGCTGGCCGGCGCGGCGACCTTCCTGGTCGGCGGGCGGATCGACGACAAAGCGTGGCTGGTCTTCGCCAGCGCCTTCGTCGCGGCCGTCCTCGGCGACCGGCTCGCCTCCGCGCTGGCCAAGCGGCGGCTGCCGGAGTTCTACCAGTTCGTCGCGGCCGCGATGCCGGCCGCGGCCTCCGGGATCATCCTGTCCTTCAACGACTGGGGCCTGCGCGGCTCGGTCGTGATCACCGGCGGCCTGTTCGCGCTGCTGCCCGGGCGCGCCCTGGTCGCCGCCGTCCAGGACGGCCTGACCGGCTTCTACATCACCGCCGCGGCCCGCCTGCTGGAAGTGGTCTACCTGGTCGCCGGCATCGTGATCGGCGTGATGGTGATCCTCTACCTGGGCGTCGGCTTCGAGGCGAAGCTGCGGCCGGACGAGAGCCTGGCGGGGGTCAGCTCCCCGCCGGTCCAGATGGTCGCCGCGATGGTGCTGACGCTGGCCTTCGCGACGCTGCTGCAGACGGACCGCCGTACGCTCGCCCTGGTCACGGTCAACAGCGGGATCGGCTGGGCCAGTTACGGCGCGCTGGTCTACAACGCGGGCGTCAACCCGATCGCGGCGACCGGGGTGGCGGCCGGCCTGGTCGGCCTCTTCGGCCAGCTGATGGCGCGCTCCCGCAACGACTCGGCGCTGCCGTACGTGACCGCCGCGATCGGCCCGCTGATGCCGGGTTCGGCGCTCTACCTCGGGATGCTCGCCTTCGCCCAGGGGCACTCCAGCACCGGTCTGGTGTCGGTCTTCCGGGCGGCGGCGATCGCGATGGCGCTGGCGATCGGGGTGAACCTCGGTGGGGAGATCGCCCGGCTGTTCCTGAAACTGCCGGTCGGCGCCGAGCTCCCGTCGCTCTACCCGGCGGTGCCGCGTCGGGCGGCGAAGCGCACCCGAGGGTTCTGACCGCGCGTTTGACCGGTGTCGGCGCCTCCTCGGGCCCCGGGCCATGTCGCGGCAGGCAGGACGCAGGACCAGGAACGAAGGTAAGACGCATGACCACACTGCTGGACAGCTACCGCGAGCACATCGTCAACGCGCACAAGCAACCGCTGTTCCTGCTGCTGGTCGGCTTCATCACCTCCTTCGTCTTCATCCGGTTCAGCGTCCGGATGATCCGCGCCAAGGTGCGCTGGTGGCCCGGCAACGTGACCCCCGGCGGCCTGCACATCCACCACATGGTGTTCGGCCTGGGCTTCCTGCTGCTCGGCGGCATCGGCGTGTTCGCCACCTACGGCGGGCAGCCGTGGATGGACTGGTTCGGGCTGGCCTTCGGCATCGGCTGCGGCCTGGTGCTGGACGAGTTCGCGCTGATCCTGCACCTGGACGACGTCTACTGGAGCGAGCAGGGCCGCAAGTCGGTGGACGCCGTGATCTTCGGGATCCTGTTCACCGCCCTGCTGCTGACCGGGTACGTCCCGCTCGGCGCGTCTCCCGGCGAGGACACCCGGTGGGGCCTGATCACGGTGATCTCCGTGAACACGCTGGCCTCGGTGATCACCCTGCTCAAGGGCAAGGTGTGGACCGGCCTGCTCGGGATCATGGTCCCCGGCCTGTCCTGGATCGGCGCGGTCCGGCTGGCCCGACCGAGCAGCCCGTGGGCTCGCTGGCGGTACACCACGCGCCCCCGGCGCCGGGCGCGTGCGCTGCGGCGCGAGCGCTTGCTGCACCGGCGCGCGGACCGGGCCCGCACCTGGCTCTTCGACCTGATCGCCGGCGCGCCCGACAAGGTGCCCGCCAACCACCCCGCCGCCCACCGGGTGGCCGAGCAGATGGCCGCCCGGGCCAGCGCCCACCTCGACGCGCACGCCGCCCGGGCGCTGGCCCGCCGCCGGGCCCGGCTGGCCGACCGCCGCTCGGCGGCCGCCGCCGGGGCGACGCCGCAGGCCCCGGCCGGGGAGGGGCAGCCGTACGGAGCCTCGACGGCCGGTCCGGTCCGCTCGCACCGGGCGCAGCAGCGCCGCCGTGCGGTCCGGGCCGGGCGCAGCCGCACCTATGCCGTCGGCCCGACCGGCCTGGAGCGCCGGCCCGCGCGACACCCCCGGCTACGGACGCACACCCGCCGGATCCACCGGTAGTCCGTCGACCTCGTGTGTCGTCCCCGGTCGTCTACCTCGTATGTCCAGCTCGGGCGTCCGGCTGAAGGTGAGCCTCGGTCGGATCATCTGATGGTCACTCGACAGGCGGAGCGCTTTTCCCGGCGTGAGGGCCGTCGGAGTTGAGAACATGAGCGTCATGTGACCGTTCTGTCACGCGATGGGATGATTCGTCGGATCCCCTGCCGCCCGGCCCCGCCCACCCGTGCGCCGCGCGTCCTCCGCCGCCGTCCCCTCCGGACCCGTCAGAAGGGATGTCTCGTGGCGCGCAGGCTCCTGCCGACCCTCCTGTTGTCCCTCACCGCCCTGTTCGGGCTGCTCCCCGCCGCCCAGGCAGCCCCGGTGGACCCCGAGCCGGCGACCGGCCCGGCCCGGGGTGAGGTGCCCTACCCGACCGCCGAGGAGATCGACCACGCCCGCGCGGAGGCCGAGGACAAGGCCTCATCGGTCGCCGCCCTGGAGGCCGCGCTCACCGCCGCCCGGGCCGAACTGGACCGGGCCGGGCGCGGCGCCGAACACGCCGTCGAGGCCTACAACGGCGCCCAGCTCGCCCTCACCCGGGCCCGTACCGAGGAGGGCGCCGCCGCGCAGCGCGCCGCCGCCGCCGAGACCGAGCGCGCGGCCGCCGCCGAGGACGCCGCCCGGCTCGCCGCCGAAACGTACCGCCAGGGCGCGGGCGCCGAACTGTCCGCGCTCAACGCCCTGCTCGGCGCCCGCGGCCCGCGCGAGGCGGGCGACCGCGCCGCCGCGGTCGGCCAGGTCAGCGAGCGCACCCGGCAGATCCTGGACGCCGCCACCACCACGGCCGCCGCCGCCCGGAACGCCTCCGCCGCCGCCCGCTCCGCCACCGAGGCCGCCGAGAAGGCCGCCGCCGAGGTCGCCGCAGCCAGGGCGACGGCGGAACAGCGGCTGGCCGCCCAGCAGGGCGAGGTGGCCGCCGCCGGCCGGCGCCGCGAGCGACTGCTCACCGAACTGGCCGCCGCCCGGAACACCACCGTCGAGCTGGAACGCCGGCGCCGCGAGGCCCTGGAGGCGATCGCCGCCCGCGAAGCCGAGGCCGCCGCCCGCGCCGCCGCCGAGAAGGCCGCCCGCGAGGCCGAGGCCGCCGAAGCAGCGGCCGCCGCCAAGGCCCCGGCCCCACCGCCGACCGCCGACCCGCCCGCTGGGCGCCCGTGGTCCGCCGAAGGCGCGGCCGCCGCCGTCGCCTTCGCCAAGTCCAAGGTCGGACTGCCGTACGTCTGGGGCGGCGAGGGCCCGGACGGCTACGACTGCTCGGGGCTGACCATGATGGCCTGGCGCCAGGGCGGCCGACAGCTCAACCACTTCGCCGCCGACCAGTACGCCCAGAGCACCCCGATCGGCTACCGCCAACTCCGCCCCGGCGACCTCGTCTTCTGGACGGACACCAGCCGCGCCGCGGACATCCACCACGTCGGGCTGTACATCGGCGACGACCAGATGATCGAGGCCCCGCGCGCGGGCATGCCGATCAAACAGGCCAGTCTCTGGATCATGGGCACCCCGGACTTCTACGCCCGCCCCTGACACCGGCCGGGTCCGCCCCGCCCGGCCCTGCCCGGGCCCGCCCGACCGGCGGCCCCCAGGGAAGTCCGACGAAGGCCCTATCGTTGCCGCTCGAACCGTTCCTGAGGAGGCGTGATGAGGCTGAGGGACGTCCGGGCCGGGGATGTCGAGGCGTACGTCCGGATGCGCTGCGACCCGGTGATGATGGCCGGGCTGGGCGGGCCGCTGCCCCGTGAGCGGGTCGAGGCGCGGCTGCGCAAGGACCTCGTCGAGGTGGCGGCTGACAGCTCCTGGATCAGGATGATCGTCCCGGACGACGCCGAGGACGGCGAGGCGGCGGGCACGGTCACGCTCTGGTCGGACGAGGAGGACGGCGAGACCGTCTCCGAGATCGGCTGGATGGTGCTGCCCGGGTACCAGGGGCGCGGCCTCGCCAAGGCGGCGGTCCGCCTGGTGCTGGACGCCGCCGCCGAGGACGGCCGCTGGGGGCCGGTGCACGCGAACCCGGGGGTCACCAACGGCCCGTCCAACGGGATCTGCCGGGCCCTCGGTTTCCGGTTGCTCGGCGAGCGCGACCGGGCCTTCGCGGACCGTGTCCTGCGCTCCAACCACTGGGTGGTGGTGCCGGGTGAGCACGGCGGGTCGGGCATGCGTTAAACCAGGTGCCGCCGTCGGGGCGCCGCCGTACGGTGGCCCCATGGGCAACAGCATCGACCACACGGCCGTCGACACCGCGGACGGGCTCCGGGTGCGGGCGGTATCCGAGGACGAGGTGCCGGCCTG
The DNA here is from genome assembly GCF_055664045.1 of Kitasatospora sp. NPDC023385. NCBI lineage: Bacteria > Bacillati > Actinomycetota > Actinomycetes > Kitasatosporales > Streptomycetaceae > Kitasatospora > Kitasatospora sp. NPDC023385. Next base: position 441,463 of record NZ_JBVOOL010000003.1, on the reverse strand, counting down.
GGACCGCGCCCTGACCCTCGGCTTCCTGCGCCCGCACGTGGGCAGCGCGGCGGACGTGCGCCGCCGGCAGTGGGAGCCGGGCCGGATGCTGGCCGGCTTCGACGGCGACCGCCCGATCGCCACCTTCCGCAGCTATGACGCCGAGTTGACCGTCCCCGGCGGCGCCGTCATCACGGCCGATGCCATCAGCCACGTCACGGTCAGCACCACCCACCGCCGCCGGGGCCTGCTCAGCACGATGATGCGCCGGGACCTCGCGGCCGCGGCCGAGCGCGGTACGGCGGTCGCCATCCTGATCGCCGCCGAGTACAACATCTACGGCCGGTTCGGCTTCGGGCCGGCCACCCGCAGCGCCGGCTGGCGCGTGGACCTGCGCCGCACCCGGGGCCTGCGCGAGGGCCTGCCGGGCGTTCCCGGCGGCCGGATCGACTTCGTGACGATGGCGGAGGTGCGCGAACTCGGGCCCGGCCTGCACGAGCGCTGGCGGCGCACCCAGCCGGGCGCGATCGACCGCGACGAGCTGTGGTGGCAGCGCGCCACCGGCGAGGTCCAGGTGCCGGGCTTCGACTTCAAGGAGCCGTTCGCGGCCGTCCACCGGGACGCCGACGGCGCGGTCACCGGCCTGGTGAGCTACCGGATCGACGACAAGTGGGACGGCGACTACCCCGACTGCACGCTCATCGTCGAGGAGTTCACCGCCCTCGACCTGCCCACCACGGTCGAGCTCTGGCGCTTCCTGCTCTCCGTCGACTGGGTGGCCAGGATCGCGGTGGGCAACGCCTCCCCGGACGACCCCCTGCCGCTGCTGCTCCAGGACCGGCGCGCGGCCACCCCGCACGAGGACAGCTCCGACTTCACCTGGCTGCGGGTGCTGGACGTCGAGGCCGCGTTCGGCGCGCGGACGTACGGTGCTCCCGGCCGGGTGGTGCTGGAGGTCGACGACAAGCTCGGTTTCGCGTCCGGCCGTTGGGCGCTCGACGTCGCCGCGGACGGCACCGGCCGCTGCGCCCGGACCACGGACGACGCCGATCTCGCCGTCGGCGCCTCCGCGTTGGGCTCGCTCTACCTGGGCGCGGAGACCGCCCCGAGGCTGGCCGCGGCCGCACTGCTCACCGAACTGCGCCCGGGGGCGGCGGCCGCCGCCGACCTGTTGCTGCGTACTCCGCTGCAGGCCTGGAACCCGGACATGTTCTGAGCCGACCGGATTCCGCGGGTTCCCACGGATTCCCACAGACTCGGGCGGATTCGCACGGACGCGACGGAGGCCGGCCCCGCAGTGGGGCCGGCCTCCGTCGTCTCCCGGTCTTCCGGGGCGGGCGGAAAGGCTATTTGACCGCCGTCTTGCCGATGGTGGGCAGGATGAAGTCCTGAATCAGGCCCTTGGCGTCGCGGACGATCGGCCGGAACACCCGGTAGCGCGAGAGGTTGATGACCCGGGCTGCCATGGGCGTGGACCGGCGGACGAATTCCCGGGTCCGCTCGGTGCCCTCGGTCCGGTCGAAGACCCAGTAGAGCACCACGACCATGAGGTGCAGCCAGAGCACGTCGGGCAGCAGCTCGACCAGCTCGGCGTCCAGCTTCGGCGCCAGCTCCGAGCCCTGCAGCACCTCGCGGAACAGTTCCACTGCGGTCGCGCGGGCCGGGTGCGACTCATTGGAGAACGGGCTCAGCGAGCTGGTCGGGTCGGCTGCCGTCCGGAAGAACTGCGCGGCGAACTCGTGGTACGGCGCGGCCGTGTCGAGCCAGGAGGTCAGCGCGATTTCCAGCCGCTCGGCGAAGTCCCGCGTGTTGGCCATGCGATTCCTGGCGTCCGCCGCGTGGTCGTACGTCATCCGGTCGTAGAACCCCTGGATCAGGAATTCCTTCGCCGAGAAATAGTAGTAAGCGTTTCCGACCGAGACGCCCGCTTCGGTGGCGATGGCGCGCATGGTGGTCTTCTCGTAGCCCCGTTCCTGGAACAGCCGCATCGCGGTCTCCAGGATCAGGGCCCGGGTCGCCTCACTCTTGTCGGTCTTCGGCTGCGCCCGGGCGCCGGGCATGGGCCCGCCCTCCGCGCCGGGCGCGGCCGAAGCCTCGGCCGTACCGCTCTCGCCGTCCGTTCGGTTCGTCGCTGCCAGCTCGTCCACGGGGACGAGCCTAGCCGGAGACGAGGTTCCAGCCGGTGTCGGTGTTGGTGGCACCGGATGCCCCCTCCGCACCCGGTGCCACGAACACCACCCCCGGTGATTCGAACGCGTTCAAAAGCTTGACGGAACTGTAGACGTTTCGGTTGAACATGTTCAACTCCATCTCTGTGGGAGGCTGGTCACATGATCAGTTCAGGGAAGGCCGCCATCCGGCGCGGCGACGTACGGGATGCCGAGTCCATCGCCGAGCTGCATGCCCTCAGCTGGCGCACCACCTACCGCGGGATCGTCCCGGAGGCAGGCCTCGGCGACGGGATGGCCGCCCAGCGGCGCGAGCTGTGGGCGCTGCGCCTGGACGCCGACTACGGCGGGCCGGAGAACACGCCCGAGCTGCTGATTGCCGAACGGGCGGGGGAGACGGTCGGGTTCATCTACCTCGTCCCGCAGCCGGACGGCCGGGTACTGATCGACAACCTGCACGTGCGCCCCGGCCTGACCAGCGGTGGCATCGGCCGGGAGCTGCTGACCGCGGCCCGGGCCCACGTCGCCGAGCGGCACCCCGGGGCGGAGCTCGTCCTGGAGGTGCTGCGCGACAACACCCGGGCGATCGCGTTCTACGAGCGCGAGGGCGCGGTACGGATCCGGGCGCAGGAAGGTGTCTTCCCGGGTGGGTTCGTGCTGCCCGAGTACGTGTACGCCTGGCCGGGTCGGCCAAGGTCCTGAAAGTCGGTCGGGATCGGTCGAGGTCGATTGAGGTTGGTCGAGGTCGAGGTCGGGCGCGAGGTGGTGGGCCGGTCGAGGGCCGGTCAGTCGAAGTCGTAGACTGTCACCGGGACACCCCGTGCCGTCAGCCTGGCGGTGACCAGCGGCTCGACCTTCTCCCAGCGCCCGCCCGCCAGTCCGCAGCCTATCCGCGGCATGTGGACGGAGGCGCCGAGTTCGAGCGCGCGCTCGCCCAGCGCGGCCAGCCCGGTGTCGATCGCCTCGTACCGCACCGGCACCCCGGTGGAGCGGCCGGTCCGGATGCCGCGCTGGCCGACCAGGTTGGCCACCCAGATGTACGGCTCGACCTGTACGACCTGGAGGGCGCCGAGGCCGAAGTCGTTCTTCGCCCGTGCCCGGTGCCAGCGTCGGAACGCGGCCTCGGGCTCGGGCCAGCGTCTGGAGAGCGCGAGCACGAAGCCCTTCCCCCAGCCGCCGAGATCGTTGCAGACGTGCGCGATCACCTTCACGCCCTTGCCCTGGGGCGTGGTGGCATCGCCTCGGACGTAGGTGATTCCTGCCATGACTCGAAGTTAGACGGAGGCACTGACAACCCGCTCGGAATTTTCCGCCGCACCGTCCGGCGAGGACGGTCGCGCCAGCAGGTGCCGGCGCCCGGCCAGCGCGATCAGCAGCGCGAGCGCCGCGGCAGAGGCCGGCAGGGCGTACCCGGTGCCGGGGGCGGCGTGCTCGGCGATCGTCCCGGCGAGTGCCGCGCCGGCCGAGATGCCGACCACGATGCCGGACACGGCCATCGCCATGCCCTCGTTGAACTGCCGCTGTGGTAGCAGGCCCTGGATGAGCGTCATGCCGGTCACCATGGTCGGCGCGGTGGCGGTGCCGGCCGCGAACAGCACCACCCCGAGCACCCCGAGTCCGGCGCCGCCGAGTCCGGCGGCCAGCGGCAGCAACAGCACGCCGGCCATCGCGGACGCCCCGATCAGGAAGCGCGCCCCCGGGGCGCGGCGTGGCGTCAGCAGGCCGAACAGCAGCCCCGCCAGGCAGGATCCGGCCGCGACGAGGGCGAGCAGTGCTCCGGCCACCGCCTTGTGCCCCAGGGCGTCGGCGTACGCCACGGTGGTGATCTCGGTGGCACCGAAGACCATGCCGGTCGCGAGGAATGTCAGCACCAGCACGCGCAGCCCGGGTGCCCGCAGCGGGGAGCCGTGCCGCTGCCCGGTCGCGGCCCGCCCCGGCGCCGGGGCGGGCGGCAGCGGTGGTTCGGTGCGCCGCTGGGCGGCGAAGAGCAGGGTGCCGGCGGTGCCGAGCGTGCCGGCGGTGATCAGTCCGGCTTCCGGGACGAGCGTGGTGCAGAGCAGCATCGCGAGCACCGGTCCGGCCATGAAGCAGAGTTCGTCCAGGGCCTGCTCGAAGGAGTTGGCCAGGTGCCGGGCGGCCGGGTCGTCGCGGTACAGGTGGGCCCAGCGGGAGCGGGCCATGCCGCCGAGGTTGGGGGCGGCGGCGCAGGCCGCGGAGCAGAGGTAGAGCGTCCAGTCCGGCGCGCCCAGCCGGACGCAGAGCAGCAGGCCGGCGAGTGGGAGGACGTTGTACAGCGCGGCCGGCACCGACACCCGGGCCTGCCCGTACCGGTCCACCAGCCGTCCGATCAGCGGCATGCCGATCGCGCCGGTGACGAGTCCGGCCGCCGAGACCGACCCCGCCAGCCCGTACGAGCCGCGCCGCTCGGAGAGCAGCACCACCAGGGAGACGCCGGTCATCGACAGCGCTAGCCGGCCGAGCAGTCCGGCCAGGGTGAAGGCGGCGGCGCCGGGGGCTGCGAACAGCCGCCGGTAGGAGGCGAGGGAGGCGCGCGGGGGCATGGGGCTCCTGGGCAGGAACGAAGGGGGGCGGGATGTCCCACAGCCTCGCCGCAGCGGGTGCCGGCCGTCCAACACCCGTTCCGCCGCACTCACAACACACTGTTGTTAATCTGCCGTCCATGCCCCGTGACCTGCACCCCCGCCTGCTCCGCGGCTTCGTAGCGACCGCCGAGACCCTGCACTTCGGCCGGGCCGCCGAGCAACTGCACATCGCCCAGCAGGCCCTCAGCCGGGACGTCCGGACCCTGGAGGGGCTACTCGGCGACGCGCTGTTCACCCGCACCACCCGCAGCGTCGACCTCACCCCGGCCGGGCAGCGGCTGCTGCCCCGGGCGCGCCGACTCCTCGCCCTGCACGACGAGATCCTCGCCGGGGCCGCCGCCCGGCCGCTGCTGCTCGACCTCAACAGCGACGTCACCGGCCCGGACCTCACCGCCGACCGGGTGCTCGAACGGGCCCGCGCCGCCTGGCCCGAGGGGGAGCTGCTGGCCCGCTTCCACGGCGGGCTGGCCGCGGCCGCCGCCGAACTGCTGACCCACCGGCTGGACGCCTCCTTCGGCCGCTTTGCCGGACTGCCCGCCCCGGTGCGCGGCCAACTCGTCCAGCTGCCCGTCCGGTTGGAGCGGATCTCGGTGATGATGGCGGACACCCATCCGCTGGCAGGGCGTTCCGGGCTGCGTCCGGCCGAGCTGGTGGGGCACCCCGTCGACATCTGCGCGGGCAACCCGGCCACCACCGAGTGGGCCGACCTCGGCATCCGGCTGTTGCGCGAGCACGGCCTGACGGCGGCGGACCCGTACGTCCCGCCGGTGGGCGTGGACGAGACCGCCCGCTACCTGGCCCGGCACGGCGACCCGATGCTGACCACGGTCGGCGGCCCGAGGATCCCGGGCACGGTCAACGTGCCGCTGGTGGACCCGGTGCCGCTGAGCCTGGTCAGCCTGGTGCACCGGCCCGGCGAACGGCACCCGGGGCTGCGCGCGCTGGCAGCCGCGGCGGGCGAGCTGGGCGCGGCCGAGGGCTGGCTGCGCCGGCCGCCGGGCAGCTGGCTGCCGGCGGTGGACGCGGCGCTGCTGCCGGCCGGTTGACGGGAAACACGCGAGGGGACGGGTGCGGGAGCGGCGCGCGCGGGGCAGGCGCATGACGCGCATGAGGGGCGCGCCCGGGAACGGGACCGCCCCTGCCTCGGGGGGATAGGCAGGGGCGGTGCTCATGGGGGGCGGGGCGGTCCCGCCCGGTCGGGCGCCCGGTCAGGCGGCCTTGACGGCGGAGATGTCGAAGCTGAGCTTGACCTTCTCGCCGATCAGGACGCCGCCGGTCTCCAGGGCGGCGTTGTAGGTCAGGCCGAAGTCGGTGCGGTCGACGACGGCCTTGCCCTCGAAGCCGACCCGCTGGGCGCCGTACGCGTCGATGGCGCTGCCGGTGTACTCCAGGTCCAGCACGACCGGGCGGGTGGTGCCCTTGATGGTGAGCTCGCCGGCCATCCGGTACGCGTCGTCGCCGACCCGCTCGGTGGAGGTGCTGCGGAAGCGGATCTCCGGGTGGGTCTCGGCGGCGAAGAAGTCGCCGGTGCGCAGGTGCTCGTCGCGCTGGGCCTGGTTGGTGTCGACGCTCGCGACCTTGATGACCAGTTCGGCCGAGGAGTTGCCGGGGGTGCTGCCGTCGAGGTGCAGCTTGCCGTCGTACTCGGTGAAGCGGCCCTTGACGTTGGTGACCATGGCGTGGCGCACCGAGAACGCGACCTCGCTGTGCGTGGTGTCGATCGCCCAGTCGCCGGTCAGGTGGGCGAGGTCCGGGCCTGCCTGGGTCTGGACGGCGGTGGTGGCGGGGGTGGTCGTCTTGGTGCGGTTGAACAGGCCCATGGCTCCTCCTCGGGTCCGAAGCCATTTGTTTAGGCTTCAACTTGTTGGCTCCAGCGTAGGGCAGTTTCGTTCAACTTTCAACCATGCTCGTCGGAGATCCCCCGAACGGCTCAGCCGACCGGTCCTGTCGGCCCTCCCGGCTAGGCTGCGAACAACCGCTTCCACCAGCCCGGAAGGCTCCCGATGTTCGTCCTGCACGCACTCTGGCGGGCGGACGGACGGCTGGCGCTCTGGGCCGAGGACGCCCACGCCCACCCCGGCGCCGCCAGGCCGCAGCCCGACCGCCCCGCCCCGCGCGCCCACCCCTACGCCTGCCCGGCCGGCGAACTCGCCGCCGTGCTCGGCGGCATCGGCCCCGGCCTCGGCTGGCTCGCCGGCCAGGCCCCCGAGCGCTGGGCCACCCTCCTGCTGCCCACCGTCGGCGCCGCCCCCGCACCCTCGCCCGACCTGCCGGTCACACCGCCGCGCGGCGGCGCGGTGCTCGCCCCCTGGCGGGTGCCGGCGCTGCTCTTCGAGGCCGGGGACGCCGCCCAACTGCTCGGCGAGGTCTTCGACCCGCACTGGGCCGTCACCAGCACCGACCTGCCCGGCGCCGGGCGCGTCGAGGTCGTCCACGGTCCCTCACTGCGCTGGCTCACCGGGGCGCACGACCTCGCCTGGCGGACGGTCGGCCGGGGCCGGGTGCTGCCGCTCCCGGTCCTGGCCGACGGCCGCCCGCAGGCCCGCTGGCGGCCCGACCCGACCTCGGCCGGCCGCCGCGAGGCCGCCGCGCTGGCGGCGGGCTGCCCGCCGGTCCTGCTCGGGGAATGGCCGCACGGCGCCGGCACCGGGGAGGCACTGCTGGACTCCGTGCTGGAGGCATTGGTGGACGCCGAAGCCCGCGCCGCCCTGGCCGACACGCACTTCCCCTTCCCGGGAGCGGCCGAACCCGGCGCGGGGGCAGCCGAGCGGTGGCTGCACGCCCTCGCCGCCCCCCTTGCCGCCCCCGGCGGCGACCTCGACGGCGGCTCCGGCAGCGGTCCCGGCGGCGGCCTCGACGGCGTTCCGCCCGAGGACTTCGCCGAACTGCGTCGCCGCGTCGCCGCCTGGTACGCGGCCGCCGCGCCCGCCCACCCCGCGCTGCGGCTCTGCTTCCGCCTGGTCGAGCCGCTCGGCTCCGGCGACGACGACCCCGAGGGCCGCCTGTCCGACGACGCCTGGCAGCTGGAGTTCCTGCTCCAGGCGGTGGACGAGCCGTCCCTGTTGATCCGTGCCGCCGACCTGCACGAGGGCGGCGCCGGGTACGCCGCCCTCGCCCGCAAGACCGCCGACCCTGTCGCACGCCCAGTTGCCAACCCAGCCGCAGCCCCAGCCGCCGCCCCGGCGGCCGACCCGACCGACGTCCTGGTCGCCGAACTCGCCCGGGCCGCCCACCGCTGGGCCGCCCTGGACGGGCTGCGCCACCGCTCCCGCCCGTCGGCCCTGCCGCTCGACCGGGCGGGCGCGCTGGACTTCCTGCGCACCGCCGCGCCCGCCCTCGCCGAGGACGGCTTCGGCGTGCTGCTCCCCGCCTGGTGGCGCCGCCGCCCCCGGCTCGGGCTCGCCCTGCGCGCCACCACCCCACCCGCGCCCGGCGCGCTCGCGACCACCGGCCAGGTGGACCGGGACGCCGTGGTCGCCTTCCGCTGGCAGGCCGCGCTCGGCCCGGACGGGGCGCCCCTGACTGAGCAGGAACTGGCCGAACTGGCCGCCGCCAAGCAGGGCTTGGTCCGGGTGCGGGGCACCTGGCTGGAGGCCGACCCGGCGCAGATCGCCGCCGCGCTCGACTTCCTCGCCACCCGGCGCGACGACGTGCCCGCCACCGCCGACCTGCTGCGGCTCGCCCTCGACCCGCAGGCCACGGTCGCCGGGCTGCCCGTCACGTCCGTCCGGGCGGACGGCCCCCTGGGCGACCTGCTCGCCGGGCGGGCCGACGCCGGGCCCGCCCCGGTGCTGCCCCCGGACTTCCGCGCGGTCCTGCGCCCGTACCAGGAGCGCGGGCTGGCCTGGCTGCGGACGATGTCCGGCCTCGGCCTCGGCGCCGTCCTCGCCGATGACATGGGCCTCGGCAAGACCGTGCAGACCCTCGCCCTGCTGGCCGCCGAGCAGGCCGAGCAGGCCGTACCGACCGAGCCAGCCACCGGCCCCACCCTGCTGGTCTGCCCGATGTCCCTGGTCGGCAACTGGCAGCGCGAGGCCGAGCGCTTCGCCCCCGCCCTGCGGCGGTACGTCCACCACGGCTCCGGCCGCCTCGGCGCGGAGCAACTCGCCCAAGCCGTAAGCGGCATGGATCTGGTCATCACCACCTACGGGCTGGTCCAGCGCGACCTCCCCGCCCTGCGGAGGATCCGCTGGCGCCGGGTGGTCGCCGACGAGGCCCAGCACATCAAGAACACCGGCACCGCGCAGTCCCGGGCGATCCGCGCCCTGCCCGTCACCCGCCACCGGATCGCGCTGACCGGCACCCCGGTGGAGAACCGGCTCTCCGAACTGCACGCCGTCCTGGACTTCGCCAACCCGGGCCTGCTCGGTCCGGCCGAGCGCTTCAAGGAGCGGTACGCGATCCCGGTCGAGCTGCACCGCAGTCCCGAGCGCACCGCCGAACTCCGGCGCCGCACCGCCCCGTTCGTGCTGCGTCGGCTCAAGTCCGACCCGGCGGTGGCGGCCGACCTGCCCGCCAAGCAGGAGATGACCGTCTGGTGCAACCTCACCGCCGAACAGGCCGGCCTCTACCAGGCGGTGGTCGCCGACCTGCTGCGGCGGGTCGAGGGGATCAAGGGCGTGGAGCGGCGCGGCACGGTCCTGGCGGCGATCGGCAAGCTCAAGCAGGTCTGCAACCATCCGGCCCAACTCCTGCACGACGGATCGGCGTTGGGCGAGCGTTCGGGCAAGGTCGCCCGGCTGGCCGAGCTGCTGGAGGAGGCGCTGGCCGAGGGTGACCGGACGCTGGTCTTCACCCAGTACGCCGAGTTCGGCACGATGCTCCGCCCGTACCTGGAGCACCGGCTCGGCGAGGAGGTGCTCTACCTGCACGGCGGCGTGGCTCGGGCGCGCCGCGAGGAGTTGGTCGATCGTTTCCAATCACCGGACGGGCCAAGGGTGTTCCTGCTCTCGCTGCGGGCCGGCGGCACCGGCCTCAACCTGACCGCTGCCAACCAGGTGATCCATCTGGACCGTTGGTGGAACCCGGCGGTCGAGGAGCAGGCCACCGACCGCGCCTTCCGGATCGGCCAGCGCCGGGACGTCCAGGTCCGCCGGCTGGTCTGCGTCGGCACCGTCGAGGAGCGGATCGACGAACTCCTCGCCGCCAAGCGCTCGTTGGCCGAGACGGTGGTGGGGGAGGGGGAGCGCTGGCTCACCGACCTGCCACTCGGGGACCTGCGCGAACTGGTCGCCCTCACCCGGGAGGACGCCGTCGCCGAGGAGGACGCATGACCGAGGAGGACGTATGAGCCCGGGAGAGCGCATGACCGAGCAGCCGGCCCCGATGGTCCACGTCGCCGCCTACTGGCGCGGCGACTTCACCCTGCGCCCCGCCCCACCCGAGCGAGAACCGAACGAACCGGACGACCTGGATGAACCGGACGAGTCCTCGCTGCGCCGCCTCGGCCGCTCCGGCATCACCGTCCACGGCCGTGATCTCGCCGTCCTGCTCGCCCCCGCGTACGACGCCTTCCGCGGCTGAGGGGCCGCGGCTACCGTGCGATAGCGTCCCGAGGGTGACCGACACCCACGAGTCCGGAGCGGCCGCCACCCGGCTGGCCGACTTCGAGCAGCACCGGCGGATGGTCTTCGGCATCGCCTACCGGATGCTCGGCAGCGTCGCCGACGCCGAGGACCTGGTCCAGGACGCCTGGCTGCGCTGGAGCGGCGTCACCGGCCCGGTCGCCAGCCCCAGCGGCTTCCTGGCCCGTACGGTCACCAACCTCGCCCTCAACCGGCTGGACTCGGCCGCCGTCCGCCGCGAGTCCTACGTCGGCCCGTGGCTGCCCGAGCCGCTGGTCGCCGAGCCGGACGCGACCGACGGCGTCGAGCGCGCCGAGACCGTGTCGCTCGCCCTGCTCGTGGTGCTGGAGAGCCTGTCCCCCCTGGAGCGGGCGGTGTTCGTCCTCAAGGAGGCTTTCGGCTTCAGCTACCAGGAGATCGCCGAGGCGCTGGACCGTACCGAGACCGCCTGCCGCCAGGTCGGCAGCCGCGCCCGGGCGCACGTCCGCGCCCGCCGCCCCCGCTACGACGCGCCGCCCCAGCTGCGCCGCCGGGCCACCGACGAGTTCCTGGCGGCCTGCGCCGGCGGCGCCCTCCACCGGATGCTCGAACTCCTCGCCCCGGACGTCACGACCTGGAGCGACGGCGGCGGGGTGATCCGCGCGGCGCTGCGGCCGGTCACCGGCGCCGAGAACGTCGCCCGCTTCGCCCTCGGCGTGCTCGGCCGGCTGGGCGAGGGCGCTGCCGTCCGGCCCGTCCTGGTCAACGGCGAGCCCGGGCTGCTGATCACCGTGGACGGCGCGGTCGACTCCGTCTCGGTGTTCGACTTCGTCGAGGGGGCGGACGGCACGCTCCTGATCTCCGCGATCCGCGCCGTCCGCAACCCGCACAAGCTCGCCCACCTCACCCACCCCACCGACCCCGGCCCTTCAGCCCCCGCCCCCGCCCCCGCTCCCGCCGCTCCCGCCGCCCCCGCCGGCTCCGGCGGCTCCGGCGGCGCCGCCGAGCGGGCTTGACCCTCGACCAGGTCGAGCCCGCAGAGTCACCCGCATGGAGAGCGAGCTGCACAGCATCGGCGAGCTGGCCCGCGCCAGCGGCCTCGGCGTCGGCACCCTGCGCTACTACGACGGCGCCGAGGTGCTCACCCCGGCCTGGGTCGACCCGCAGACCGGCTACCGCTGGTACCGCCCCGGCCAGCTCGCCGACGCCCGGCTGCTGGCCCGGCTCCGCCGGGTCGGCCTGCCGCTGGCCGGCATCCGCGCGGTGCTCGGCGCCGCGCCCGCCGGCGGCGAGGCCCGGCGGGTGCTGGACGCGCACCTGCGGCGGCTGGAGGACGGCCTGGCCGACGCCCGCCGCGAGCTCTCCCTGATCCACGCGATGATCGACCAGAGGGAGCAACCGATGCCCACCACCCCCGCCGACCTGCGCCTCACCGTCCCGGCCGAGGCCCTGGCCGCCGCCCTGGACGCGGTCCGCTTCGCGGTCTGCGGCGACCCGGAGCTGCCCTCCCTCGCCGGCGTGCTGTTCGAGCCGGACGGTCCGGTGCTGCGCCTGGTCGCCACCGACCGCTACCGGATGGCCTTCGCCGAGGTGCCCGCCACCGGCGACACGCCCGAGCGGCCTGCGACCGGCACGATCGTGCCGACCCCACTGGTGGACGCCCTACGCGCGCTGCTCGGCGCGGGCGCGGGCGCGGGTGCTGCGGAGGTGAGGCTCACCCTCGGCAGCGGTCTGGTCCGCGCCGAAGCCGGGGCCCACCGCATCGAGGGCGCCGCCCCGGACTTCGACTACCCCGACCACCGCGCCCTCACCAGGCTCGAACCCGAGCACCGGATCACCCTCGCCGCCGCCGAACTGCGCGCCGCCGTCGAGACCGGCGCCACCCGCACCCTGCCCTCCGGCCCGGACGGCGCCGACTGCGCGGTCACCGTCCTCACCCTGACCGGCGACGGCCGCCTGACCGTCGCCGCCGAACCCACCCCCGACGGCTTCCGACTGGCCGTCAACCGGGACTTCCTCCTCGACGCCCTCGACGCCGGTCGGCCCGAACAACTCCTGCTCGAACTCGGCGGCCCCATCGCACCGTTGGCCATCCGCACCCCGGGCCGCGCGGGCACCTTCTCCGTCCTGATGCCCATCCGCCTGCCCGAGTCCGCCTGACCGGCCGGCCCGCCTCAGTGGCCGGCCCACCTCAGCGACGGCGAACCCCAGACCGGCTGCGGGCTGCCGCCACACTCAACCGACGCCCGGAGCCGGCCGATGGACGCCCTCCGGGAGGCCAACGACGAGCACCGCGTCCTCGGCTTCTCGCCAGAACAACAGCGAGTCACCTGACTTCTTCCGGATCGGAGCCGATTCCCCGATCCCTTCGATTCTGACTGTCATCGCCTTTTCGGAGCATCCGACGGTCGCGAATTCGAAGGGCTCCAGTCGGGATGTCGCCAGGGTGTATTTCCCTTCGAGAACCGTCCCGGGGAATTCCTGATGGGCGTCCGAGAAGCCGGTGCGGCCGGCCGGCCGGGACGATCCGAACGACGTCGGAGCGGCCGCGGTCGGCTCGGTCAGCGAGTCCGGCAGGAACGCCACCTGGCAGGCTCCGCCCCGCACGAAGAGGACCACGTCGGTGCCCGAAATCACGGCGACCCCAAGAACTTTCGCCGTCCCCTTGGAGGGCGGCGCGTCGATGCTGCGCTGGATCGACTCACCGGCAGACGTGGCGGCGATCCCGTTCAAGACCCACGGCCCGTCTTCCCCTTGAGCCGCGGTGCCACCCCCAGTGCACGCGGTCGCGAGGCCGGCCGTGAGGAGAACTACCGCGCCCACGAGTCGGTTGGATCGCCACATGTGTCGAAGTCCCTTGGCTGGCCCATTGGTTGTGGCAGAAGCCTAGCGACCGGTAGGCGTCGCCGCCGCCGACATGGCGCTCTCCGGCCGAGGCCGAGGTGGCGCAGCCGTCGACCGCGGAGTGGCCGACCAGCGGACACGCCCCCGCCCCGCCGTCGCGGTTGCTCCCGCTAGCACCCTGCTTGCAAATGCAAGCAGGGTGCTGCACGCTGTCTGCATGGCCTCACTCAACGTCGCCTCGCTGGGCGAGTACATCCGGGAGCAGCGCCGCAACGCGCAGTACTCGCTGCGGCAGCTGGCGGAGGCCGCAGGCGTGTCCAACCCGTACCTCAGCCAGATCGAGCGCGGGCTGCGCAAGCCGAGCGCGGAGATCCTGCAGCAGATCGCCAAGGCGCTGCGGATCTCGGCGGAGACGCTGTACGTCCAGGCCGGGATCCTGGAGGAGCGGCGGGGCGAGGGCCTGGAACTGCGGGCCTCGATCCTGGCCGATCCGCTGATCAACGAGCGGCAGAAGCAGGCGCTGCTCGCGGTCTACGACGCCTTCCTCAAGGAGAACGCCGCTCCGGCCTCCGGTGCGACGACCGACGACTCAGCCACCCAGAACACCCACCGGGAGGACCGGTAGCCATGCCTATCACCGACGACATCAAGAAGACCCTCAGCGACCCCACCCCGCTGTACGCCCTGGCCGGTGCCGGGGACCTCGCGTACGAGAAGCTGCGGGAGGTGCCGGGCAAGGTCGAGGCGCTGGCGGCGGACCGCAGGGGCGCGCAGGAGAAGGCCACCGCCAGGCTCCAGGAGGCGCAGTCGCTGCTGGTCGGGGCGCCGGCCAAGGTCAGCGAGGCGGTCACGACCCTGCCGACCGATCTCAAGGCGCTGCAGGAGCGGGCTCAGGGCTTCGCGCTGCAGCAGGTGGCCCGTGCGGTCGAGTTGGCGGTGAAGGCCAAGGAGACGTACGACGAGCTGGCCGAGCGCGGCAAGGTCGCCGTGGACAAGGCCCGCCCCGCCACGCCGGCCGAGGCCGCCGGTCCGATCGGGGGCGCCCGCCCGGCCGAGGAGCCGGTCGAGGTCGAACTGGTGGAGGCCGAGCTGGTGGAGGACGGCGCCGCCGAGCCGACGCCGAAGAAGTCCGCCCGGGCCCGGAAGGCCGCTGCCGCCGACTCGGAGTGAGTGGGGACCGCTGACGGGGGCACATTCGGTGACCACGGGACGTTGACCGCGGTGCGGACGGCCGCCGTGCCAGGATGGGCGGCGATCGAAGCGCCGGAGTTCGAGAGACAGAGGAGATCGTGATGGTCGGAGTGCTCCAGATTCTGGCCTTTTCCTACCTGAACCCGATCTGGTGGGCGACGATCGCCATCCTGGCCTACAAGCTGTTCGCCCTGGTCGACGCGGCCACCCGCCGCGAGGACGCCTACCGGGCGGCGGACAAGAAGACCAAGGGGTTCTGGATCGTGATCCTCGCGATCTCCTTCGGCTGGGACTTCCTGTTCGGGGTGAACTTCTTCACCGGCATCGGCACCCTGGCCGGCCTGGTCGCCTCGATCGTCTACGTGGTGGACGTCCGCCCCGCGATCCGGGCGCTGACCGGAGGCGGCGGCCGGAGCAACACCGGCCCGTACGGGCCCTGGTAGGCGGAGCGGCGGACAAGACGGCGGCCCGGGCGGTGAGTTCACCCGCCCGGGCCGCCGCTTGTCCGCCTGCCTGTCGGCCCGCGTGCCTGCCTGCGCGGCCACCCGCGGGCCCGCCCGCCCGACTGTCAGCCGAGGATCAGCTGCACCGGGTTGCGCTCCAGCAGCAGCACCGCGACGTCGTCGGTCAGCGCGCCGCCGTTCAGCTCCTCGACCTCGGCGATGGCGCTGTCGATCAGCCGCCCCCGGGTCAGCCCGGCGGCTTGGTGGTCGCCGATCAGGTCCGCGAGCCCGTCCTGGCCCAGGCGCCGGGAGCCGGCCCCGACCCGGCCCTCGATCAGCCCGTCGGTGTAGAGCAACAGCCGCCAGCCGGGCCGGAGTTCGATCTCCTGGGCGGGCCAGGCGGCCTGCCCGTCGTGGCACGGCAGCAGGCCGAGCGCGGGCCCGGCGTAGTCGGCCGGCAAGGAGACCGGCTGGTGGTCGCGGCCGAGCAGCAGCGGCGCCGGGTGCCCGGCGAGGTAAAGCCGGGCCCGCTCGCCGGAGCCGAGCGAGTCGAGGCCGCCGGTGCCGCCGGGTTCGATGACGAGCATGCAGAGCGTCGCGAAGATCTCGTCGCTGCGCCGCTCGTGTTCCAGCACGTGTTGGAGGGTGGTGAGCAGGGCCTCGCCGGTGAGGCCCGCGAAGACCAGGGTGCGCCACGCTATCCGGAGTGCGACGCCGAGCGCGGCTTCGTCGGGGCCGTGGCCGCAGACGTCGCCGATCACGACGTGGACGGTGCCGTCGTCGGTGCGCACGGCGTCGTAGAAGTCGCCGCCGAGCAGGGCGCGGCGGCGGCCGGGGCGGTAGCGGCGGGTGAAGGAGAGCCCGGCGCCGTCGAGCAGCGGGGTGGGCAGCAGGTGGCGTTGGAGGCGGGCGTTCTCCTGGCCGCGCAGCTCGGCTTCGACCAGGCGGCGCTGGGACTCGTCGGCGCGCTTGCGTTCGACGGCGTAGCGCAGCGCGCGGGCGAGCAGCGGGCCGTCCGTCTCGTTCTTGATCAGGAAGTCCTGGGCGCCGGCGGCGACGGCGGCCGCGCCGAGTTCGGCTCCGGCGGCGTCGGTGAGCACCACGACGGGTGTGTGCGGGGCCCGGCGGAGCAGCTCGTGCAGGCCTTCCAGGCCGTCGGTGGAGCCGGTGGAGCCAGCAGAGCCGAAGGAGTTGGCGGAGTCGGAGGGGTCGGCCGGGCGCGGCAGGTCGGCGGGCGCGGCGAGGTCGAGCAGCACGCACCCGAATTCGGGGCCGCGGGCGCGGCCGCGCCGGCTGGAGAGCGCGGACGGGGCGAGCAGTCCGGCGGCCTGGTCGAGGCCGCGGGCCCAGTGGATCTCGATCGAGGCGCCGCTGTCGGCCACCGCTGCCTTGATCAGCTGGGCGTCCGACGCGTCGTCCTCGATGACCAGGAGCCGCAGCGGCGTGCCGCCCTCGGCGGGGCTGTCGGGGCCGGGCCTCGACGGCACCTCGGAGACGTGGGACGGGTGGGCGGCGTGCGCGGCCCGGACCGCCTGCGAGCGGGGGTGGGGTATCGGGGGAGTCGCCGTCGCCTGGCCGGTCGTGGCGGGGCGGTTGCGGGCATGGCCGACGGGGGCGCCGCCATGGGCGCCCGGCAGGTCCGCGGCACCAGGTGCCCGCCCGTCTCCCGTTGCGGGCATCGGTCGTTCCTCCCTTTCCCCGACTGCGTAACGGTCGATGTCCGTCCGCAGTGCCCGCCTGGCACCGTGCGTCGGGGAACTTCTCGCGACCATAACGTGATCTCCGGGGATTTCTCGGGCCGACCGGCGCCGTTGTGGTTATTGCCACGCCGGTGGCGGTGCGGTGATCGGACTCGGACGGCGGCTCGGATGCCCGTCCCGGCGGCTGCCGCGCGGGGCGGGGAAGGAGGCAGACGATGGTGGCACGGATCACCCTGGTCGAGGGTGACATCACGGAACAGCAGGTGGACGTGGTGGTGAACGCCGCCAACTCGTCCTTGTTGGGGGGTGGCGGGGTGGACGGTGCGATCCACCGCAGGGGCGGGCCGGAGATCCTGGCGGACTGCCGTCGGCTGCGCGCCTCGCACTGGGGCAAGGGGTTGCCCACCGGGCGTGCGGTGGCGACGACGGCCGGACGGCTCCCGGCCCGGTGGGTGGTGCACACCGTCGGGCCGGTGTACCGGGCGGAGGAGTACGAGGAACGGGCGGAGTTGCTGGCCTCCTGCTATCGCGAGTCGCTGCGCACCGCCGCGGAGCTGGGCGCGCGCACGGTGGCCTTCCCGGCCGTGTCGGCCGGGATCTACGGCTGGCCGCCCGCGGACGCGGCCCGGATCGCGCTGGCCACCGTCGCGCGGGTGTTGGGCGGCGGTGACGCGGAGGCGGGTGCGGAGCTGGCGGAGGTGCGGTTCGTGCTGTTCGGGTCGGAGATGTACGAGGTGTTCGAGCGGGCCCGAGAGGAACTGCTCGGGCGGGACGGCTGACGGCGGGACAGGACGGGACACGACAGGACGGGAGTGGCCTGGGCGGGGCGCGGTGCGTACCGGGCGGCGTGTGGTGCCACCGCCCGGTGGGATCCATCGTCGCGTGACGAGGCGTCAACGCGCCAGAGATATTCGATAACTCGTTCGAGTGAATGCGTCGGATCGCTCACCAGCTCCCGTTCGCCCCGGCCACCACCGGGCGGCTACGGCGCGAGCGCCGACCAGGGCAGCGTGACCTCGCCCTGCCGCCAGCGCCCCCGCGCGTCCACCAGTGGCCAACTGCCCGTCAGTGCCGTGCAGGCGGCCACCCAGCGCTGCCGCGCGCCGAACGCGCCGTACGGCGCGGCCGCCGCCCAGGCCCGGTCGAAGTCGGTCAGGAAGGCGTGCACCGGCCGGCCCGGCACGTTGTGGTGGATCAGCGCCTTCGGCAGCCGTTCGGCCAGGTCGGAGGGCTGGCCGAGGCCGCCCAGCCGGACCGCGAAGGTCACCGTCCGGGGCCCCTCCGGGCCGAGCGCGACCCAGACGTGCCGCCGTCCGATCTCGTCGCAGGTGCCCTCGACCAGCAGGCCGTCCGGGGCGAGTCGCGCGCACAGCCGCTCCCAGACCCCGGCCACCGCCGACTCGTCGTACTGCCGCAGCACGTTGGCCGCCCGGATCAGCTGGGCCGGTACGCCGCCGTCCAGCGGTACCTCGAAGCCGCCGCGCCGGAAGGTGAGCAGCGGCGGCTCGGCGTACGGCAGCGCGGCCGCGACCCGCTCCGGCTCGATCTCGATCCCGACCACCCGGACGTCCGGGCGCACCGCGCGCAGCCGCCCGGCCAGCTCGACGGCCGTCCACGGGGCGGCGCCGTAGCCGAGGTCCACCGCGACCGGCGGGCGGCCGGCGGCGCGCAGCGTCCCGCCCAGGGCGTGGGCGATCCAGCGGTCCATCCGGCGCAGCCGGTTGGTGTTGGTGGTGCCCCGGGTGACGGTCCCCACGGGGCGTCCGGTCCGCCCGCGGGCGGGCGCGGCGGTCGCGGGGTCGAAGGAGGCAGCCATGCCCAGAAGGGTAGTCGGGGCGCCGGCGGCACCGCGCTGACCAGGGGCGACGCCGGTCCGTACGGCTCGTGGGGCGGGCCGGGAATGCCGGACGCCGCCCGCGTGGTTGGCATCCTGGTGGTGATGTGTGCCCGGACGGGGCAGCGCACACCGGACAGCGGGCGGCCCGGACGCGGACCGCTTTGACGGGCCGCACAGAGGAGGCTTCAGCCAGGTGATCCAGCACCCCGTCCGTTCGGTACGCCGTGCCCAGGCCGCCGCGCCCGCGCGCGGCCGGCTCCAGTCGCTCGTCCCGGGGCGCCGCCGCCCGCGCCGGATAGCGATGCTGAGCGTGCACACCTCGCCGCTGCACCAGCCCGGCACGGGGGACGCAGGCGGGATGAACGTCTACATCGTCGAGCTGGCGAAGCGCCTGGCCGATCTCAACATCGAGGTCGAGGTGTTCACCCGGGCGATCTGCTCGGACGACGCCCCGACCGTCGAGCTGGCTCCGGGCGTCCTGGTCCGCCACGTCACCGCCGGGCCGTACGAGGGCCTCATCAAGGAGGACCTGCCGGCCCAGCTGTGCGCCTTCACCCACGGGGTGCTGCGGACGGAGGCGGGCCACCGCCCCGGCCACTACGACCTGGTGCACTCGCACTACTGGCTCTCCGGGCAGGTCGGCTGGCTGGCCGCGCAGCGCTGGGGGGTGCCGCTGGTGCACACCATGCACACCATGGCGAAGGTCAAGAACGCCGCGCTGGCCGAAGGCGACACGCCCGAGCCCGCGGCCCGGGTGATCGGTGAGACGCAGGTGGTGGAGGCGGCCGACCGGCTGATCGCCAACACCACCGAGGAGGCCGCCGAGCTGGCGCTGCACTACGCCGCCCGGCCGGACCAGCTGGCCGTCGTCCACCCCGGGGTCAATCTGGAGGTGTTCCGTCCGGGCGGCTCGCGGTCGCAGTCGCAGTCCGCGGTCCGGGCCCGGCTGGGCCTGCCGCAGGACGCCGCCGTACTGCTCTTCGCCGGTCGGATCCAGCCGCTGAAGGCCCCGGACGTGCTGCTGCGGGCGGTTGCCGCGCTGCTGGCCCGCCGCCCCGAGCTGCGCGAGCGCCTGGTGGTGCCGGTGGTCGGCGGGCCGTCCGGCACCGGGCTGGCCCGGCCGGAGAGCCTGCACAAGCTCGCCGCTCAGCTCGGCATCTCCGACGTGGTGCGCTTCCATCCGCCGGTCGGCCAGGAGCGGCTCGCGCAGTGGTACCGCGCGGCGACGGCCCTGGTGATGCCCTCGTACAGCGAGTCGTTCGGCCTGGTCGCGCTGGAGGCGCAGGCCTGCGGCACCCCGGTGGTGGCGGCCGCGGTGGGCGGCCTGCCGGTCGCGGTGCGGGACGGCGAGACGGGCACCCTGGTGCGCGGCCACGACCCGTTGGAGTGGTCGCACGCGCTGGAGCCGTACGTCACCGATCCGGCGCTGGTGGCCCGACGCGGCGCGGCGGCGGCCCGGCACGCGTCGGCCTTCGGCTGGGACACCGCCGCGGCGACCACCGCCGAGGTGTACGCCGGCAGCCTGGCCCGCCCGGCCGGTCGGCTGGCCGCCGCCCGGCGGCGGCTGACCTGAGCCGGCCTGAGCCGCCCGACCCAGCCGGGTGACGCGACCGAGCCGGGTGACCCGGCCGAGCCGGCCGTGCGACGGCTGAGGCTGCGCCTGGCGGGTACCGGCGAGTAACGTCATCCCCATGGCAATCCGCACCAAGGACGAGGCCCTGACCCTCCTGCGCGCAGCCCTGGACGACGCCGGGGTGGCCTGGGAGCCGGCCGCCACCGACCCGTACACGCTGGTAGCGACCCTCCCCGGAACGCGCAAGTTGAGCACCACCTGCGCCCTGCGGGCCGGCGACCACACCCTGTCGGTGAACGCCTTCGTGATCCGCCGCCCGGACGAGAACCACGAGGCGGTCTACCGCTGGCTGCTGGAGCGCAACACCCGGCTGTACGGGGTCGCCTACGCGATCGACGCGCTCGGCGACGTCTACCTGGCCGGCCGGCTGCCACTGGAGGCGCTCACCCCGGCGGTCGTCGACCGACTCCTCGGGACGGTGCTGGAGAACGCGGACGAGCCGTTCAACACCCTGCTGGAGCTGGGCTTCGCATCGGCGATCCGGCGTGAGTGGGAGTGGCGGACCAAGCGCGGGGAGTCCACCCGCAACCTGGCCGCCTTCGCCCACCTGGCCGCCGCCGACGCCGCCGCCCCGGCCGCACCCGCTGACGACGTCCCGGCCGCCGACTGAGGATTCCGGTTCAGGCTCCCGCCGGAGCCTTCTCGGGCTCCGCCGCCGGAGCCACCGCCGGAGCCACCGCGGGCTCCGCCGCCGGCGCGACGGCCACGACGGTCCTGGCGTCCGCCGCGGTGCCGGCCCGCTTCCCGAGCAGCGCGTACCCGACCGCGGCGATCGTTCCGCAGATGCCGCACGCGCCCCACAGCACCCCGCCGCCCGCCCGTTCCAGCAGCACGCCGCCCGCGGCCGGGCCGAGGAACGAGGCCAGCGACCAGGACAGCGAGTAGACGCCCTGGTAGCGCCCGCGCGCGTGGGTCGGCGACAGTTCGGCGATCAGTCCCATGAGGGTCGGCGTGTAGAGGATCTCCCCGATCGTCCAGACCGCCACGGTGAGGGCGTAGAGCCATGCGGACGATCCGGCCAGGGTCGTCATCCCGAATCCCCAGCCGACGAGCAGTGCGGCCGCCGCCAGCATCGCCGACCGGCTGCGGTTCTCGACCCACCGCGTGAACGGGATCTGCAGCAGCACGATCAGCAGCCCGTTCAGGCCGATGACCAGGCCGTATTCGGAGGAGGTGATCCCCCGGCGGCCCATGTCCACCGCGAGGGTGGTGGAGCCCTGCTGGAGCACGAGGGCGAGCAGCAGGGTGAGTCCGACCACGGCCATGAAGCGGCGGTCCCGGAACACCGTGCCGAGGCCGGTCGCCGGTTCGTCGGCCTTCGCCGCCGGGGTGTCGGGCTTCGTCTCCGGGAGCCTGACGAAGATCACCACGGCGCAGAGCACCGTGGAGAGCGCGTCCAGCAGGAAGAGCGTGAGGTAGCCGTGGGTGGCGATCAGGCCGGCGACGGCCGAGGAGAGGCCGAAGCCCAGGTTGATCGCCCAGAAGTTCAGCGAGTAGGCGCGGACCCGGTCGGCGGCCGGGACGATGTCCGCGATGATCGCCGAGATGGCCGGCCGGGTGGCGTTGTTGCAGAAGCCCACCAGGAAGACCACCACCGCGATCGCCACCTGGCCGTCCGCGAAGCCGAGCACGGCGGTGAACAGCGCGGTGCCGAGTTGGGCGGCGAGCAGGGTCGGGCGCCGCCCGATCCGGTCGGTCAGCACCCCGGCGACGATCGAGGACAGCGCCGAACCGAGGCCGAACAGGGAGGCGACCAGGCCCGCGTAGGACGCCGAGTACCCCCGGCTGCCGGTGAGGTAGAGCGCCAGGAACGTGACCACGAAGGCGCCGAGCCGGTTGATCAGGGTCGAGACCCAGAGCCACCAGAACTGGCGCGGTAGCCCGCCCGCCGTCTCCTGGACCATTCTTCGGAACCGGGGGGTGACGAGCATGTGGGGCTCCCGAGGGCAGGTGTCCGCTGAGCGGCGCGGGCAGGACCGATCAGCCGACGAATGTAAGCGCCAGATGCGCGGAGCACACGTTACACACCGGCTGAAGGTCCCCACCAGGGGTTTTCGGGCCCTCTACTAAGCTGGGCGTCATGGCTGACACGACGTACCGACTCATCCTGCTCCGCCACGGCGAGAGCGAGTGGAACCAGAAGAACCTGTTCACCGGTTGGGTCGACGTCGACCTCAACGAGAAGGGCGAGAAGGAGGCCGCCCGCGGTGGCGAGCTCCTGGCCGCCGAGGGCCTGCTCCCCGACGTGCTGCACACCTCGCTGCTGCGCCGTGCCATCCGCACCTCGCAGATCGCCCTGGACAAGGCCGACCGCCACTGGATCCCGGTCAGCCGCAGCTGGCGTCTGAACGAGCGGCACTACGGCGCGCTGCAGGGCAAGGACAAGGCCCAGACCCTGGCCGAGTTCGGCGAGGAGCAGTTCCAGCTGTGGCGCCGCTCGTACGACACCCCGCCGCCGGCGCTGGCCGACGACTCCGAGTACTCGCAGGCCGCCGACCCGCGCTACGCCGAGATCCCGAGCGAGCTGCGTCCGCGCACCGAGTGCCTGAAGGACGTCGTCGACCGGATGCTGCCGTACTGGTACGACGCCATCGTCCCCGACCTCGCCGCCGGCAAGACCGTGCTGGTCACCGCCCACGGCAACAGCCTGCGCGCACTGGTCAAGCACCTTGACGGCATCTCCGACGAGGACATCGCCGGCCTGAACATCCCGACCGGCATCCCGCTGGTGTACGAGCTCGACGCCGACTTCAAGCCCGTCGCCAAGGGCGGTCGCTACCTCGACCCGGACGCCGCCGCAGCAGCCATCGAGGCGGTCAAGAACCAGGGCAAGAAGTAAGCCGCTTGCCGGAACGGCCCCCGACCTGCGCGAATGGCGCGGATCGGGGGCCGTCTTCGTTCCCGGGCCCCTGGGGGCGGGAGTCCTCAGTGGCCGCCGCAGCAGCCGCCGTGCGCGCCGCCGCACTGGCAGGGCGCGCCGGACTGGCAGCCGCAGCCGCAGCCCGGGCCGCAGCCGCAGCCGGCCGCGAGGACGGGCAACAGCTTCGGGGTGGGCGGCTCGACGGTGTCGCGGGCCGATGCCGGGCGGGTCGGGTTGGCCTTCATCGAGCTGTTCCCTCCGTGAAGCGGGCACACTCCGGCGCCCGATACTCCGAGTGAAACCGCCGAACGGAGGGAGCGTCAACGGGCGCGCAGTGGTGGGACGTACGGGCGTCCGTGCGTCCGCACCACCCCCGCCACAGGTTTACTCACCCCTCGGGGCGAGCGGTCGTCACAGCGGAGCTCATTCCGCCGCGCCGGCCTCCACGGTCTCGGCGGCCTCGGCGGCGGCCATGAACTCGGCCACGTGCTCGCCCGTCACCAGGTACACCACGCGCTTGGCGACCGACACCGCGTGGTCCGCGAAGCGCTCGTAGTAGCGGCCGACCAGGGTGAGGTCGACGGCGGTCTCGATGCCGTGGTGCCAGCGCTCGTCGATCAGGTGCGACAGCAGCTCGCGGTGCAGGCTGTCGATGGCGTCGTCGTCCTGCTCCATCTCCAGGGCCTTGTCGACGTCCTTGGTGGCGATCACCAGACCGGCCTTGGCCACCAGGCGCTGGGCGAGCTGGCCCATCTCCAGGACGGTGGAGTGCAGGTCGCGGGGCACCGCCGTGTCCGGGTAGCGCATCCGCGCGACCTTGGCGACGTGCCGGGCGAGGTCGCCGCAGCGCTCCAGGTCGGCGCTCATCCGCAGCGAGGTGACGACGATGCGCAGGTCGGTGGCGACGGGCTGCTGGCGGGCCAGCAGGTCGATGGCCCGGTTCTCCAGCTCGTGGTGCAGCTCGTTGACCTTCTCGTCGGCGGAGATCACGCTCTCCGCCAGCGCCAGGTCCGCGTCGAGGAGGGCGGTGGTGGCGCGGCCGAGGGCAGAGCCGACCAGCCGGGCCATCTCGACCAGGCTGTCGCCGATCGCATCGAGTTCCTCGTGGTACGCGTCGCGCATGTTCTCTCCTCAGTAGCTGTGTCGGTGGCGGTGCCGACCGGTCATCCCGTCCGACTGTCGTTCCGGCGTCCGGGTGGCCGCTGCTGGTGGCGCGCATCGTACGCGCACACCCGAGCCGGTGGCCGCTGTTCGACGCACCGATCTCTCCCACACGGGCTGCCCGGCCAACTTTCCGCCGCCCGGGCGACGCCGCACGGCCAGTGCGGTGAATCAGTGGCTACCTGAAGGTGAATTCTCGGCAACGTGCGGTCGATGCCTTGATCCACCCCTTGGGGAGTGGCCTGGCCGTGCGCTTACGCTGGCCACATGGACGTGAACGTGGCCGCCGCCGCTGCCTGCGCCATAGCCGGGCTCGGCGTAGGCCTCACCGCCTCCATCGCCTTCCGTTGGAGCGAGCGCGAGCAGGCCAGGAGCAGACACGGCGGAACAGGCGGCAAGAACCACGGCCGGTACCAGGGACTGGGCACCGGCAACCCCGAGCCGCCACTGCCGCCGGGGGTCGACACCGTGCTCTCGGTGCTCCGCTCCTGCGCGATCGTGCTGGGCGAGGGCGACGAGGTGGTCAAGGCCAGCTCGGCGGCGTACGCGATGGGCCTGGTGCGCGGCGGCGCCGTCGCCGTGGACCAGATGCTCGCGCTGGCCCGCGCCACCCGCCGGGACGGCGAGATCCGCCAGGTCGAGCTGGAGGTGCCCCGACCGGGCGCGGCCCGCGCGGCCGAGCCGCTCGCGGTCTCCGTCCGGGTCGCCCCGCTGGGCTCCCGGCTGGTGCTGGTGCTGGTCGAGGACCAGACCGACCGGCGCCGGGTGGAGGCCGTCCGCCGGGACTTCGTGGCCAACGTCAGCCATGAGCTCAAGACCCCGGTCGGCGCCCTGTCGCTGCTCTCCGAGGCGGTCGCCGACGCGTCCGACGACCCGGAGGCGGTGCAGCGCTTCGCCGGCCGGATGCAGGTCGAGGCGACCAGGCTGGCCAGCCTCGTCCAGGAGATCATCGACCTCTCCCGGGTCCAGGACGACCGGTTGATGGTGGACCCGGAGCCGGTCGCCGTGGACGAGCTGATCGCCGAGGCGATCGACCGCTGCCGCCAGCAGGCCGCCGCCAAGCAGATCCTGATCGCGGCGGGCGGCATCGCCGGCCTCTACCTGCACGGCAACCGCGGCCAGCTCGCCGCCGCGCTCGGCAACCTGGTCGAGAACGCCGTCAACTACAGCCCGCCCCGCACTCGGGTGGCGATCGCCACCCGGCGCATCTCCAGCGCCGCGGCGCTCGGCGAGGCGGACGGCGAGCTCATCGAGATCTCGGTCACCGACCAGGGCATCGGCATCTCGGAGAAGGACCGCGAGCGGGTCTTCGAGCGCTTCTACCGCGTCGACCCGGCCCGGTCCCGGGCCACCGGCGGCACCGGCCTCGGCCTCTCCATCGTCAAGCACGTGGCCGCCTCGCACGGCGGCACCGTCTCGGTGTGGAGCGTCGAGGGGCAGGGCTCGACCTTCACCGTCCGCCTGCCCGCCGGACAGGTGCCCGCCGACGAGGAGCCGGACGAGCCCGACGAGCCCGACGAGCCCGACGCCGAAGGGCCTGCCGCCGCACCCCGAACCCGTCCGCTCTCCGCCGGGGAGCGGGAACCACACCTGTCAGCCACAACCCCTCAGCGTGCCCCGGAGGCCCGATCGTGACCCGAGTACTGGTGGTCGAGGACGAGGAGTCGTTCAGCGACGCCCTCTCGTACATGCTCCGCAAGGAAGGCTTCGAGGTGGCCGTCGCCGCCACCGGCCCCGACGCGCTGGAGCAGTTCGAACGCAACGGCGCCGACCTCGTCCTGCTCGACCTGATGCTGCCGGGCCTGCCCGGCACCGAGGTCTGCCGCCAGCTCCGGGTGCGCTCCAGCGTCCCGGTGATCATGGTGACCGCCAAGGACAGCGAGATCGACAAGGTGGTCGGCCTGGAGATAGGTGCTGACGACTACGTCACCAAGCCGTACTCCACCCGCGAGCTGGTCGCCCGGATCCGCGCGGTGCTGCGCCGTCGCGGCGAGGACGGCGGCGCGGGCGAGAACGGCGGCGGCCCGGGCGCCCTGGAGGCGGGCCCGGTCCGGATGGACGTGGACCGGCACGTGGTGACGGTGGACGGGGCCAAGGTCGACCTGCCGCTCAAGGAGTTCGACCTGCTGGAGATGCTGCTGCGCAACGCGGGCCGGGTGCTCACCCGCATGCAGCTGATCGACCGGGTCTGGGGCGCGGACTACGTGGGCGACACCAAGACCCTGGACGTCCACGTGAAGCGTCTCCGGGCCAAGATCGAGCCGGACCCGGGCGCGCCGCGCTACCTGGTCACCGTCCGCGGCCTGGGCTACAAGTTCGAGCCGTAAACCGCGGGCACCCCGCCCATGCGGAAGGCCCCCGCCGGCAGTCGGCGGGGGCCTTCGCGATGCTCCCGGCGGCCCCGTGCGGGCTCGCCGGGAGCGGGTGCCGCCGTCAGTGGGCGGCCGGGACGGCGGGGATGGTGGCGCCGGCCGGGACGGCTGCGCCGCTGGTCGGGGCACCCGGGGTACCAGGAGTGCCCGGAGCGCCCGGGGTGGTGGCGCCGGTGGTCGGGGCGGACGCGGTCGGGGAGGAGGAGCTCTTCGGCGGCGTGGTGCTCGCCGCGGGGGTCGGCCCGAAGCCCTTGTACAGGCCGCGGCCGTTCTCGCCCGCGTCCGAGTTCACGCCGGCCCGGGCCTCGACCTTCTGGCCGTCCTTGAAGGTGAACGTCGTGGCGGCGAAGCCGCCGACGTGGACGGAGGTGGAGGAGACGGAGGCGGACGGGTTGCCCTGGCCGCCGATCGCCACCGCGCCGCCGGCCGGGACGACGATGCTCGACAGCGGGGCGCCCGCGGCGTCCGTGAAGGTGGCGGTGGCGCCGTTGCCGACGGTGATGGACTGCAGCTCGGCCGGGGTGGTCGCGGTGTTCGCGATGTTGACGACCACGTTGGCGGGGCCGGTGTAGTCGCCGGCGGTGCCCTCCCCGGTGACGACCACGATGTTGTTCAGCCGGAGGTTCGCTCCGAGCGTCGCTGCCGCGTTGTCGGGCTTGATCTGCAGGGTGTCCGGCGCGTTGCCGGCCGCGCAGGACGACAGCGAGGCGATGGCGATGGCGGCGATGGCGGCGATGCTGCCGCGTCGAAGGCTCCGGCTCACGGCGGCGGCTTCTCCTCAGGTCACGTGTCGGTAGGTCAGGTCTCAGATTATCGACCTCGCTTATGCGCTCCTCACGGGGTGGTCCCCCGTGTCGCACTCCCGGGGACCGCCGGAGGCCGTCCGGGCGTACGGTCGGCATGTCACGGTCACATCGAGGACAAGCTTCGACCAGGATCGGATAACGATTCGGACGCGACCCGGGAAAGGGTGAAAGCTCAAGATCCAATCACGGGTGCGGGGGTGTTGCGCAAGGGTTTCGGCGAACCCCGGAACCGCCTCCGACCTGCGGGAAGCCCCCGTCGAACATCGGCCGCAGCACGTCATGGGGGTCCTTGTCAAGCCCCGAGACCGGCCCTGACCTGCGAAAACGCCCTTCGGGTGCGCCGAGAAGCGTGTTATTCTGGAAAGCCACGGAAGGGGTCCTGTCACATGACGTTCAAGGTTGGCGACACGGTGGTCTACCCCCATCACGGGGCCGCGCTGATCGAGGCCATCGAGATTCGCCAGATCAAAGGTGTGGACAAGACCTACCTGGTGCTCAAGGTGCAGCAGGGAGACCTGACGCTCCGCGTGCCCGCCGAGAACGCGGAGTTCGTCGGTGTGCGCGATGTAGTCGGCCAGGAGGGTCTGGACCGGGTCTTCGAGGTGCTTCGCGCACCGTACACGGAAGAGCCGACCAACTGGTCCCGTCGCTACAAGGCGAACCTGGAGAAGCTCGCCTCGGGTGACGTTATCAAGGTCGCCGAGGTTGTGCGCGACCTCTGGCGTCGCGAGCGCGAGCGCGGCCTCTCGGCCGGCGAGAAGCGGATGCTCGCGAAGGCGCGCCAGATCCTCGTCAGCGAACTCGCGCTGGCGGAGAACACCAACGAGGACAAGGCGGAAACGCTGCTCGACGAGGTCCTCGCCTCGTAGCGCACGCGTCACCGCAGTGCAGTCGGGCTGCCGCCCAACGCTCACAGCGCCCGGTGCCGGCGCGCCGCTCCTCGGACGAACCGTCCGGGAGTGGTGCAGTGGCACTTCGGGCGCTGAGGCGTGTCCGGACGACGCCTCCCGCCCGAGCCGGTCCCAGGCCTGCAAGACCGTTTCTGCGGAGCTGTGCGGCGGGCAGCGGACCGTGGTTCTTCGGAAGGGGCCCGGTGCGCCCGCCGGGCACGCCATGGCCATACCCACTTCGCCGAAGGAGTGAAACCTGAACGCGTCAGCAGCAGTCGCAGCAGCAGTGGTGCCCGCCGCCGGACGCGGTGAGCGGCTGGGGCCAGGAGCCCCGAAGGCCCTGCGGGAACTGGGCGGTGTGCCGCTCCTGGTGCACGCCGTCCGGGCGCTGGCCCGCAGCCGGGCGGTCGGCCTGGTCGTGGTCGCCGCGCCCGCGGACGGGGTGGCCGAGGTGGTCGCCCTGCTGGACAGCCACGGGCTGGACGGCAAGGACATCCGGGTGGTGGCCGGTGGCGCGACCCGCCAGGAGTCGGTCCGGCTGGGCCTGGCCGCGATCCCCGAGGACGTCGAGATCGTCCTGGTGCACGACGCGGCCCGCCCGCTGGTCCCGGTCGAGGTGGTGGACGCCGTCGCGGCCGCCGTCCGGGCCGGGGCACGGGCGGTGGTCCCCGCGGTGCCGCTGGCCGACACCGTGAAGCGGGTCGAGCCGAATCCGGGCCGCCCCGAGCCGGTGCTCGACACGCCCGAGCGGTCCACCCTGCGCGCGGTGCAGACCCCGCAGGGCTTCGACCGGGCCACCCTCGCCGAGGTGCACGCCAGGGCGCTGGCCGAGGAGAGCGCCGGCACCGCCGACGCGCCGCCGGTCACCGACGACGCCGGCCTGGTCGAGCGGTACGGCGGCCAGGTCGTCGTGGTGCCCGGCCACGAGGAGGCGTTCAAGGTCACCCGCCCGCTGGACCTCGTGCTCGCCGAGGCCGTACTCGCCCGCCGGAGGGCCGCCGATGCCTACTGAGCCGATGCCTACTGATCCGTTGATCCCCCGCGTCGGGATCGGCACCGACGTGCACGCCTTCGAGGCCGGCCGCCCGCTCTGGGTGGCCGGGCTGGAGTGGCCGGACGCCGAGACCGGGCTGTCCGGGCACTCGGACGCCGACGTCGCCGCGCACGCCGCCTGCGACGCGCTGTTCTCGGCCGCCGGGATCGGCGACCTGGGCGCCCACTTCGGCACCGACCGCCCGGAGTGGGCCGGCGCCTCCGGGGCGAAGCTGCTCGGCGAGGCGGCCCGGCTGGTCCGCGAAGCGGGCTTCGAGATCGGCAACATCGCGGTCCAGGTGATCGGCGTCCGGCCGAAGATCGGCAAGCGGCGGGCCGAGGCGCAGGCCGCGCTCTCGGAGGCGGCCGGGGCCCCGGTTTCCGTCTCCGGCACCACCACGGACGGGCTGGGCCTCACCGGCCGGGCCGAGGGGCTGGCCGCGATCGCCACCGCCCTGGTGTACGAGCGGCATTGAGCCGGTGGGCCCGCTTGCCGGTGGGCCTGGTCGGCCAGTTCGGTCAGTTCGGTCGGTCAGTCCGGTCGGCGGGCTCGGTCGGTGAGCCGGAGGCTGCTGAGGTGAGCGGGCCGGGAAGAATCCGCGGCTGACGGGTGTTCACCAGGCCTGGTGGGGGCCCGAGTCGATACTGTGCGGTTCCGGGCCCGCGCGGGGTTTCCCCCTCGGGCCGTACCGCCGCCGACGAGATGAGGATTCCTGCATGAGCGCTCAACTCTCCGACCGTGCCAAGGCGTTGATCGACGGCAAGAGCTTCGCCGTAGTCTCCACGATCCAGCCCGACGGCAGCCCCCAGTCCTCGGTGGTCTGGGTCAAGCGGGACGGCGACGACATCCTGTTCTCCACCGTCGAAGGCCGCCGCAAGCACCTCAACCTGGTGCGGGATCCGCGCGTCTCGATCCTGCTCAACCCGGCGGACAGCCCGTACGAGTACCTGGAGGCGCGCGGGGAGGTCACCCTGACCACCGAGGGCGGCCGGGAGCTGATCGACGAGCTGGCCGCCAAGTACCGGGGGGTGGACAAGTACACCTGGGACGGCCCGGACGACGTCCGGGTGACGGTGCGGCTCACCCCGCGCAAGGTGGTCGGCAGCGTCTGACGTTCCCGCCCGCAACTGCCGTTCCCCGGGATCACACCACCGTTGTCCCGGGGAATGTGGCGGGGCACCCCCCGCTGCCCACTACGCTTGACGCTGTGAGCATTCGTCTGTACGACACCAGCACCCGCCAGGTACGCGACTTCGTCCCGCTTGTACCGGGTTGTGTCTCGATCTACCTGTGCGGCGCTACCGTCCAGTCGGCGCCTCACATCGGACACATCCGGTCCTACCTCGACTTCGACATCATGCAGCGGTGGTTCGCGTACCGCGGCTACCAGGTGACCTTCGTCCGGAACGTCACCGACATCGACGACAAGATCATCGCCAAGGAGCGCGAACTCGGCACGCCGTGGTGGCAGATCGCCTACGAGAACGAGCGCGCCTTCAACGACGGCTACAGCGCCCTCGGGTGCCTGCCGCCGACCGTCGAACCGCGGGCCACCGGGCACATCCCCGAGATGGTCGAGATGATGCAGGGGCTCATCGCGCGGGGCCACGCCTACGCGGCCGACGGCAACGTCTACTTCGACGTGAAGTCGTACCCCGACTACCTCGCGCTCTCCAACCAGAAGCTGGCCGACCTGCGCCAGCCCGAGGGCGACGGCGAGACCGGCAAGCGGGACCAGCGCGACTTCGCGATGTGGAAGGCCGTCAAGCCGGGCGAGCCGAGCTGGGACACCCCGTGGGGCCGCGGGCGCCCGGGCTGGCACCTGGAGTGCTCGGCGATGGCCCACAAGTACCTCGGCGAGGCCTTCGACATCCACGGTGGCGGGCTCGACCTGATCTTCCCGCACCACGAGAACGAGATCGCCCAGTCCAAGGCCTTCGGCGACGACTTCGCGGGCTTCTGGGTGCACAACGCCTGGGTCACCCTGGCCGGTGAGAAGATGAGCAAGTCGCTGGGCAACTCGGTGCTGGTCGCCGAGATGGTCCGGACGTGGCGGCCGATCGTGCTCCGCTACTACCTGGCGGCCCCGCACTACCGCTCGATGATCGAGTACAGCGAGGAGTCGCTGCGCGAGGCCGAGGCCGGATTCGGCCGCATCGAGGGCTTCATCCAGCGCGCCGTCGAACGCTGCGGGACGGTCGACGCGGCGCCCGAGGTGCCGCCGGCCTTCGCCGAGGCGATGGACGACGACTTCGGTGTTCCGCAGGCGCTGGCCGTCGTGCACACCGCCGTCCGCCAGGGCAACAGCGCCCTGAACGCGGACGACAAGGAGAGCGTGGTGGCGCGACTCGCCGAGGTCCGTGCGATGCTCGGAGTACTGGGCCTCGATCCGCTCGACCCGCACTGGGCCGGGACGGAGCGCGGCGAGGACCTCCACGGCGTCGTCGACTCGCTGGTCCGCCTGGTCCTGGACCAGCGGCAGGCGGCGCGCGAGCGCAAGGACTTCGCCACCGCGGATGCCATCCGCGACCAGCTCGGCCTGGCCGGGCTGGCGATCGAGGACACCCCGTCCGGCCCGCGCTGGACGATCAACAGCCAGTAACCCCGTCTCACGATCGGGGTGAGGGTGGGCCGTACCGGACCGGTGCGGCCCTCCCGCATGACGTAGCGCATGTCGACGGCCGCCGCCGGACAGAAACGGGGCGGCCGGGCATGCCGGACAGACAGGAAGTAAGCCATGGCCGGCAACAGTGCACGCAGGAACCGCCGCAACCCCGGATCAAAGAAGGGCGCGTCTGTCGGTACCGGCGGCCACAGCCGGAAGGCGCTCCAGGGCAAGGGCCCGACCCCGCCCGGGACGGAGCGCAAGGGCCACCCGAAGCAGCGCGCGGCCAACGCCGCGATCAAGCGCGAGCGGGATGCCAAGGCCCGCGCCGGCATGCGCCGGGCCGGTGCCGGCGGCCGCGGCGGCCGGGGCGGCGCGGGCAGCGCCGAGCTGGTCTTCGGCCGCAACTCGGTGGTCGAGGCCCTGCAGGGCGGCGTGCCGGCCAACGCGCTGTACGTCCAGCAGTTCATCGACACCGACGACCGCGTCCGCGAGGCCTTCCAGGCCGCCAACGACCGCGGCATCCCGCTGATGGAGGCCCCGCGCCCGCAGCTGGACCAGATGACCGGCGGGCTCAACCACCAGGGCCTGGTGCTCCAGGTGCCGCCGTACGAGTACGCGCACCCCGAGGACCTGCTGGTCGAGGCCGCCGACGCCGGCCAGGAGGCGCTGATCATCGCGCTGGACGGCGTCACCGACTCGCGCAACCTCGGCGCCGTCGTCCGCTCCGCCGCCGCCTTCGGCGCGCACGGCGTGGTCATCCCCGAGCGCCGTGCGGCCGGCATGACCGCCGGTGCCTGGAAGACCTCCTCGGGCGCCGCCGCCCGGCTGCCGGTCGCCCGGGCCACCAACCTCACCCGCACCCTGGAGGCCTACCAGAAGGCCGGCCTGATGGTGGTCGGCCTGGCCGCCGACGGCGAGGGCGAGCTGGGCGACCTGGAGCTGCTGACCGGCCCGGTGGTGATCGTCGCGGGCAGCGAGGGCAAGGGCCTGTCCCGACTGGTCGCGGAGACCTGCGACCTGCGGGTGCGGATCCCGATGTCCGGCTTGACCGAGTCGCTGAACGCCGGCGTCGCGGCCGGCATCGTGCTGTACGAGGCCGCTCGACTGCGCGCCAAGCGCTGAGTGCTGAGTGCTGGACGGTGAACGCTGAATGGTGAGCCCTGAGTGTTGAGCACACGAGGGGTGCGGAGCGCAGGCGTTCTTCCGAATTCTCCGTAAACCGAGTGAAAAGCGATCGGGCCCGACTGGGCTCGATCGCTTTTTTCATGATCACTTCAAGTGTGCGCCGGACATCCACTCGGGAGAGTGTCCTAAGCGGCGGTCACCCGGTTAGACGGGCGTGGACACCAGAACACCTCGGCGCCCCCTGTTCGGCGGCAGCAGTACCGGGATAGACGCGGACCCCGCCCTCAACACCGTCAAGGTGGAGTCGGACCCCGCGCGGCTCAGCAGCACCCAGGCGAGCTTCCGGCTCCGGCTCGGCGCCCCGGTGGCGCCGCTGATCGAGGCACCGGCCGGACTGCTGTCCACCGGCGCCGCGTTCGGCGACCCGTACGCCAACCAGGGCCTGATCCGCCGTCCGCTGGTCACCCCGCAGGTCGTCGTGCCTGCCTCCGCCGTCCCCGTACTGGCCGGGGCCGGGGCCGGTGGCGGCCCGCGCCGCAAGGGCCGGGTCACCGCCGTCACCTGGACCGGGCAGGCGCCCCCCGGGGACCTCGCGGCCACCCGGCTGCTGGAAGCGGTCCAACGCGGCGGCACCCCCGGGGGCGGCGTCGGCCTCGCCGAGGCGGACACCCAGGTGATCCCGTCCATCGCAGGCGCCCGGACCGTCCCGCGCCAGCCCCGCGAAGGCTCCGGCACCGCCACCGACGCGGGCGTCGGACCGGTCGGCGAGCCGCACGGCTGGACCCCGAGCGGCGAACTGCCCGAGGTCTCCGCCACCGACGCCGAGGGCAAGCAGCCCTGGTACCCCGGCCGCCGGGTCGACCTCGGCCTGGTGCTGCTGCCGCTGCGCGCCGTCCTGGGCGCGCTCTCGGTCTACGCCGGGTTCAGCAAGCTCTGCGACCCGGTGTACTTCGACGGCGGCGAACGCGGCTCGATGATGCGCTGGCTCTCCTCGCTGCACCCGTGGAAGGTCGCCGAGCCGCTGCTGTCCTTTGCCATGGCGCACCCGGTGGGCGCCGGCCTGGCGGTGTCGTTCACCGAGATCGTGGTCGGCGTGCTGACCGTCCTCGGCCTCTGGCAGCGGCTCGCGGCCGGCGCGGCGATGGTGCTCTCCGCCGCGCTGCTGTTCACCGTCAGCTGGCGGGCCGTCCCCGTCTACGACACGCCCGACCTGATCTTCCTCGCGGCCTGGAGCCCGCTCCTGATCGCCGGAGCGCCGTTCGCCTCACTGGACGGCCGGCTCAACCTGGAAGCCTGGCGGCGGTTCGGCGCCGACGCGCCCCGGGCGCTGCGCCGCCGGGTGCTGCGCCGGGGCACCGTCGTCACCGCGGTCGTCGTCGGCCTGACCCTGCTGCTCGGCTCGATGCTCGGCGCCGCCGTCCGCACCGGCGCCCGGGCACACCAGGCGCCGAGCCGACCGGCCACCGACTACGGCACCCCGGTCTGGCCGTCCGGCGGCCCCTCCGGCGCCCCGGCGGGCAAGGGCCCGTCCACCTCACCCTCACCCGCCGCCCCGCGCCCGGCCACCCCGACGCCGAACGCCACCACGCCGGCCAACGCGCAGGCCTCCAAGCCGGCCACCCCCACCCCCAGCGGCAAGGGACACAACGGCAAACCGGAGACCGGCGCGGGCACCTCTCCGGCTCCCGCCGCCCCGACCGGGGCGGGCGGCTCCGCCCCCGCGCCGCGCAGCACCCCGGGCCCCGGCAGCTCGGGCCAGGCGCCCAAGCCCAGCCCCAGCTCCGGCGGGCTGCTCGGCGGGGTGCTGGGCAGCGCTCCGCTGGCCGACCTGTCCGGCAGCGGCCGGGCCTCCCGTCCGGAGGCGCCGGCCGCGACCTGAGGGGTCCGAGGCTCCGGTCTGAGGGTCAGGGCTCAGGGCTCAGGGCTCAGGGCTTGAGGGGCCGGGGGCTTCGGGTCTGAGGGCCGAGGTGTCGGGACACGCCGATCGGCCGGGTGCTCCGTGGGGGAGCACCCGGCCGATCGGCGTCCCATCGTCTGGGCGGACTTGGCCCCCTCCGGCGGGTACTGCGGGTACTGCGAGTACTGCGGGGACTACGGGTACTGCGGGCGCCCGGGCCCGCTACTGCGGGGCGCGGCCGGCGCCGGCCGCGAGCTCCTTGGCAGCCTCCGTGAGGTCCTTGGCGGTGTCGATCGCGCGCCAGTACACGCCCTGCGGCAGCTGGTAGCCCG
This sequence comes from Kitasatospora sp. NPDC023385, assembly GCF_055664045.1. Classification (NCBI taxonomy): domain Bacteria; kingdom Bacillati; phylum Actinomycetota; class Actinomycetes; order Kitasatosporales; family Streptomycetaceae; genus Kitasatospora; species Kitasatospora sp. NPDC023385. The sequence goes on along the minus strand of NZ_JBVOOL010000003.1, from coordinate 406,438 downwards.
CCAGCCGCTTCCCGCGCGCGAGCTGGGGGAAGGTGGTGCGCTCGTGGTCGCCCACGTCCGGCAGCAGCTCGGCGAACTCCGGGCTGAACACGTACAGGCCGGCGTTGATCAGGAAGGGCGAGGGCGGCGCCTCGATGAAGTCCAGCACGTTGCCGAACTGGTCGGTCTCCACGGCGCCCCACGGGATCCGCGGCCGGGCCAGCGCGAGCGTCGCGACGGCGTCCCGCTCGTGGTGGAAGGCGGCCATGTCGCGCAGGCTGAAGCGCGTCCAGATGTCGCCGTTGGTGGCGTACCAGGGCTCGTCCGGGCGGGGCAGCGCCTTGGCCGCGTACTTGAGGCCGCCGCCGCGCCCGAGCGGCTCCGCCTCGACCACCGTGCGCACCCGCAGCGGCAGGTCCGCCTTGTCCAGCCACTCCTCCAGCACGTCGGCGAGGTGCCCACAGGAGACCACCACATCGGTGACGCCCTCGGCGGCGAGCCAGGCCAACTGGTGGCCGAGGATCGGCGTGCCCGTCCCCGGGATCTCGACGAGCGGCTTCGGGCGGTCGTCCGTGTAGGGGCGCAACCGGGAGCCCTGGCCGCCGGCCAGGATGACGGCCTGGGTGACGGGCGTCGACGTCGGCCGGGGCGAGAGCGGCTGCGGAGGGTTCAGGGACTGCGGGGACTGGGAGGAGTGGGAGGACTGCGGGGACTGCGGGGACTGCAGGGACTGCGGGGACGCGAGGTCGGCGGCGGGGCCGGAGTCAGCGGTCATGCCTGAACAATAGGACGCAGACGCGAACGCAGACAGATGCCGGCCCCGGCCGAGGTTGTCCCCGGACGAGGCCCGGCCGCGTGACTGTCAGCCCACGACACCCGACGCGAACGACCCGTCGCAGACCGGGCGGGCGAAGGAACGGGCCCGCTGGACGTCGCCCTGGTACTTGCGCACCGCCGCCTTGCCCAACTCGGTGGCCAGCGAGGTGCAGTACGGCGTCAGGGCGGGCTGCTCGCGCATCGAGTGCTCCAGCAGGTCCAGCGCGGCGGACGGGTTCTTCGCGCGCAACTCGTCCAACAGGGCCACCCGCAGCGACTCCTGCGGGGCAAGGCCGTCCGGGGCCTTGGTCGCGGTGGTGGAACGCCCGATCCCGGCCCCGTCGCCGCTGGACGCCGCCACGACCTGCTGGTCGAGTCCGGTCGGCGGGGCCCAGGGAACCCGGGTCACGGCGAGGGTGCCGGTGGTCACCAGGACGACCGGCAGGGTCAGGGCGACGGTCTGGCCGATACGGCGCACAAGCTGCTTCACCCTCAGGAGAGTAGCGGTGGGTGCGGGCCGGATCGCCCTCCGTTACACCATCGAGTGACGCACTGTCCGGGTTCGTCCCTGCACCGTGTTGACGCGGGGGTGTACGGACGGAGCCCGCCGGACCGGGGAGGGTCCGACGGGCTCCGTCGTCGCGTTTGTCCTCGCGCGTCCGCCGTGGCGTCAGCTGCTGAGGCGCAGGCCGGTGCTGGTGGAGAAGACGTGGGTCTCGTTGGCGATCGGCACGACGTGGATCGTCTCGCCCCGGGCCGGGATCTGGCGGCCGGGCACGCGCACGACCAGGTCCTGGTCCTTGCCGCTGAGCTGGGTGGTGCCGTAGACGAAGCCGTCCGAGCCGAGCTCCTCGACCACGTTCACGGTCACCGCGACGCCCTCGATGCCCCCGGAGGAGACGATCTCGAAGTGCTCGGGGCGGACGCCGACGGTCACCGTCTTGTCGGTGCCGGCGCCGGCCAGGTCCTCGCGCGAGATGTTGACGACCGAGCCGCCGAACTTCACGCCGCCGTCGACCAGCGGCACCTCGACCAGGTTCATGGCCGGCGAGCCGATGAAGCCGGCCACGAACAGGTTGGCGGGCCGGTCGTACATGTTGCGCGGAGTGTCGACCTGCTGCAGCAGGCCGTCCTTGAGCACCGCGACGCGGTCGCCCATGGTGAGCGCCTCGGTCTGGTCGTGGGTCACGTACACGGTGGTGATGCCCAGACGGCGCTGCAGGCCGGCGATCTGCGTACGGGTCGAGACGCGGAGCTTGGCGTCCAGGTTCGACAGCGGCTCGTCCATCAGGAAGACCTGCGGCTGGCGGACGATCGCACGACCCATCGCCACGCGCTGGCGCTGACCGCCGGAGAGCGCCTTCGGCTTGCGGTCCAGCAGCTCGGTGAGGTCGAGGATCTTCGCGGCCTCCTCGACCTTCGTGCGGATCTCGGCCTTGTTCACGCCGGCGATCTTGAGCGCGAAACCCATGTTCTCGGCGACCGTCATGTGCGGGTACAGCGCGTAGTTCTGGAACACCATCGCGATGTCCCGGTCCTTCGGCGGCAGGTGGGTGACGTCCCGGTCGCCGATCCGGATCGCGCCGCTGTTGACGTCCTCCAGGCCGGCCAGCATGCGCAGGCTCGTCGACTTGCCGCAGCCCGAGGGGCCGACCAGCACGAGGAACTCGCCGTCCGCGATCTCCAGCTCCAGGGCGTCCACCGAGGGCTTGTCCGCCCCGGGGTAGACGCGCGTCGCCTGGTCGTACGTGACAGAAGCCATGATGATGCTCTCCTTCACCGGCAGGAACGTGCCGGACGATCCGAGTAAAGGGGGTCAGTTGAACTCCGCCGGCCCGCCAGTGGTCTGAACCACTGCACGACCCGGCTCCCGGCGACGCTACCTGCGCTTCCGCCGCTTGTCAGCCCCCACCGCCCCCGATTTCGGCATCGGTTCCATCACGCGCCTCCCACCCCACCAACCCCCGGATATCCCACCACCCCGCCACCCCGGCCCGGTAGACTGCCCCCGGTGCCGCCGTGATCCGTCGCGGACGGCCACCGTGCCTCCTTAGCTCAGCTGGCCAGAGCACCGCTCTTGTAAAGCGGGGGTCGTCGGTTCGAACCCGACAGGGGGCTCACAGTGCGAAGGGCCGGCTCGGCGTTTGTCGGGGCGGCCCTTCGGCGTTTTCGGGGTCAGTCGGGTGGGAGGGTGAGGGTGGCGACGGCGCCGCCGGTGGGGTGGTTGGTGAAGGTGAGGGTGGCGTCGATGACGCGGGCGTGGCCGGTGGCGATGGTGAGGCCGAGGCCGTGGCCGCGGCCGCGTTCGGGGGCGTTGGTGCGGAAGCGCTGGGGGCCGTGGTGGAGGAGGTCGTCGGGGTAACCGGGGCCGTGGTCGCGGACGGTGATGCGGTGGCCGTCGACGTGGAGGTGGACGGGGGCGGCGCCGTGGCGGTGGGCGTTGAGGAGCAGGTTGCCGAGGATGCGGTCCAGGCGGCGGAGGTCGGTGCGGACCTGGCGGTCGGCGGCGACTTCGACGGTGACGTCCAGTCCGGTGAGGGAGACGGTCCGGCGAACCGCGCGTTCCATGGGGATGGCGGAGAGGTCGGGGGCCTCGGCGTCCGCGTCCAGGCGGGAGACTTCCAGGAGGTCCTCGACCAGGCCGCGCAGGGCCTGGACGCGGTTCCGGACGAGTTCGGTGGGCCGGCCGGGCGGTAGCAGTTCGGCGGCGGTGACCAGGCCGGTGAGCGGGGTGCGCAGTTCGTGGGCGACGTCGGCGGTGAAGCGCTGCTCGTCGGCGAGGCGGCGGTGCAGGGTGCGGGACATCAGGTCGACGGCGGCGGCGAGGTCGGCCACCTCGTCCTTGCCGTCGATGAGTTCGCCGATCCGGGTGTCCGTCCCGCCGGCGGCGATGCCCCGGGCGGCGGTGGCCGCGGTGCGCAGTCGGCGGCTGATCCGGTCCGCGACGAGCACGCCGGCCAGCACGGTGGTGAAGACCGCGGCGACCACGGTCAGCAGGATGATCCGGTCCAGGTCGGCGATGGCCTGCCGGTCCTGGGCGAAGTCGACCCGGACGGAGAGCACGCCCTGCTGCACCGGGCCGGCGGCCCACATGGACTCGCTCTTGCCGTCGGCGGCGAGCAGTGAGCCCTGCCGGCCGCCGCCGGCGAGGGTGCGCAGCCGCTCGGGCAGGGCCGGGTCGTTGAGGGCGACGCCCGGGCCGATCAGTTCGTCGCGGCCGTAGCCGGCCAGGGACGTGTCGAGGGCGGCGAGCGTCGCGGCGCGGGCCTGGTCGACGTGCTGACGGATCATCGCCTGGTGGACGAGCAGGCCGACGGCCACCGCGACCAGTACGGAGATGGCGGCGACGGCGGTGGCGATCTGGCGGCGCAGGGTCATGCCGGACGTCGCAGCTTGTAGCCGAACCCGCGGACGGTCTCGATCCGGCCGGAGCCGATCTTGGCGCGCAGCCGTTGCACGTGGACGTCCACGACCCGGGTGTCCGCGCCCCACTCGTAGTCCCAGACGCGTTCGAGCAGGGTGGAACGTTCCAGCACGATGCCGGGTGCGGCGGTGAACTCCAGCAGCAGCCGGAGCTCGGTGGGGGTGAGCGGGACGAGGCGGCCGTCCACGCGTACTTCCATGCTGTCGGTGTCCACCTGCAGGCCGTCGAAGCTGCGGACGGCGGGGGAGGACGGGGCGGCGTCGGGTCGTGGAGCCGGGGCTGCCGAGGCTGCCGAGGCCGCCGCGCGGGCCGCCGGGGAGTCCGCCGGCGGGACCGGGGCGTCCGCCGGCGCAGGGGCCTCGGTCGGCGGGACGACGCGGACGCGGCGCAGCACCGTACGGATCCGGGCGACCAGGACGGCGCTCTCGAAGGGCTTGACGACGTAGTCGTCCGCGCCGGCCTCCAGCCCGGAGACCACGTCCACCGGGTCGGTGCGCGCCGACATCATCAGGATCGGCAGCTGGCTCTCCTCACGGATCCGACGGCAGAGGCCGACCCCGTCGAGCAACGGCAGCATGACGTCCAGCAGGAGCAGGTCGGGCCGGACGGCGTGGAAGGCCTCCAGGCCCTCCAGGCCGTCGGCGGCGGTGCTGACCGGGAAGCCGTAGCGCTCCAGGGCCATCCGGGTGGCCTCGCGGATCACCTCGTCGTCCTCGACCAGGAGGATGTGCGGGTGGGCGGGGGACGGCGCGGGGGTCATCGCTTCGGCTCCGGGGACACGGCGGGTGCGGCGGGTGCGGCGGGGGCGACGGGTACGGCGGGGGTGGCGGAGACGGCGGCGGACGGCCGGGGTGCGCGCGGTGATGCGACGGCCGCGCCGGGCGCCTGCGGCGGTCCGACGACGTTGGGACCGCCCTGCACCGGGCCGGCCTTGGGGGTGGCGGTCGGCTGGGCGGTGTCCGGGCTGGTGGGCGGGAGGACGCCGAGGCCTTCGTCCTTGCGCTCCAGCAGGACGAGCCTGACCCCGTCCCAGCTGTAGTGGCTGCTGGTGCGGACGTAGACGCTGGTCGACTCGTACAGCCACAGGTCGGAGCCGATGGTCGCGGCGCTGAAGGTCCGTTGGACCTGCACCGACAGGATGGGCAGGAGGCGGTCCTCGGCGAGGGTGTAGGCGTGCAGGACCACCGGTCCGGGGGTGGTGACGGCGGTGATCAGTTCGGGTTGGCCGTCTCCGGTGAGGTCGCGGAACTCGGGGGTGCGGATCTCGGATCCGGTGGCGGCGTTGAGGGTCCGGCGTTCCTCCGGGATCAACGTCGGGTCCTTGGCGAGGACGGCGCGGACGTCGACCGCGGTGATGTCCCGCCCGGGGACCGTCAGGTCCGGTACGGGCTCCGGCGGGGCCTGGGTGGCTCCGGCGGCCCCGGTGGCGACCGGGGGCGGCGGCGAGGAGGCCAGGTCCGGCCAGAGCGGCCGGGTGCTGGGCGGCGGTGTGACGGACTGGGCCGGGCCGCGGTCCCGCAGGCCGCCGGGGGTGGCTGGGCCGAAGGCCAGCGCGGCGAGCGCGAGCAGGACGACCAGGCCGGCCAGGGCCGCCACGGGGACGGCGCCGGGCCGGCGACGGGGTGCGGGTGTTGCTGCCACGGTCGGGGTTCGTCCTCCTGGTCTGCGGCGCGGTGCCGGTCCTCCGCCTCCGTGGCCGTCCTGGTAGTAGGTCGCCCGGCTGGCGGCCGGTGGTTCCGGGGCCCGGGTCAGGCCAGGTCCGCCAGCACGATGATGTTGTCCGTCCAGTGGCCGTCCGAGCCGATCCGCCCGCCGCAGGTGATCAGCCGCAGCGCGGGCGCGGGCGTGTCGCCGTAGACCTGCTCGGTGGGGAAGCCGTCCTTCGCGGCCTGCAGCATCGTACGGACCTTGAAGTCGACGGTGCTGCCGTCCGCGCGCCGTACCCGGACCAGGTCGCCGGGCCGCAGCTTCGGCAGCTGCCGGAAGACCGCGGGGCCGTGCACGGTGTCGTAGTGCCCGATGAGGACGGCAGGGCCGGCCTCGCCCGGGGTGGGGCCGTTGCGGTACCAGCCGACCTCGTCGCCCCGGTCGGCGGCCGGCACCTGGACCGTCCCGTCGGTGTTCAGGCCGAGGTCGGTCACCGGGGCGTCCACCCCGGCGGCGGGGACCAGCAGGCGGGTCGGCGGGGAGGCGGTCAAGGGCTTCGGGGTGGGGGCCCCGGCGGTTCCGGTGCCTCCGGTGGTCCCGGTGGTTCCGGTGGTCCCGGTGGTTCCGGCGGCGGGTGCGGTCGGCGGGGTGTCCGAGCCGGTGCCGTGCCCGGACGACTCGATCCGCACCACCGGAGCCTCCGGGCGGGACAGTGCCAGCGAGGTGCCGAGCACCAGGCAGAGCAGGCCCACCGTGCCGAAGGCCGTACGGCGCAGGATGCTCGGGCCGGGCTTGGCGGCGCGGCGCCGTCCGCGTACGGGCCCGCTGCCGCTCTTGTGCCCGCGTTCGTTGTCGCGTTCGCGCCCGTGCCGTTGCCCGCGTCCGCGTTCGCGTCCGTGCCCGCGCTCCTCCCGTTCGGCCTCGGCGCGGCCTCGGCTGTCGGTCCCCGCCGTCGGGGCAGCCCCGGCGCCGTTCCCCCCACTGGCCAGGTGCGGAGGAACGGCGCCGGGGCGCCCGGCGGACTCGGGACCGGTGTCAGCCGCGCGCACCGGAGCGGCGGCGCAGGACGGCGAAGCCCAGCGCACCGGCGCCGACGGCCGCGACGGCGCCGCCGCCCGCGAGCATCAGGCCGGAGCCGTCGGTGGCGCCGGAGCCGTCACCGGCCTGCGCGGCGCCCTTCGGCACCTCGCGGACCTGCGGCTGGGTGCCGTTGGGCGCCTGCGGGGCGGCGGGCGTGGCGCCGGCCACACCCTTGGCGGCGCCCGCGGCGGGAGCCGCGGACGGCGTGGCGGTTGCGACGCCCGAGGAGGGGGACACCGCGGGCGCGGGTGCGGCGGGTGCGACGCCCGTGGAGGGGGAGGCGACGGCGGCGGGGGCGGTCGCGACGGGCTTCGGCGCGCCGTCGGCCCAGGCCTGCCCGCCGGTGACGGCGGCCAGCAGCGCGGCGCCGGTCAGGGCGCAGGCCGCCAGGACGCGGCGGGCGGGGGAGCGATCGGTACGGCTCCTGCTCATGGGGGTTTCTCCATCCGGATCGGAATGCAGCTCGGTCTTCCCGGCTGTCTTCGCGTCTTCGTGTCTTGTGTGTCTTGGGGACTCGGTGTCTTGGTGACTTCGGGTCTTCGGGTCTTTCGGGACTTCATGTCGTCGCGTCGCGTCACGACCGGCGTCACGGACCGCGTCGCTCAGGACGTCGCGGATCGTGTGACGCGGGTGGTCGCGGACGTCCGTCGTCGGCGCCGGACGCGCACGTCCTCGTCGCGGACGCCTTCCGGCCGGCGCGGCCGTACGGCCGGGTCGGTCTGACCCGGGGCCGGTACGGCCGGTGTGGCCGGGGCGTCGTCAGTGACGCTAGGAGGCCCGTGTCGCGGTCCTCGGCCGGTCGTGTCACGGCCGGTCATCGGCCGTCCATCGGCTGCGTAACGGGGCTGCGTAACGGGGCTACGTAACGGTCGTCGCCCTCGACGTCACGGCGGGTACCGCTCCGCATCGCGCCGACGGGCGGTGAGTGCCCCCGCCCCCGGCTGCGTACCCATGGGTGGGGACCGATCGGACCGACAGAATCGGGCCGACGGATTCGGACCAACAGAGAGGTGGCAGTGATGAGCATGCTGGCCAACCTGGTGCCGGCGTTGCGGCACCCGCGCAAGCGGGCCGGAGCCGGCAAGGAGACCGGGAACTCGAAGACGAACGACCGTAGCCGCCGCCGTGGAACCAAGTCGCAGCACTGACGGCTTCGCCGTCCTGTCAGGGCCGGGTCCTCGCGGACCCGGCCACGTCCCAGGGTCTGGACTCGTACCGTGTGGTCGCTGCGGCGCCTGATGGCCGTCGACGGGGATGCCGGCGGCGGGAACGCCGGTAACGGGAACGCCGGTGACGGCCGGGCGGATCCGGTGGTCGAGCCGGCGCCGGCCGTCCCGCTGCGGCGGGTGTTCGGGCGGTTCTGGCCCTACACCCGCGGGGGCCGGCGCTGGCTGGTCCTGCTGCTGGGGTTCGTCCTGCTCGGGCCGGTGGTCGACGCGACCGCGATCTGGCTGTTCAAGGTCGTCGTCGACGAGGTGCTGGTGCCGCGCAGGCTGGGGCTGTTCCTGCCGATCGCGCTGGGGTACGCCGGGCTGACGCTGGTGGCAGGGGGCCTGCGCTTCGCCGACGAGACGACTTCGGCCTGGGTCAGCGAGCATTTCCTGCTCGCCCTGCGCACCGACGTGTTCCGGCACCTGCAGGGGCTTTCGCTGGGCTTCTTCGAGCGGCGGCGGCTCGGCGACGTGCTGTCGCGGCTGACGTCGGACGTCGAGGCGGTCGAGACCTTCCTCCTCTCGGGCGTGCTCGACGCGGTCGCGTACGTCGCCGAGTTGGCCGTCTTCCTGGGCGTGTTGTTCTATCTGCGCTGGGACCTGGCCGCCGTGGCCCTGGTCGTCGCGCCGGTGTTCTGGTTCACCGCGCGGCGCTTCTCGGTGCTGGTGAAGGCCGCGTCGCGGGAGCGCCGGCGGCGCAGCGGTTCGGTGAGCGCGCTCGCCGAGGAGACGCTGGGCAACATCGCACTGGTGCAGGCGTACAACCGGCAGGACTGGGAGCAGGAGCGGTTCCGCCGGGAGAGTCTGGCGCGGTTGCGGGCGACGATGGCGGCGACCCGGCTGCGGGCGCTGTTCGCGCCGATCGTGGAGCTGCTGGAGCTGGTCGGGGCGCTGACCGTGCTCGGGCTGGGGGCCTGGGAACTCACCAACGGCCGCCTGACCCTGGGCGAACTCCTCGTCTTCGTCGCCCTGTTGAGCCGCCTGTACAGCCCGATCCGGGGGATCTCGCGGCTCAGCAACGGCTTCTACTCCGCTTCGGCCGCCGCCGAGCGGATCATCGAACTGCTCGACCAGCGCCCGCAGGTGACCGATCCGCCGGCCCTGCGGCGCCTGCCTCCGCTGAGCCCGGCCCGGATCCGCGGCGCGGTGGACTTCGACGGGGTGTGGTTCCGCTACCCCGACACGACCAGGGTGGCGCTGTTCGACGTGTCCTTCCGTGCCGAGCCGGGCGAGACGGTCGCCCTGGTGGGAGAGAGCGGGGCGGGCAAGTCGACGGCCGCCAAGCTGCTGCTGCGGTTCTACGACCCGGAGCGCGGGGCCGTCCGGCTGGACGGCGTCGACCTGCGCCAACTGGCCCTGGCCGACCTGCGGGAGTACATCGCGGTCCTGCTGCAGGAGACCCTGGTGATCCACGGCACCGTCCGGGAGAACATCGCCTACGGGCGGCCGGACGCGACCGACGCGCGGATCGTCGAGGCCGCGAAGGCCGCCGACGCGCACGAGTTCGTCAGCCGGCTGCCGGACGGCTACGACACGCTGGTCGGCCGGCACGGCGGCCTGCTGTCCGGCGGGCAGCGGCAGCGGATCGCGATCGCCCGGGCGATGATCCGGGACGCACCGGTCCTGCTACTGGACGAGCCGACCACGGGGCTGGACGCGGAGTCCGGGCGGCGGGTCCTGGAGCCGCTGGGGCGGCTGATGAGCGGCCGGACGACGATCATCATCTCGCACAACCTGCTCACCGTACGGAACGCGGACCGGATCGTGCTCCTCCGCGGCGGACGGGTCGCCGCCTGCGGCACCCACGAGGAGCTGTTGGCCCGTGACGACGGCTACGCCCGGCTCGACCGGCTGCACCGGCCGCCGCGCCAGGGAGCGGCCCGATGAGACCCCAACGGCCCCTCGCTGCCGGAGAGTTCATCGCCCCCGGCTACCAGGTCCTGGCCCAGCTGTGCCGCACCGGCTGGCTCGACGTCTACGACTGCTGGAGCGAGGAACGGGACTGCCGCTGCGTCGTGAAGGTGCTCCGGCCCGACCGCCGCCGCGAACGCCGGCTGCGTGAACGCCTGCTCCGCGAGGGCCGCTGGCTGACCGAGTTCACCCACCCGCACCTGGTGCGCGGCTACGGCACCGGCGAACGCCCCCAGCCGTACGCGGTACTGGAGACCCTCACCGGCGAAACCCTCGCCCACCTGCTGGACCTCCGGCCGCGCCGCCCGGCCGCCACCGACCTGGCCCTGCTCGGCGTCCACCTCTGCTCGGCCACGCACTACCTGCACCGGCAGGGCCTGCTCCACCTTGACCTCAAGCCCTCCAACATCGTGATCGACTGCCGCCACGCCAAGGTGCTCGACCTCAGCATCGCCCGCCCCCCGGGGCCGGGCACCCCCGGCGTCGGCACCGACGGCTACCTCGCCCCGGAACAGGCCGCCGGCGGCCTCCTCATGGCGGCCACCGACGTCTGGGGCATCGGCGTCACTCTCTACGAGGCCGCCACCGGCACCGTCCCCTTCGACGGGGAACCCGTCGGCCCGGCGCCTCCGGTGACCCGCCTCCGTCGCCTCCCCCGCCCCCTCGCCGAGGCCATCGACGCCTGCCTCCGCCCCGACCCGGAGGACCGCCCAGGACTTCCCCAACTGGCGGACTCCCTGGACCGGTTGCTCTCCCAGGGGCGCCGCGCCACGCCACCGCCGGAGGAGTAGCCGCGGGCCGCGGTGACCCGTGGCCGCCGACTTTCGCCTGCCGGCCTCCGGTTTCTAGCGCGCCGCCCTGAGCTGCCGGAGGGTCCGGCCGGGCCCGAGCTTCCCGGCGTGGGCGGTGAAGAGTTCGGCGGCGCGGCGGTAGGAGAGGCGGGCGCGGCCGGTGTAGGGGCAGCGGTCGGGGGCGGGGGTGGTGGCGGGTGCGCGGCGGTCGGTGAGGAAGAGCGGGCCGGTGCCGCGGCCGACGATGAGGAGGGGCAGGAGGCGGGCGGTGCCGACCTGCCAGTGGACGGGGGTGTGTCCGGGGCGGGTGCGGCGGCGGGGGAGGTCGAGGTGGTCGGTGTCCAGGGCCAGGACGGTCTCGATCGCGGCGCCGGATTCGTGCAGCAGGTGCCAGAGCGTCTGCTCGCGCAGCGGCGCGCGGAGGGCGAACAGCGTCTGCAGTTCGTCGCGGGTCAACGGGCCTGCGGATGCGGCTGGTTGGGGCAGTTGGCGGGGGCGCAGGCCGGCCGTCGGGTCGCCGTCGATCCAGCCCTGGGCCTGCCACCAGGCCGCGGCCGCGCGCAGGGTGGAGAGTTCCCGGTTGAGCGTGCGCGGGTCGGTGTCCGCGCCGCGGTGGGCGACGGCGGCGCGGAGCCGGCCCGCGGTGTCCGGGTGGTCGAGCAGGGCGAGCGGCAGGACGGGCGGCCGGGCGCGCCGCCGTTCGGGGCCGGTGGGCGCGGGCCGGTCGGCGAGCGCCCAGGCCCAGGTGTGCAGCGCGATCCGGTAGATCCGCCGGGAGCCTTCGGCGAGCCCGGAGGCGGCCAGGTAGCGCTCGACGGCGACGGCGTACTCGACCGGGGGGAGTCCGGTCGCGGGCTCTGCCATGTTCGCTCTCTTCCGCAGTAAATCAACCACTAGAAGCCATGAAAAGAATACCCGACATGCGCAGTAAACAGCAGGTGAGAGGCCTTTTTGGCGCCATTTACTGCGGCAGTCGCGCCACCGCCGATAATTGACACGAAAAGGCTCAGGTTTTTCCGGGAAATCCTTGAATCCCGTCCCCCAGGAACCCAGACTTGCTGCCCATGGCAGTGGACACCGAACGGACCCCGGCCCGCCGAAGGCGCCTGGAAGGCCGTCTCGCCGTGCTGGGCGAGCGCGAATTCAGGTGGTTCTTCACCGGGTACACGACGTCCCTCGTCGGCTCCTCGATGGCGCCGGTGGCGGTGGCGTTCGCGGTGCTCGACGGCGGTGGCGGCGGCACCGACCTGGGGCGGGTCATGGCGGCCCGGATCCTCCCGGTGGTGCTGGTGCTGCTGGCCGGCGGGGTGATCGCCGACCGGCTCGGCAGCCGACGGGTGATGCTGGGGTCGGACGTGCTGCGCGGCCTGGTCCAGGCGCTGTTCGCCGGGCTGCTGCTGGTCGGGCACGCGCCGGTCTGGGCGATGGTCGCCCTGGTCGCGGCGTGGGGGATCGGCGAGGGGCTGTTCATGCCGGCCTTCGGCGCGATCGTGCCCGACCTGGTGCGCCGCAAGGAGCTGCTGGCGGACGCCAACACCCTGCTGGGACTGGCCCGTTCGGTGTCCACGGTGGTCGGACCGGCCGCGGCCGGCCTGGTGACCGCGGCGCAGGGCCCCGCCGCCGTACTGCTGGTCGACGCGGTGACGTACGGCGTCGGGGCCCTCGCGCTGGCCAGGCTGCGACTGCCCGAGCGCCGCGCGGCGGCCGGCGGCGGCGAATCGATGATCGGGGACCTGCGGTCGGGCTGGTCGGAGTTCGCCTCCCGCCCGTGGCTGTGGCTCACCACCGCGCAGATGGGCTTGTTCAACCTGCTGGTCTGGGCGCCGTTCCTGGTGCTCGGCCCGCTCACCGCGCAGCGGGACCTCGGCGGCGCCCGCGCCTGGGGCCTGGTGATGGGCGTGTACGGCGCCGGTGCGGTGCTCGGCGGGCTGCTGGTCCTGGGTCGCCGGCCCGCCCGGCCGCTCGCGGTGGCCACCGTGGCCGGCCTGGGCTGGGCGCTGCCGTCCGGGGCGCTCGCGGCCGGGGCGTCGTTGCCCTGGGTGGTCGCGGGCGCCCTGGTGGCGGGGGTCGGCTCGGCGGTCTGCGGCACGCTGTACGGCGCGACCATGCAGGAGTGGGTGCCGGTGGAACTGCTCGGCCGGCTGACCGCCTTCGGGGCGCTCGGCTCCTTCGTCCTCGGCCCGCTCGGCCTGGCGGCGGCCGGTCCGGTGTCCGACCGGTTCGGGACGGGCGCCGTGTTGCTGCTCGGATCGGTCTGGCAACTGGCTTCCGGGGCCGTAGTGTTGGGCATACCGGCCGTACGGAGCCGGCGCTGGGAGGAGGCGCCGGAGAACTGATCCACCCCTCGGACGGCTTCGGGGCGCACCCCCGGCCCCCGGTGCGGCCCACCGCGCACCGTGCCCGGCCGGCCCCGGAGCGCAACCGGCTGCCCCACCCGCGCACGCACGCCTCCGCGGCGGGCGGGGCGGCCGACCCGGTCGTACCGTGGAGGGTGCGGGGGTGACGGAGGAGGTTGACCAATGCCCGGCTCGCTCACCATCAGCCACCACGAATCCGCGGTCACCCTGGACCACGCGGACGCCGAACGGCTCGCCACGGTCCTGGCCGAGCTGGCGTACCTGCTGGAGATCCCGGGCCCGAACCGGATCAACGACGCACAGCTCGCGCTGCTCTGCGAGGGCCGCGCCCCGGACCGCGCCGAACTGGCGCACTGGTCCCAGACGGTCGCCGCCCAGCTGAAGGGGCGGCTCTGAAGAGGCGGCTCTGACCGGAGCCGCCCGGGCCGCCGGCCGCCCCGAAAACCCCGGCCGCTCCGCCGACTGCCCGCCGTACGATGGCGCGCGGGGCGGGGACGCCCTCCGGGTGCCGGGATGGCCGGCGGCCGGTCCGGCGGAGGGTGGGGGCCCGGGTATGCCGCAGTCCTGGTCGATGTCCTGGCTGACCGTGCCGACGCCGCTGCCCAGCGGCCCGATGCACATCGCGGTGACCCCGCTCGGCGTGGCGGCGGCCGGCTACGGCGGACACGACGGCGAGACGCCGCCCTGCACCGACGAGTCGAAGGCCACCGCCGTCACCGAGCGGATCGGCGCCTACCTGGCGGGCCGCACCCGTGAGTTGGGCCTGCCGATCGACTGGAGCCTGAGCTCCGGCCCGCACCGCGCCGTCCTGCAGACGCTCTGGCGTGAGGTGCCGTACGGCCGGACCGTCACGTACGGCGAACTGGCCGCCCGCAGCGGGGTGTTCGAGGACGTCACGGAGCCCGGCCTGGCCGCCCGGACGGTGGGGCAGATGATGGCCGCCAACCCTGTCGCCCTGCTGGTGCCCTGCCACCGGGTGGTGGCGGCGGACGGGCTCGGCGGCTTCGGCGGCGGCCGGGTCGGGATCGAGGTGAAGCGTTGGCTGCTCACCCTGGAGGGTGTGCTGGAGCCGACGCTCGACTGGAACGGGCCGCTGTGACGAGCCCCCGGGCGGGGTGCCGATGGGGTTAGATGGGCGGCGGGATTGCTGCGAGCTTCCTGCGGGGATTGCTGCGGGATTTGCGCACGTTCTCCGGTATGTTCGAATGAATAGTCGAACAGATATCGATCAGGTGATCTAGTCGTACTATTTGTTCGGTTATTTAGAACCACTCGTACGAGTGATTGCGGGTCGCCCTCGAACGGGCCCACCATGAAGCTGCAGCACGAATGTGCAAGATGGCACTTCATCGGGTATCGGGTATGCGAAGGGCTCCCCTCATGTCGACCGAAACCAATGCCGGTATTCCAGCGCCTGGCGCGCCGTCGGAGATCCGGCAGCAGCAGAGTCTGAGCACGGCCGGTGCGCGGAACCTCGCCACGACCACCAAGTCCGCGCCGCAGATGCAGGGCATCAGCCCGCGCTGGCTGCTCAGGAAGCTGCCCTGGGTGCAGGTGTCCGGCGGTACCTACCGGGTCAACCGCCGTCTGCGCTACTCGGTCGGCCGCGGCCGGGTGGGTTTCGTCAAGACCGGCACCGAGGTGCGGGTCGTCCCGCCGACGCTCGCCGAGGTGCCGGTGCTGCGGGGCTTCCAGGACGAGGCCGTCCTGGCGGAGCTGGCCTCCCGCTTCGTACAGCGGGACTTCGCCGCCGGGGACGTCCTGGTCGAGGCCGGGACGCCGATCGGCGAGGTCTTCCTGATCGCGCACGGCAAGCTCGACCGCCTGGGCACCGGCAAGTACGGCGAGGAGACGGTGGTCGGCACGCTCGCCGACGGCGACCACCTCGGCGACGAGGCGCTCCAGCAGGACGACGGCACCTGGCCGTACACCGTCCGCGCGGCGACGTCCGGCACCGTCATGGCGCTGTCCTGGCCCTCCTTCCAGGAGTTGCACGACCGCTCCGAGGCGCTGCAGCTGCAGGTCATCGAGTACTTGAACGGCTTCCAGCAGGCGCAGAACAAGCACGGCGAGGCCGCGATCGACCTCTCCGCCGGCCACCAGGGCGAGTACGAACTGCCCGGCGCCTTCGTGGACTACGAGCTCAAGCCCCGCGAGTACGAGCTGAGCGTCGCGCAGACCGTCCTCAAGGTGCACTCCCGCGTCGCCGACCTCTACAACCAGCCGATGAACCAGACCGAGCACCAGCTCCGGCTGACCATCGAGGCCCTGCGCGAGCGCCAGGAGCACGAGCTCGTCAACAACCCCGAGTTCGGCCTGCTCAGCAACGCCGCGTACGACCAGCGGATCCAGACCCACTCCGGCCCGCCCACCCCGGACGACATGGACGAGCTGCTCAGCCGCCGTCGTGGCACCAAGATGTTCCTGGCCCACCCCGAGGCCATCGCCGCCTTCGGCCGGGAGCTCAACAAGCGCGGCATCTACCCGGGCCCGGTCGAGGTCGAGGGCAAGCACGTCATGGCCTGGCGCGGGGTGCCGGTCTTCCCATGCAACAAGATCCCGGTCGTCGGGAACACCAGCTCGATCATCGCGATGCGAGTCGGCGAGGACAATCAGGGCGTCATCGGCCTGCACCAGACCGGAATTCCGGACGAATACCAGCCGAGCCTTTCGGTGCGGTTCATGGGAATCGACGACAAGGCCATCATTTCCTACCTGGTGAGCGCCTACTACTCCGCCGCCATCCTGGTGCCGGACGCGGTCGGTGTCCTGGAGAACGTGGACATCGCGCAGCGCTGACGACACACCGGGGCCGCCGGATCCGCGCCGCCCGGCCGGGGTACCGACCGACACCCTGGCCGGGCGGCGCGTCCCGGCGTGCTCCGACGCGCACGGGCGTGCCCGCGCGACCGCTGCGATGCCGCGTCCGGGTGCCGCGTTCGCCTGCCGGGTTCGGGCACCGCGCCCGGACCACCGCGTCCGACCATCGCCCCACACCAGAGCGCAACCCCGGCCTGCCCGTGCCGGGCCATTCCATGACAGGTGCCACGAGGGGGAGAGACCCATGACGAGTCAGACGTTGGAGCGGGACCACAAGGAGGGGCACGAGGCGGCGGACATCCTCGCCCGTGCCCGTGCGCTGGTCGACCCGGTCATGCGGGCCGCCGTCGACTCGCTGCCCGGCACGATGCGCAAGGTCGCCGGCTACCACTTCGGCTGGTGGGAGGCGGACGGCACACCGGCCACCGCGCCCGCCGGCAAGGCGATCCGGCCGGCCATGGTCCTCGCCGCCACCCAGGCCCTGGGCGGCACGCCGGGCCAGGCCGCCGCCGCGGCCGCCGCCGTCGAGCTGGTGCACAACTTCACCCTGCTCCACGACGACGTCATCGACCGGGACGACACCCGCCGCCATCGCCCCACGGCCTGGCGGGTGTTCGGCACCACCGAGGCCATCCTGGCCGGTGACGCCATGCACTCCCTCGCGCTGCGCCTGCTCGCCGAGGACACCCACCCGGCCGCCCACGGATCGATCCGCCGGCTCGCCGACTGCGTGGTCGAGCTGTGCGAGGGCCAGCAGATCGACTGCGCCTTCGAGCAGCGTAACGACGTCTCGCTCGCCGAGTGCCTGGCGATGGCGGAGGCCAAGACCGGGGCCCTGCTCGGTGCCGCCTGCGCGATCGGCGCCCTGTACGGGGGCGCGTCCGAGGACGAGGCGCAGGCGATGGACGGTTTCGGCCGGGAGATCGGGCTGGCGTTCCAGTTGATCGACGACCTGATCGGCATCTGGGGGGATCCCGCGGTTACCGGCAAGCCGGTCGGCGCGGACCTGGTCGCCCGGAAGAAGTCGCTGCCGGTGGTCGCGGCGCTGGGCTCCGGCACCGTCGACGGTGAGCGGCTGGCCGCGCTGTACGGGCTCGAACGTCCGCTGAGCCCGGAGGAGTTGGTGCAGTGTGCGGCCGCCGTCGACGGGGCCGGGGGGCGCGGCTGGGCGCAGGGCGAGTCCTGCGAGCGGATGGCCGCGGCAATGGCGCAACTGGCCGCCGCCGTTCCGGAGCCCGCCGCGGCCGACGAACTGCTGGCCCTCGCCGAACTGGTGACCCGCCGCACGCATTGATTGCCTCGGTGGAGGGAGTGGGAAGTCGGCCCGTCCGACTTCCCACTCCGCTGTCACGCCCCCGCTCGGGTTCACCGTGCCGCTTCTCCCCGCGCCGCTTCTGCCCCGCGCCGCGCCGCTCACCCGAAGGCGGCCAACAGCCTCTGCTCCTTGCCGGGTTCGATGCCCTGCCGCACGGCCGCCCCCGGCCGTCCCTTGCGCCCGTCGCCGTCGGTGTCCTCGACCGGCCCGCGGGTCCGCAGCCACTCCCAGGTGTCCCGCGCGGTCTCCTCGAACGGCCGGCAGCGCAGGCCGGACGCCTCGGCCCGGCCCGTGTCGGCCAGCCAGGTGCCCGCCAGTTCGGGCAGGTCGGGCGTCCAGAACGGGAGTTCGCTCCACGGATCGACCCGGTCCGGCCCCTCGGCGAGCAGCGGCCCGTCCGCGACCCAGACCAGGTCGGTGTCCGCGGCGCCCGCGACCGCCCGGCAGGTCTCCAGCCACTCGCCGAAGCGCAGCCGCCCGGGCGGCGCCGTGGTGACGAACCGGCCCGCCGTCCGGGCCGTCAGCCGGTCCAGGCCGAAGACGGCGAAGTCCCGGACGTCGATCACCTGCATGGACCGCTGCGGATCACCCGGGGCGAGCACCCGCCCGCCGCGCGCCATCCGTTCCAGCCACCAGGGCAGCCGGCCGCCGATCTCGTACGGTCCGACGAGCAGCCCGCTGTTGAGGACCAGCGAGCGCTCGGCGCCGAACCCCGCCAGCACCGCGCGCTCGCAGCCGGCCTTCAGGGCGGTGCCGAACGGTTGGCCGGGCGGGGTGTCGGCCGGGCAGGGGTGCCGCGGGGAGTCCTCGCCGATCACCCGCCCGGGCCAGTCGGCGAAGGCGTGCACCGAGGAGACGAAGGTGTAGTGGCCGGCCTGCTCGCGGAGCAGCCGCGCGGCGAGCGCGGCCTGGGCCGGCTGCTGGGCGGAGGTGTCGACGACGGCGTCCCAGTGGCGGCCGGCGACGAGCCGGGCGAGGTCCTCGGCACTGTCGCGGTCGCCCCGGACGGCCTCGACGCCGGGCAGGTCGGCGGCGCTGTGGCCGCGGTTGAAGGTGGTCACCTGGTGGCCCCGGGCAAGGGCCTCGGCGGCGTAGGCCCGTCCGAGGAAGGACGAGCCGCCGAGCAGAAGGATCTTCATACCGGCTACCTTCTCCCGGCCGGCCCGCTCACAAGCCCGGATTAGCGCTGGGCAGAGGCCGTGGGGCGTCCGATCCGACATGCCGCCCGATCCCAGCCCGCTTAGCATCCGATCTGTGGCGGTTCGACACTGATTCGACCGTATTCGGCAATGGGAGCAGCGACAGCATGGTCACCCCGGTACTCGTGGACCCGGCCCCCGTCCGCGTGACCGCCGCCGAAGCCTGGATCGGCGCCCACCCCCGCACTGCCCGCCCGAACCGGCTGCCCGCCCCCCTCTCGACGCCCCTCTCCCCACCGTCCTGACCGACGACCGTACGAAGGACCCGCGATGAACCAGCCCGAGCTGGAGGCCCTGGCCGCCGACGCGTACGTCTACGGCTACCCGCTGGTCGCCGGCCTCACCATGGTCGAACGGTTCACCAGGGGCGGCATGGGCACCCTGCCCGCGGCGTCGTTCAACCACTTCAGCCACGCCACCCGGCTGGCCGGCCCGGCCGACGACTTCGTCTCGGTCAACAACGACACGATCTACTCGATCGCCCAACTCGACCTCTCCGAGGGCCCGCAGGTACTGCACGTCCCGGACACCGAGGGTTCCTACTACGTGCTGCAGTTCATCGACGCCTGGACGGACAACGTCGCCTACCTCGGCCGCCGCGCCACCGGCACCGGCGCACAGACCTGGCTGATCGTCCCGCCCGGCTGGCACGGCACCCCGCCGGACCCGGACCGCGTGATCGAGCTCCCGACCACCATCGGCACCGTGGTCGGCCGTTTCGCCTGCACCGGCCCGGACGACCTGCCCCGGGTCCGGGCCGTGCAGTCCGCCCTCGCCCTGGAACCGCTGGAGCCCGGCGGCCTGGTCGCCGGACTCCCCGAACCCGACCAGGACGTCCCCGAGCGGCTGGCCTTCTTCGAACGCCTGCGGGTGTGGATGCAGGCCTTCCCGCCCGCCACGGCGGACATCGAGTACCAGCGCCGCTTCGCCCCGCTCGGCCTGCTGGACGACGGCGCCTCGCCGTACCGCGCGGCCGCCCCCGAGTGGACGCTCACACTGGCCAAAGGCCTCGCCGCCGGCCGCGAACGGGTCGAGGACGCCACCCGCCCGCCCGAAGACCACCCGCCCGGCGAATGGCGCTCCGCGCTCCACCTCTTCGACTACAACACCGACCACCTGGGGCCCGGCACCCTGGACGACCCCGAGTGGCGCATCCCCGACCGCCGCGCCGCCTACCTCAGCCGCGCCGCCGCCGCCCGGGCCGGCCTCTGGGGCAACCACGCCTACGAGGCCTCGTACGCGATGACGTACGACGACTCCGACGGCCGGCCCCTCAGCGGCGCCAACAGCTACACCCTGCGCTTCGAACAGCAACCCCCGGCCGAGGCGTTCTGGTCCGTCACGATGTACTCCGTCCCGGATTACTACCTGGTCGAGAACCCGATCGACCGCTACTCGATCGGCGACCGCACCCCCGGCCTGGTCTACGGCGACGACGGCTCCCTCACCCTGACCCTCCAGCACGACCAGCCCGAGGACCCGACCGCCGCCGCCAACTGGCTCCCCACCCCGCTCGGCGAATTCCGCCCGATCATCCGCCTCTACCAGCCGAAGCCCCCGGTCCTCGACGGCACCTACCAAGTCCCCCCGATCCACCGCACCACCTGACATCCCGGCCCACGTCGCCGGGGCGGCGGACTCGCGTTGGTAGCGTGACATTGTTCGTGGTGTACGAGTGGGGGTGTCACGGTGGCCACAGAGGTTGTCGTCAGGGCGGGGATCAGATACGGGGCCAGTGGCAAGCTCCTGGACGTCTATCAGCCTGCGGGCGCGCCGGGCCCTGTGCCTGCGGTGCTGCTCTGGCACGGTCGGGGCCCCGACGAACGGGATGTCCTGGCACCGATCGCCCGCGCTGCGGCAGGGCTGGGCGTCATCGTCCTGGTGCCGGACTGGCGACCCGACGCCCCGGACGGCGGGCGAACGCATCTGAGTGAGTCAGCCGTCTTCGTACGGCAGAACGTGGCCTCCTTCGGCGGGGATCCCGAGCGGATCGCGCTCGCCGGTTGGTCGTTGGGGGGCAAGGCCGCGGTGGGTGTCGCCCTGAATCCCGCCGCGTTCGGCAACTGGCGGCCGCAAGCCGTGGTGGGAATCGCCGGTGCGTACGGATCGGCGGCACCGACCACCGGCACCGCCCCGATCGACGACCTCCGCTTGGGCGGCAGCCTGCTGCCGTCCGTGCCGGTGTGGCTGGTGCACGGCACCGCCGATCCAGTGGTGCCCGTCGAGCGTTCACGCGAGTTGCGGACGGTGCTCGAGGAACACGGCTGGCCGGTGTCACTCGACGAGGTCGCGACCGACCACGCCGGCGTCATCATGACCGAGTTCGCCCCCGAGCGCGGCCGCTGCCTGCCCAGCACGGCTGACCACGCCGTCGAGGCGGGATCGCAGACCGCCGACGTACTGGCCCGCGCCGCCGGACTCTCTGCTCAGCACTCCAGTCGCCGATCGTGATCTTGCTGGTGGGTGGGTGCAGAGACCGCTGCGGCCGCCGATGATCACCGTGAGCTGCGTGGACAACCGAAGATCAGGCATGGCTCACAAGGGCGCCAAACCCCGCGGGAGCGCAAGTATTTGAGGTTGTCGTGCCCTGCAAAATACCTACCTCAAGGGCGGGGCTCGAGCACGAAGACGGGGATCACGCGGTCGGTCTTCTCCTGGTACTCGGCGTACGGCGGATATGCGGCGACCGCGCGCTCCCACCACTCGGCTTTCTCGTCCCCGGTGAGCTCGCGGGCCGTCATGTCCCGGCGCACAGGCCCGTCCTGGAGCTCCACGTGCGGGTCGGACTTGACGTTGAAGTACCAGACCGGGTGATGCGGGAAGCCGCCCTTCGAGGCGACGGCCGCGTACCGCCCCTCGTGCTCCACGCGCATCAACGGGACCTTGCGGATCTTGCCGCTCTTCGCACCTCGGGTCGTGAGAATCACGACGGGCAGGCCCGTGTCCCAGAGCGTCGATCCCTGCGTCCCGCCAGAACTCTCGTACTGCTCGACCTGATCGCGCACCCACTGCGCCGGACTCGGCTCGTATTCGCCCTCAAGAGGCATCGCGTTCACCCCATCGTCACGTCATGAAATGTGGTGCCCGATAGGTGGTCAGGTAAAAACACCAAGTGCCTACGACCGGCAAGAATGAGGATTGTCGAGGCCCTTGTTCCCACTCCAGTCGGAGGCACCTCCCAGGCGAGGAAGCATATCGGGTAGTACCCGCGGGTTCGTGTCGTGCCGGTGGCCTGGGCCGGCAACCTGCCCCAGCCTCGAGAAGACCGCACCTCGTAGACCCAGAGTCCCCGTCGGCACGCCGACGAGGACTCCTGAACGACCGAGGCTAATGCGCCGACGTCGATGTGGATGCCGGGGCCGATGCCGTCGGCGTCCCCGTCGGATGCGGTGTCGCACTGGTCGGCGGGGTTGCCGTCGGCGTGCCCGAGCGGGTGGGCGAACTCGTCGGGGTGGTGGACGTGGGTGCCGCCGTCGGCGATCCCGGTGCCGGGGAGCCGGACGGTGACGGCGCGCCCGTGGCCGTCGGCGTCGAGGTGGCCGTCGGCGAGGCGGACCCTGTCGGCGACGGGTCCGCCGGGGTGGAGGTGGGGCCGCCACGGTTGGTCGGGCCGCCTTCCAGGGTGACCACCGCCTGGGAGGGCTGCAGCGCGATCCGGGCGGTCCAGTGCGTCGCGGGCGCCAGGTCCTCGTCCACGGTGACGATCACGGTGATCCGCTGGCCGGGCGCGAGCGTGCCGGAGTCGCGGCTGAGCCGGAGCCAGCCGGCGTCCGTCACCGCGTGCCAGCGGATCTCGGTGGTACCGGAGTTGGTGAGGGTGAGGACCGTACGGCTGCCGTACTCGCCGGCCTCGACGGTGAGCAGCCCGGCCGGGGCCGTCTCGGTGGTGCCGGGCGCGGAGGCCCGTTCGACGACGGGGGCCGGCGCGGCGACGAGGGTCGGGCTGCTGAGCGGGGTGGCGCCGTGGGCCGGGACGGGGACCGCTGCGCCCTGGAAGGTCAGCCGTGGAAAGCCGGGAAGCAACGTTTCTGCACCGCCGATACCGGCCCCACCCGCCCCCGCCAGCTCCAATCCTGGCATCCCTGGCACCCCAGGGCCTCCGGCCGCTACCCCCGGCTGCGGCGGTCGCTGCCCGGCCTCCTGGCCGGCCTCGCCCACCCGCACCGCCGACACCGAGGCCGCCGACCCCGGTCCGCCGCCGACCCGGTGCCCGGCCCAGAGGGCGATCACCGGCGCCGCCAGGACGGCCGCGAGCACCCCGGTGGTCACCACCCGCCGACGGACCGCCAGTCCGCGCCCCGCGTCGGGCGCCCGGTGCCGCGGGAAGCCGCCCTGGTCGAACCGCAACCCCGGCTCCGCCCAGGCCGCAACACCCGCTGGAACACCCGCTGGAACTCCCACCCGAGCACGCGCCGGAGAAGGCGCAGGAACCGCAGCCGGAGCCCGCAACAACGGCAGCCCCGCCAGCCCCGCCACGCCCTCCGCCGCCCCGTCGGCCACCCGCTCCGCCGTCCCCCGGCAGGTCGGGCAGTCCACGACGTGCTGGACCAGTTCCCGCCGCAGTGCCGGGCCGAGCACCCAGTCCCGCCAGGACTCCGCCCCGGCCCCGCCGAGCCGGTCAAGCTCCGGGCAGCTGCCCACGCCGAGTACCAGCAGCGCCGTCCTCGTCCGGGCCACCTCGGCCTCGGCTCCGGCCAGCAGTTCCCGGGTGCGCTCGAACGGCAGGCCCAGCACGGCCGCGACCTCCAGCGGGGTCAGCCGGTGCCGGGCGGACAGCTCCAGCGCCTCGCGCTGCTCGGGGTCGGTGCCGGCCGCCTCCGGCCAGGCCAGCGACGCCAGTTCGCGCCGACGCCGCGCAGCCTCGGCCTCGCTCGGCTCCGCCCCGTACTCGCGCCCAGCCCCGACCCCAACGCCGGCCTCGCCACCAGCACCAACAGCAGCACCAGCATCAGCCCCGGCGCCGGCCCCGTCCGCGAGCCGCCGCAGGCAGCAGTACCGGGCCAGCGAGAACAGCCAGGCCCGTACGAGCCCGGGCTCGGCCAGCCGGGCGCCGTGCCGCTGCGCCAGCTCGCGGGCCTCGTGCAGGGCGTCGGCGGCGGCGTCGTGCTCGCACAGCACCGAGAGGCAGTAGGTGAACAGGCCGTCCACCTGCCGGTCGTAGGCCGCGAGCACGGCGGCGGCCTGAGGCCCGGCCGGCCCAACAGTTCGCGTTGTCACCCGTCCGACGGTAGAGACACCGGACGCTTCTCCCTCACCATTCCCCGCGTATGTACTTCTTTCGGGTAACAACATCGCCCATCTGTGTGGATGCACGGCGAGCCCAGTGGCGGACCGCCGTCTCCGTACCCAAGCACCGCCGCACCCGAGCGCCCCGAGCACTGCCGTACCCGGGCGTCCCAAGCACCGCCGCACCCGAGCGCCCCGAGCTCCGCCCCGAGCACCGCCCTGCGAGCCGCCCCCACGCTCCCCGAGACCGCCCCCACCGTCGCTGTCGTACCCAGGCGCTACCGTGGGCCGCATGCCTCCGCGTTCCAAGACCACTGCCAAGCCGCGCCCGGCGTACCGCTGCACCGAGTGCGGCAACCAGCTGCCCAAGTGGGTCGGCCGCTGTCCGGAGTGCAACGCCTGGGGGACGGTCGAGGAGTACGGCGCGGTGCCGATCCGGACGACGGCGGCCGGCCCGGTCAGCGCGCCCGCCCGCCCGATCGGCCAGGTGGACGGCCAGGTCGCGACGGCCCGTTCGACGGGCGTGCCGGAGCTGGACCGGGTGCTCGGCGGCGGGCTGGTCCCCGGCGCGGTGGTGCTGCTGGCGGGTGAGCCCGGTGTCGGCAAGTCGACCCTGTTGCTGGATGTCGCGGCCAAGGCGGCGACCGCCCAGCACCGCACGCTCTACGTCACCGGTGAGGAGTCGGCCGGCCAGGTCCGGCTGCGGGCCGACCGGATCAACGCCCTGTCCGAGCACCTCTACCTCGCCGCCGAGTCCGACCTCGGCGCCGTGCTGGGGCACGTCGAGGCGGTCAGCCCCGGCCTGCTGATCCTGGACTCGGTGCAGACCATCGCCTCGGCCGAGCTGGACGGCGCGCCCGGCGGCCCGGCCCAGGTCCGCGAGGTGGCGGGCGCGCTGATCCGGGCGTCCAAGGAGCGCGGCATGGCCACCCTGCTGGTCGGCCACGTCACCAAGGACGGCCAGATCGCCGGCCCGCGCCTGCTGGAGCACCTGGTGGACGTGGTGCTCAGCTTCGAGGGCGACCGGCATGCCCGGCTGCGCCTCATCCGCGGGGTCAAGAACCGTTACGGCGCCACCGACGAGGTGGGCTGCTTCGAGCTGCACGACGAGGGCATCGTCGGTCTGGCCGATCCGTCCGGCCTCTTCCTGACCAGGCGTGACAAGCCCGTTCCGGGCACCTGCCTGACCGTCACGCTGGAGGGCAAGCGCCCGCTGGTCGCCGAGGTGCAGGCGCTGATGGTGGATTCGCAGATCCCGTCGCCGCGCCGCACCACCTCGGGTCTGGAGTCGCCCCGGATCGCGATGATCCTTGCCGTGGTCGAGCGGCACGGCGGGGTGAAGCTCGGCAAGCAGGACATCTACACGGCGACGGTCGGCGGGGTGAAGTTGAGCGAGCCGTCCGCGGACCTCGCGGTGGCGCTCGCGGTGGCCAGTTCCTCCACGGACACCCCGCTGCCCAGCAATCTGGTGGCGATCGGCGAGGTCGGCCTGGCGGGTGAGGTACGGCGGGTGACGGGTGTGCAGCGGCGGCTCGCCGAGGCGCACCGGCTGGGCTTCACCCACGCCCTGGTCCCGCCGGACCCGGGCAAGGTGCCGCCGGGCATGAAGGTGGTCGAGGTGGCCGACATCGGCGAGGCGCTGCGGGCCATCCCGGGTCGTCGCCGGGGCGCCGCCAAGCCGCGCGGCGAAGCTCGTGCGCAGGCCGGTGGCGAGGCCGCCGCCGAGGGCCGTGCGAAGGCCCGTGGTGAGGCCCCGTCGGCGCCGCCGGCCCCCCGCTCGGCGCGGGTCGCGGCGTACCCCGAGGAGCTGATGGACGGCTGGGAGCCGCTCGACTCCGACGAAGTGCGCTGACCCAAGCTCTGCCGAAGCCACACGCAGTTAGACTTTCCCCAGTCTCATTGGCCAGAAGGCAGTACCGAGCGGTACTGAGCGACAGAGCAACAGACCGCGGACCGGCGCACGGCGCGAGGCGCGGCACGGGGTCGACCGGAGGAGTCACGTGGCAGCCAGCGACCGGGGGGCGGACAAGGCCTCCCGTGAGGAGGCCCTGCTGCGGGCCTCCCTCACCGCCATCGCGCCCGGCACGGCGTTGCGTGACGGCCTGGAGCGGGTCCTGCGGGCCAACACCGGCGGCCTGATCGTGCTGGGTTTCGACAAGGCGGTCGAGTCCCTCTGCACCGGCGGCTTCGTCCTGGACGTCGAGTTCACGGCGACCCGGCTGCGCGAGCTGTGCAAGCTCGACGGCGCGGTGGTGCTCGACAAGGACATCACGAAGATCGTCCGGGCCGGCGTGCACCTGATGCCGGACTCGACCATCCCCACGGACGAGACCGGCACCCGCCACCGCACCGCCGAGCGGGTCAACCGGCAGACGGGCTACCCGGTGGTCGCGGTCTCGCATTCGATGCGGCTGATCGCAATGTACGTCAACGGCACCCGCCGGGTGCTGGAGGACTCCACCACCGTGCTGTCCCGCGCCAATCAGGCGCTGGCCACCCTGGAGCGCTACAAGCTGCGCCTGGACGAGGTGGCGGGCACGCTCTCCGCGCTGGAGATCGAGGACCTGGTGACGGTGCGGGACGTCACCGCCGTGGCCCAGCGCCTGGAGATGGTCCGGCTGATCGCGACCGAGATCGCCGGCTACGTGCTGGAGCTCGGGACCGACGGCCGCCTGCTCTCGCTGCAACTGGACGAGCTGATCGCGGGCGTGGAGCCGGAGCGCGAACTGGTCGCCCGGGACTACTTCCCGGAGCGGGCGGCCAAGAAGGGCCGGACGGTCACCGAGGTGCTGGCCGACCTGGAGGCGCTCACCCACGCCGAGCTGCTGGACCTGCAGACGGTCGCCAAGGCGCTCGGATACTCGGGGACGCCGGAGTCCCTGGACTCCGCGGTCTCGCCGCGCGGCTACCGTCTGCTGGCGAAGATCCCGCGCCTGCCCAACACGGTGATAGAGCGTCTGGTCGAGCACTTCGGCGGCCTGCAGAAGCTGCTCGCCGCCAGCATCGACGACCTGCAGACGGTCGAGGGCGTCGGCGAGACCCGGGCCCGCTCGGTCCGCGAGGGCCTGTCCCGGCTTGCCGAATCGTCCATCCTGGAGCGCTACGTCTGATCCGCACACCGGCGGCAGACGGCCTCCGGGGAGTTCGCTCCCCAGGGGCCGTCCCCTTGCCGTCACGGCCCCGCGACGCCGGCTCCCCGCCCTGCGACGCAGGAGCCTCCGGCCGCGCGGCGACGGGGGACTCCGAACCGATATGACCCCTCAGTTGTCCAGTCGGATCGAGGTCCGCGCCGAGACCTTGTCCCCGGTGAGCCCGGTGAGTTCGGCGAGCACCACGTAGGTGCCGTTCGCCGGGGCCGCCTGGTCGGCGGTCGCGCACTGCGGCTTGCTGCGGCTGCGGTCCCAGGTGAAGGTCTCGGTCTGGTTGCCGTTGGCCGCCAGCTGTACCCAGATGCTGCCGCGGTCGGCGGGGCAGTCGCCGGAGGACCAGACCCGGTCGCCGTTGCTGGCGCTCACGGTGATCGCGGAGGCGACGCGGCCGAGGTCCACCCGGCAGTTGGCGCCGGAGGAGTTCTTGACCGTCAGGGCCAGCTTCGGCTTGTCCTTGGGCTGGTACGAGTTCTGGGTGCCGGCCAGTTCCAGGGCGACCTGCGAGGAGGCGCAGACCGGGAGCGCCAGGATGTCGGGGGTGTTCACCGGCGGGGTGCCGCCGCCCGAGCCGCCGGCTCCGCCGGACCCGCCAGAGCTGCCCGATCCGCCGCTCCCGTTCGCCGTCCCGCCGCCGGTGCCACCGGCCCCGTTGCCGGCCGTCGAGCCGCCGCCGGCCGTCGAGCCGCCGCCGGCCGTCGAGCCGCCGCCGGGGGCCGGGTTGGCACCGGTGCCGCCGCTGAGGTTGACCTCGGTACCGCCGCCGCCGGCCACCGGGCCGCCGCCGGGGTTGCTCCCGCCGCCGCTGCCGCCACCGGGGCGGGCCGCGGGGCCGCTGGGCGAGGCGCCGGGCGTGATGGCCTCGACCGGGGTCTGGGGCTGGGACGGAACGGGCTGGGCGGCCTTGCTCTGTGAGCCGCCGTCACCGCCTCCGCCCTGATCGGTCATCAGCCAGGCGATCAGGGCGATGACCGCCGCGGCGGCGACGAGCACGACGACGCGCCGTCGCCAGTAGATCGAGGCCGGCAGCGGTCCCACGGGTTGACGCAGAGAGGGCACGACCAAACTCTACGAGACTGTGTGTGGCGATTGACTCACCAACACCGCACAGTCGCCCCTTCCTTCACATGATCCGCCATTTCATCCGTTCGAGGGAGCCCCGGACGGCTGATTTCCGGGAAATTCCCGGGAGGACCCGGAGCGTTCTCCTCCACTTCGGCCGGGTCGGCGGGCATGGCAGGATCGAAGGGCCATGACTGCCATCACCGCCACCGCCACCGCGCCCACCGCGCCCTTCGCCGCCCGCGCCGTCGACGCCGGCCCCGCCGCTGCCGCCGACGCCCTCCGGCTGCCGATGCCCCTGCCGCTGTTCCACTCGACCGTCCTGGACTGGTACGAGGCGAGCAAGCGCGACCTGCCCTGGCGGACCCCCGACGCGACGCCCTGGGCGGTCATGGTGAGCGAGTTCATGCTCCAGCAGACCCCTGTCAAGCGCGTGCTGCCCGCCTGGGAGGCCTGGCTGACCCGCTGGCCGACCCCGGCCGCCCTCGCCGCCGAGGCACCGGGCGAGGCGGTGCGGATGTGGGGTCGGCTGGGCTACCCGCGCCGCGCGCTGCGGTTGCACGCGGCCGCCGTGGCGATCACCGAGGAGCACGGTGGCGAGGTCCCGGACGACCACGCCACGCTGCTCTCGCTGCCCGGGGTGGGGGAGTACACCGCCGCCGCCGTCGCCTCCTTCGCCTTCCGCCAGCGGCACGTGGTGCTGGACACCAACGTCCGCCGGGTCTTCGCCCGCGCGGTGACCGGCGTCGAGTACCCGGCCCAGGCCACCACCGCCGCCGAGCGCCGCACCGCCACCGTCCTGCTGCCCGACGACGCCGAGACGGCCGCCACCTGGGCGGTCGGCGTGATGGAGCTGGGGGCGTTGGTCTGCACCGCGCGCGGTCCGGAGTGCGGGGAGTGCCCGCTGTTCACCGGCTGCGCCTGGCAGCGGGCCGGCCGCCCGCCGTACGAGGGCCCGGCACGGCGCGGCCAGTCCTACGAGGGGACGGACCGCCAGGTGCGCGGCAAGCTGCTCGCGGTGCTCCGCGAGTCCCACGGCGACGTCGGGCAGGCCCGCCTGGACGCGGTCTGGCCGGACGCGGTGCAGCGGGCCAGGGCCCTGGACGGCCTGGTGGCGGACGGCCTGGTCGAGCCGGTCGAGCAGGGCGTCTACCGCCTGCCCCGATAAGGCGGCGGGAGACGACCGCCGCCGACCACGTACGTGACCGCAGCCGACGGCGCCCCCGGGAGGACGAACCTCCCGGGGGCGCCGCGGTCGTACGGGAACGGGCCGTCAGACGGCGGCCGCCTCCAGCGAGGCCTCGGCCGGCTTCTCGCCGTTGCCCGCCCCGCGCAGCGGCACCTCGCGCACGAACACCGCGGCGGCGATGGCGATCACGGCCACCCCGGCGCCCCACAGGAAGATGCTGTGCACGCCGTTGGACACCGCGTGGTTGTAGGCGTCCTGGACGTAGTCGGGCAGCTTGCGCAGGTCGTTCAGACTCATCTGGCTCGGGTCCTTCATCCCGCCGGCGGGCTGCGGCTTCCCGGCGAGCCGCTCGGTCATGGTGTCCTTCACCCGGTTGTTGAACAGGGCGCCGAACAGCGCGACACCGAAGGAACCGCCGATGGTGCGGAAGAGGGTGGCGGTGGAGCTGGCCACGCCCATGTCCTTGAGCTCGACGCTGTTCTGCGCGACCAGCATGGTGATCTGGATCAGGAAGCCCATGCCGGCGCCCAGCACGACCATCCAGCAGGCCGAGGTGAAGCTGCTGGTCCCGGTGCCCATGGTGGAGAGCAGGAGCAGGCCGCCGGTCATCACGACGGTGCCGATGATCGGGAAGATCCGGTACTTGCCGGTCCTGGTGACGGCCTGGCCGACCACCAGCGAGACCACCAGCATGCCGAACATCATCGGCATCAGCAGCAGGCCGGAGTTGGTCGCCGAGGCGCCCTGGACCGTCTGCTGGTAGAGCGGCAGGAAAACGGTCGAACCGAACATCACGAAGCCGACGACGAAGCCGATGACCGCGACCAGGGTGAAGTTCAGGTTGCGGAACAGGTTCAGCGGCAGCATCGGCTCCTGGGCCCGCTGCTCGACGTAGCAGAAGGCGATCAGCGAGGCGGCGGCGAGCGCGGCCAGGCCGAGGATCTCCTTCGAGCCCCAGGCGTACTGCTGGCCGCCCCAGGTGGTGATCAGCACGAGCGAGGTGATGCCGGTGGTGAGCAGCACGGCGCCCGGGTAGTCGATCCGGGCGGTGCTGCGGACCTTCGGGAGCTTCAGGGTGACGACGACCACGGCGAGCGCGACCACGCCGAGCGGCAGGTTGATGTAGAAGGTCCAGTGCCAGCTCAGGTGGTCGGTGATGAAGCCGCCGGCCAGCGGGCCGCCGATGGTGGCGAGGGCCATCACCGCGGCGAACATGCCCTGGTACTTGCCGCGGTCCCGCGGCGGGACCAGCGCACCCATGATCGACATGACGCCGACCATCAGACCGCCGGCGCCCAGGCCCTGGACGGCGCGGAAGCCGATCAGCTCGTTCATGTTCTGCGACAGGCCGGACAGCGCCGAGCCCACCAGGAAGATCACGATCGAGGTGAGGAAGATGCCCTTGCGGCCGTACATGTCGCCGAGCTTGCCCCAGATCGGGGTGGAGGCGGCGGTGGCCAGGGTGTACGCGGTGACCACCCAGGACAGGTGCTCGGCGCCGCCGAGGTCGTGGACGATGGTCGGCATCGCGGTGCCGACGATCAGGTTGTCGAGCATGGCCAGCAGCATGGTGACGACCAGGCCGACCATCACGAGGCGGATCTCGCGGGGTGACCGCGGCTGCTCCTCCTCGGCCGTCTTGTCCTCCGGTACCGGGCCGGCGGTCTTGGACTGTGACATGAGGTGGGTCTCCCGGAGGGGTGGTTCGGACGGAACGTCGTGCCGCGCGGCGGCTCACTTACTTGTCGCCCGGCTAGTTAATCGATCGTCGGCACGGTAAGTTGTTCCCTAGCCGGTCGTCAAGCCAGTTTTCCGACCGAGTACCTGGGCAGGGAGAATGTGCCCGGGGCGGACGCCACCGGGAGTCCGCAGCAGTCACCGACGCAGTCATGAGGCAGGCCATGGGCACTCCGCACAGCCCCCGCAGCGACACCCGGGCTCGCATCATCGAGGTGTCGTTGGAGCTCTTCTCCGAGCAGGGCTACGAGCAGACCTCGTTGCGCGAGATCGCCGACCGCCTCGGCGTGACCAAGGCCGCGCTCTACTACCACTTCAAGACCAAGGACGACATCGTCCTCGGCATCGTCGAGCGGATGGCCGCGCCGATCGACGAGACCATCGCGTGGGGCCGCGAGCAGGCCTGGAGCCCGGAGATGCGCGACGAGCTGATCCGCCGTTTCGCGGACGGGATGGCCGAGCGGGCCCCGCTGCTGCGCTTCTTCCACGAGAACCAGCCCGCGCTGCGCGAATCCCCGGCCGGCCTGGCCTTCCGGGACCGCATGATCACCATGATGCAGCTGGTGCACGGGCCGGACGCGGACTTCCCGGACCGGCTGCGCGCCGCGATGGCGCTGTTCACCGTCCACTCGGCGCTGTTCCTGCTCAAGCAGGACCACGCGGACTGCTCCCACGCCGAGAACGTCTGGGGCGAGCCGCTGGCGGCGACGACCACGCTGGAGGGGGCGATCGAAGCGGCCCGGGACGTCGCGCTGGAGATCGGCGGCCGGATCAACCACCCGGCCCCGACCGCGCCGGCCTCCTGGCAGCCCGCCGGCTCCCGGTAACGCCCCGGCGCCCCGGCGCTCAGGCACCGGGCCGAGGCGCCGGGGTCAGAAGTTCGTGACGCCGTGCCCCGCGAGGTACGCGATCGGGTTGACCACCGCGCCGTAGCGGTTGCTGGTGCGGATCTCGAAGTGCAGGTGCGGCCCGGTCGAGTTGCCGGTGCTCCCGGACAGCCCGATCCGCTGCGCCGCCGAGACCTGCTGGCCCGCCGAGACCGCGACCGAGGACATGTGCGCGTACTGCGCGAAGCGCCCGTCCGCGAGCCGCAGCACGACCTCCTTGCCGTACGCGCCGTCCCAGCCGGCCGACACCACGGTCGCGTTGCCGACGGCCAGCAGCGGCGTGCCCGGGGAGACCGCGAAGTCCACCCCGGTGTGGTACCCGGCCGCGTACTCGCGGTTGGCCACCCCGTACGGATTGCTGGTCGGTGCGTCCGGCACCGGCGCGGACCACTCGGGGGCGGGCGCGGGCGCGGGCTCCGGTGCGGGCTCGGGCGCCGGCGCGGCGGCGGCCTCCGGCTCCGCGGCCGGGGCGGGCGCTTCAAGCGGCAGCAGGTTGGCCGCCACCGCCACGAACTGCTGGGCCGATGCGCCGTCCTCAGGCAGCCGGTACGGGCTGGGCCCAGCCACCTGGACCACTCCCGGGTCGGGCACCTCCGCCCGCGGCGCGGTGAAGGCCGAGCTGCCCGGCGTGGTGGGCCGGACGGTCTGTGCCGAGGCGCTGCCGGGAGCGGCCACCAGCAGGACGCCGGCGATCAGTACCGCGGCCGCTCCGGCCGAGACCAGCGCATGGTCGTGCTCGGCCCGCTGACGACTGCCCGGCAGCGTGCTGTGGCGGGGCGTGGCGAGCATGCGCAGGGGCGCGGCGTGGGTGCGGACGGCGTGGCCGAGCCGGGGCTGCCAGGCGGCCGCCTGGGCCGCTGTGCGGGCGGCGAGCCGGCGCAGGGTCGGCCCCACGGGCGGGACGGTGGACATCGGTAGCCGTACCTCACGGTCGTACGGGGGCAGCACGAAGGGCCCGTTCGGGCGCGTGCTGAGCGGGGGACCACTCAGGTTTAACGGTCACCGGGCGCAGTCCCAAACCGGGCGGCCTACTACGGCGGGTAGTCGGCACGCCGCCGGAGATTCGAGCCGGCCGAGTAATGATCATGAGATCCGATCGCCCTGCCCGCATCGGCCAGGTCCGAGCGCGCCGCCCGCACCGCTACTACCGCCGGTCGTACCAGGCCGAGGGCCTGTGACCAGAGCCACGGAAAAGCGTCCGGCCCGCCCCCGCGCGGTGCGGGGACGGGCCGGACTGGAGGTGTCAGAGCTGCCTGGTCACAGGCCGATCGCTACCGAGGGAGCGATCAGTTGTCGACCGGGCGGACCCGGATCCAGGTCTCCAGGTAGTTCGAGGACTCGTTCTCGATCTCGATGCTGGTCCCGGTCTTCGGGACGTCGACGCCGCTGTACGGGTCGTCCTTCGACCACCAGGACTTCAGGTCCGAGAACTCGTCGACGCCCTTGGCCTTCGGGATGACGGTCTCGACGCCGGCCTTGTGCAGGGTCAGCGCCTGCACGCGGCGCGAGCCGAAGGTGGAGTCGAAGCCCTGGACGCGCGGACGCATCAGGGTGCCGTCGGCCCACTTCAGCGGGGCCGGGTGCGAGTCGACCGGCAGGACCAGGCCGTGGCCCGGGTGGGCGCTGACGTTGTTGTCGGTCTGCGACTCGTCCCAGTACCAGATCAGCAGACCGGCCTGGTAGGGGTAGTGCTCGACCCAGCCCGGCTTGTCGGCGAAGCCGAAGTTGTACGGACCGGTCTTCAGGGTCTGGTCGAAGGACACGTACTGCCGGTTCTCCGCGATGTAGTACTGCGCGTAGTCCTTGGTGTACGAGCCGCCGAAGCGGGAGAACCCGGCGGTCGCCCAGCCGTTGTCACCCTTTTCGACGTCGTCGCTGAACACGGTGGCGCCGTCGGCGGTCACCGTGATGTCGTCCAGCGCCAGGCCGCGGTAGTGCAGGCCGCCGTCGGTGGTGTTGTGGTAGCGGAACTTGACCTGCTTGCCCGCGTAGGCGTCCAGGTTGAAGGACAGGTCGCCCCAGGTCGCGGCCAGGCCGCTGACGGCCGGGCGGCCGTTCTCGCGGGGCAGCGGGGCGCCGTTCCAGGTGCCGTCCACGACGGTCCAGGTCTTGCCGCCGTCGGTGGAGACCTCGCCGAAGGCGTAGTCGAAGTCCGGCTCCAGCTCGTACCAGGCCTTGGCGTTGATGGCGGCCTTGGTCTTGCCGGTCAGGTCGAGGTCACGGGTGAGCGTGACGTTCAGGTTGTCGGCGCTGCCGCTCCACCACTCACCGCTGCCGCCGAACGGCTTGTTGATCTCGGTGGTGATGCTCTTCTTCGGCAGGTCGACGATCAGGCTCTGCGGCAGGCTGGTGTTGTACTCCGCCGGGCCGATGTGGTGGGTCGACTCGGTGCCGGCCTTGGCGCGGTCCGCCTTCAGCCAGCCGAGCTTGAACTTGCTCCAGCCGTCGAGGTCGTTCGGCATGTCGCCGATGCTGTTCTTGCCCTCGCCGAGCCAGGAGCCGGAGGACATCAGCGACCAGAAGCCGACCGAGTTGTCGATGCCCTTGCCGGCGGTGTCGTAGAGGTCCGGCAGACCGAGGTCGTGGCCGTACTCGTGGGCGAAGACGCCGAGGCCGCCGTTCTCCGGCTGCATCGTGTAGTCGCCGATCCAGAGGCCGGTGTCGCCGACCTGGACGCCGCCGAGCTTGTTGCCGTCGGGGCCGGCCTGGCCCGTCAGGTTGCCGTAGGCGTAGGAGCGGTGGGCCCACAGGGCCTTGCTGCCCTGCTTGCCGCCGCCGGCCGACTTGTCCTCACCGGCGTGCACGATCTGGAAGTGATCGATGTACCCGTCGGGCTGGTTGAAGTTGCCGTCGTGGTGCGAGCCGTAGCGGTCCCACTGGTCGTACTGGGCCAGGGTCGCCTTGATCTGCTCCGGCGTCTGACCCTTCGCCAGCTGGTCCTTGTTCCAGATGTCCACGGCGTCGCGGATCAGGTCCTGGGCGCTGGCGCAGACGTTGGAGCCGCAGTAGTCGGAGCCGTAGCGGGCCTCGTTCCACGGCACCCGGACCCAGTCCGAGACCACGCCGTCGACCGAGTAGCGGCCCGAGGACTGCTTCTCGTAGAAGGTCTTCAGCGAGGGCTTGTCCTTGGAGAAGTACAGGTCCTGGTAGTGCTGCTGGTTGTAGTCGGCCTGCCAGGCGGTCGAGTTGTTGGTGGCCGGGTCCGGCTGCGCGATCTCGTTGTGCTTCGGGCCGGCCTCACCGCCGTACTTGACCTTGCCGTCCGGCGTCTTGGTGGTGCTGTCCACCTGGTCGCCGAAGTCGACCAGGATGGTGAAGATCTTGTCCGTGCGCTCGCGGGCGAGCTCCACGTACTTGTCCTTGCCGAGCTTCACGCTGGTGCTGCCGTTGTGCTGCTCGACCTGGGCGGTGCCGTCGAGCAGCTTCTCGGTGGCGGCCTTCTGCTCGGCCTCCACCTTCGCGGTCAGCGGGCCCGGGATGTTGTGCTCGGTGTTCTGCTGGACGGCGTCAGCCGGATCCCTCGGCACGGGCGCCGAACCGGCCGCGACGGCGGCGCTCGGGAACAGGCCCGCGCCGAGCGTGACTATGACCGCTGCGGCAGTGGCCACCGCAGCGGTTCTCGTGATGTTCTTCAACGGTGTGACGTCCTCCCCGACCGGGGCCAGCTCTTGGCCAAAGCCCGGCAAACCAAAATGAAAGACAGGTGGACGTCATTTGATACAAGCGTGCACAGAAAAGATAGATCTTGACCATGACATGGTCACGGCGCTATGCTCCGCGACTTCCTATCAGCTGACCGTCTGTCAACCGAATCTTCGTTAAACCTTCCTGAGAAAGAGCGCACCCGCACCAGCCAGCGTGGGAGCAGCCTCTCCGGCCCGCACCGGAACCGGCACCGGACGCCCGGAACGCACCGAGCCCCCGGCGCGGACGCCGGGGGCTCGGTTGCTGTGAAGTTGTCTGTTAAAAGTTGGGCTACTTCGTCAGGTCCGGACCGGACGAGGCGACCGCGGCCGGGGTGTCCGCGACGGCCGACTTCTCCTCGCCGCGGAAGGTGAACTTGGCTTCCTTGCCCTCGCCCTCGACGTCGACGACGACGATGTGGCCGGCCCGCAGCTCACCGAAGAGGATCTTCTCGGAGAGGTGGTCCTCGATCTCGCGCTGGATGGTGCGCCGCAGCGGCCGGGCGCCCAGGATCGGGTCGTAGCCGCGCTTGGCCAGCAGCTTCTTGGCCTCGACGCTGAGCTCCAGGCCCATGTCCTTGTCCTTGAGCCGCTCGTCCACCTTGTCGATCATGAGGTCGACGATCTGGATGATGTCTTCCTCGGACAGCTGGTGGAACACCACGATGTCGTCGACGCGGTTCAGGAACTCGGGGCGGAAGTGCTGCTTGAGCTCCTCGCCGACCTTCGCCTTCATCCGCTCGTACCCGGTCTGGGTGTCGCCCGTGGCCGCGAAGCCCAGGTTGAAGCCCTTGGAGATGTCCCGGGTGCCGAGGTTGGTCGTCATGATGATGACGGTGTTCTTGAAGTCGACCACGCGGCCCTGGGAGTCGGTCAGGCGACCGTCCTCCAGGATCTGCAGCAGCGAGTTGAAGATGTCCGGGTGGGCCTTCTCGACCTCGTCGAAGAGGACGACCGAGAACGGCTTGCGGCGGACCTTCTCGGTCAGCTGGCCGCCCTCCTCGTAGCCCACGTAGCCGGGCGGGGAGCCGAACAGCCGGGAGACGGTGTGCTTCTCGGAGAACTCGGACATGTCGAGCGCGATCAGCGCGTCCTCGTCGCCGAAGAGGAACTCCGCCAGCGTCTTGGACAGCTCCGTCTTACCGACGCCGGACGGGCCGGCGAAGATGAACGAACCGCCGGGACGCTTCGGGTCCTTGAGGCCCGCACGGGTGCGCCGGATGGCCTGGGAGAGCGCCTTGATGGCGTCCTTCTGGCCGATGACGCGCTTGTGCAGCTCGTCCTCCATGCGCAGCAGGCGGGAGGTCTCCTCCTCGGTCAGCTTGAAGACCGGGATGCCGGTGGCGGTGGCCAGGACCTCGGCGATGAGCTCCTCGTTGACCTCCGCGACGACATCCATGTCGCCGGCCTTCCACTCCTTCTCGCGCTTGGCCTTGGCCTGCAGGAGCTGCTTCTCGTCGTCGCGCAGGGACGCGGCCTTCTCGAAGTCCTGCGCGTCGATCGCGCTCTCCTTCTCGCGGCGCACGTCGGCGATCTTCTCGTCGAACTCGCGCAGGTCCGGCGGCGCGGTCATCCGGCGGATGCGCATCCGGGAGCCGGCCTCGTCGATCAGGTCGATCGCCTTGTCCGGCAGGAAGCGGTCCGAGATGTACCGGTCGGCCAGGGTGGCGGCGGCGACCAGGGCGGCGTCCGTGATGGAGACCCGGTGGTGGGCCTCGTAGCGGTCGCGCAGGCCCTTGAGGATCTCGATGGTGTGCGGCAGCGAGGGCTCCGCGACCTGGATCGGCTGGAAGCGGCGCTCCAGCGCGGCGTCCTTCTCCAGGTGCTTGCGGTACTCGTCCAGGGTGGTGGCACCGATGGTCTGCAGCTCGCCGCGGGCCAGCATCGGCTTGAGGATGCTGGCGGCGTCGATGGCGCCCTCGGCGGCGCCCGCGCCGACCAGGGTGTGCAGCTCGTCGATGAACAGGATGATGTCGCCGCGGGTGCGGATCTCCTTGAGCACCTTCTTCAGGCGCTCCTCGAAGTCACCGCGGTAGCGCGAGCCGGCCACCAGGGCGCCCAGGTCCAGCGTGTAGAGCTGCTTGTCCTTGAGCGTCTCCGGGACCTCGCCCTTGACGATCGCCTGCGCCAGGCCCTCGACCACGGCGGTCTTGCCGACGCCGGGCTCACCGATCAGCACCGGGTTGTTCTTGGTGCGGCGGGACAGCACCTGCATGACCCGCTCGATCTCCTTCTCGCGCCCGATGACCGGGTCGAGCTTGGCCTCGCGGGCGGCCTGGGTGAGGTTGCGGCCGAACTGGTCGAGGACCAGCGAGGTCGACGGGGTGCCCTCGGCGGGCCCGCCGGCCGTGGCCGACTCCTTGCCGCCGCCGGTCTGGTAGCCGGAGAGCAGCTGGATGACCTGCTGGCGCACCCGGTTGAGGTCGGCACCCAGCTTGACCAGGACCTGGGCGGCGACGCCCTCGCCCTCGCGGATCAGGCCCAGCAGGATGTGCTCGGTGCCGATGTAGTTGTGGCCGAGCTGAAGGGCCTCCCGGAGCGACAGCTCCAGGACCTTCTTCGCCCGGGGGGTGAAGGGAATGTGACCGGACGGGGCCTGCTGGCCCTGGCCGATGATCTCCTCGACCTGCTGGCGAACGGCCTCAAGAGAAATCCCGAGGCTCTCCAGGGCCTTGGCGGCGACGCCCTCGCCCTCGTGGATCAGACCCAGGAGGATGTGCTCGGTGCCGATGTAGTTGTGGTTGAGCATCCGGGCTTCTTCCTGAGCCAGGACGACAACCCGCCGCGCGCGGTCGGTGAACCTCTCGAACATCGTTTATCGCTCCTCAGAGCGGTCGGGCAGTTCGGGGTCCGTCCCCGCCCTGTCCTTCCGCATGCTAGTCCCG
The DNA here is from genome assembly GCF_055664045.1 of Kitasatospora sp. NPDC023385. Taxonomy (NCBI): domain Bacteria; kingdom Bacillati; phylum Actinomycetota; class Actinomycetes; order Kitasatosporales; family Streptomycetaceae; genus Kitasatospora; species Kitasatospora sp. NPDC023385. Next base: position 368,073 of record NZ_JBVOOL010000003.1, on the reverse strand, counting down.
CTCAGCGGCGCGGCCCACGGATTCACTCCCCGGTACGGGAGCGAGATGCTGCGCGACCAGCCGACACCAATCCCAACCTGATGCTGGGAAACGGTGTTCCCGCAGGAGGGCCGGATGCACGGGAATCCGCTACGCCATCGGCGAACAAGCGCCGACGGGACGCAGCCGGACCCCCTGCGGCCGGTCACGCATACTGCCCCTGGACGGGTCGAGAACCCGTCCACCTGCATTCATACCCGGTATCGGGGCGCTTCTCGCGCAGTTTCCGCGGTGGCGGTGTTCGCCTGGCGAGAAGTCGGGCCGCGGTGGCGGTGGTTGAACGTCGGCCGGGACGGCCGGTATGCCATCCCGGCGCTGTCCGGCGTTACCGCTTCGCCCCTACAGCGTTGCACAGCTCGTGATTGTTCCGCCGCCCGAGCCGAGACCCCCGACGCCCCCCGGCAGCGGGGGCCGCGCGGCCGTGCGGGCGCGCGCCGCGGGGCGCGGAGGAGTCTCCTCCGCGCCCCGCGCGTGTGTCGTCGGCGCCGCGAGCGGCCGCCGGGGCCCCGCACCCGCTCCGGCGTGCCGGCGGCGCCGGGATCAGGACGCGTTGGCCTTGTCGTAGGCCTCGCGGACCGTGCTCGGCACCCGGCCGCGGTCGTTGACCTCCATGCCCTGCTCCTTGGCCCACGCGCGGACCTTCGCGGTGTCCGGAGCGCCGCCGGCGGGGCGCTGGGCCGAGCCGCGGCCCGGCCGTCGCGGGCCGGCGAGCCGGCCGCTCTGCTTGCGGCCCTTCTCCACGTACGGCGCCAGCAGACCGCGGAGCTTGTCCGCGTTGGCGCTCTTCAGGTCGATCTCGTAGGCAACGCCGTCGAGCGCGAACGTCACCGTCTCGTCCGCCGAACCGCCGTCGAGATCGTCTTCAAGAATGACCTGCACCCTCTGTGCCACGGGCTTCCCTTTCCGCTAAACGACCCATTGCCTGAGGAAAGGAAAGCGCTTTTCTCCGGAAAACACAAACCCCTGACCCGCGCGGAGCCGCTCAGAGGTGGAGCAGCATGCGCGAGTTGCCCAGTGTGTTGGGCTTCACGCGCTCCAGGTCAAGGAACTCGGCGACGCCTTCATCGTACGAGCGGAGGAGTTCTTCATAGACATCCGTAGCGATCGCCGCCGGGTCTGTCGTACCATCATCGGTTTCCTGGAGCTCGCCGATCTCGACGAAACCGTGTTTCGCGAAGAACGCGACCTCGAACGTCAAGCAGAAAATCCGACGGACGCCGAGCCAACGCGCCGTCTGCACAAGCTTCTCCAGCAGCAGGTGCCCGATCCCGTGGCCGCGGCAGGCCGGATCCACCGAGAGCGTCCGGACCTCGGCCAGGTCCTCCCACATCACGTGCAGGGCGCCGCAGGCCACCACCACGCCGTTGTCGTCGCGTTCCGCGACCCAGAACTCCTGGACGGACTCGAACAGTGTGACGGTGGGCTTGTCCAGCAGAATGCCGTCGCGCGAGTAGGCGTCGATGAGCCCGCGTACTGCCCGCACGTCCGTGGTCCGTGCGCGGCGGATGGTGACCTCCATGGCGGGACGTTATCGTGTCGGCCCCGGCGCGGTCTCCCCGGTATCCGGTCCGTCCGCCGCGGAATCCGCGCCCGGCGGATCGGGCGGGAACGGAGCGGCCACCCGCAACGCGTCCCGGAGTGCCTCGCGTTGCTCGGGCGACATCAGGCCGAAGAAGTGCACCAGGGCCGCCGCCGGATTGTCGCTGGTGGCCCAGGCGTCGTTCATCAGGGCCGCCGTGTACGCCTCGCGCGAGGAGACCGGTTCATATCGATAGGCCCGGCCGACCCGGTCGCGGCGCAGCCAGCCCTTTCTGTGGAGCTTGTCCAGGACCGTCATCACCGTGGTGTACGCGATTTCGCGTTCCGACCGCAGATCGAGGAGAACCTCGCGAACCGTCACCGGTCGGTTCCACTGCCACACCCGGGTCATGATGGCGTTCTCAAGTTCGCCGAGTTGCCGGACCATAGTGCGGACAGGATAGGGAGTGAATGGGGCAAATCTTGTGAAGTGCGCCAAACCGGCGCGCCGCCACCCCCGGGAATCGGGAATGGCGGCGCGCCGGTCGTCCGGGGCGGCTGACGGCGTCAGTCGCGGGTTCGCTCGCGGGTCGGTCCGGGGGCCGGCGGATGGTCCGGGCCCCCGGGGGGATCAGTCGAAGTCTTCCTTGGCCTTCTGGTTCCCGCCCTGGCTGCGGACGATGGCCCGCACCAGGAATCCAAAACCGATCGCCATGACCAGCGGCGGCACGATCGCGCTGACGTAGTCCATCAGGTCACTCCTCCTCGGTCTTCTCCGCCGTCGCGGCGGCAGCCTTGGGCTCCGGCTTCACCAGCGGGAAGAGCACGGTCTCCCGGATGTTCTTGCCGGTCAGCAGCATGATCAGACGGTCCACGCCGAGGCCGAGGCCACCGGTCGGGGGCATCGCGTACTCCAGGGCGCGCAGGAAGTCCTCGTCCACCTGCATCGCCTCGACGTCGCCGCCGGCCGCCAGCAGGGACTGGGCGGTGAGGCGGGCGCGCTGCTCGACCGGGTCGACCAGCTCGGAGTAGGCGGTGCCGATCTCGGTGCCGAAGATCACCAGGTCCCACTTCTCGGCCACGCCCGGGATCGAGCGGTGCTGGCGGGTCAGCGGGGAGACCTCGGTCGGGTAGTCCTTGATGAAGGTCGGCCGGACGGCGTTCTCCTCCAGCAGGCGCTCGACCATCTCCAGCACGATCTGGCCGTGGCCCCAGTCCTTCTCGAAGGGGATGCCGTGCGCGGTGGCCAGCTTGCGCAGCTCCTCGACGCCGGTCTCCGGGGTGACCTCGGTGCCCAGGCGGGCGGAGATGCCCGGGTAGACGCCGATCTCCTCCCACGGCTCGGCCAGGTCGATCTCGTGCTCGACGCCGTGCGCGTCCACGCCCTTGATCACCGTGGTGCCCAGCGCGTCCCGGGCCGCGTTGACGATCGTCGCGCGGATCAGCTCGGCCTGGGTGTCGTAGTCGCCGTAGGCCTCGTACGACTCCAGCGAGGTGAACTCCGGGTTGTGGGTGGAGTCCGCGCCCTCGTTGCGGAAGTTGCGGTTGATCTCGAAGACCTTCTCGGCGCCGCCGACCACCAGCCGCTTGAGGTACAGCTCGGGGGCGATGCGCAGGTAGAGGTCGATGTCGTACGCGTTGATGTGGGTCCGGAACGGACGGGCGTTGGCGCCGCCGTGCACCGGCTGCAGCATCGGGGTCTCGACCTCGATGTAGCCGCGGTCCTCGTAGGTGCGGCGGATCGAGCGGACCACGCGGCTGCGCAGGTGCAGGATCTCGCGGGCCTCCGGGTTGACGATCAGGTCCACGTAGCGCTGGCGGACCCGGGCCTCCGGGTCGGTCAAGCCCTTGTGCTTGTCCGGCAGCGGACGCAGGCACTTGGCGGTGAGCTCCCAGCGGTCCACCATCACCGACAGCTCGCCGCGCTTGGAGGTGATCACCTCGCCCTCGACGCCGACCTGGTCGCCGAGGTCGATGTCGGACTTCCAGGCTGCCAGGCGCTCCGCGCCGAGCCGGTCCAGGGAGAACATCACCTGCAGGTCGCCGGTGCCGTCGCGCAGGGTGGCGAAGCACAGCTTGCCGCCGGTGCGGGAGAGGATCACCCGGCCGGCGACGCCGGCCCGCTCGCCGGTGGCCGTGTCCGGCTCCAGGTCGGGGTGCTTGGCACGAAGGTCCGCGATGGTGCTGGTGCGGGGGAATCCGACCGGGTACGGGTCGACACCGGCCGCCCGGAGCCGGTCCAGCTTCTCGCGCCGGACGCGCATCTGCTCGGGAAGGTCGTCGGTCGCGGGGACAAGGCTCTGATCGCTCACCCCACAAGGGTAGCCAGCCACACACGGTGCTCCGCGACGGGATGAGCCCGGGGGGAGGCCGCGGTGGCGGCCTCCCCCCGGGGCGCGGGCGGCTCAGCCGGTGCCGGTGGCGAGTTCCAGGTCGTCGGGGGTCTGGTCGGCGGGCAGTTCGGGCTGCACCGGGGGCTTGGGGCGGCGGCCGAAGAGTTCGGCCGGGGTGGGCATCCGGTGAGGGCGGGGCGGGGTCTTCGCGGCGGAGGGCTCGGCGGGCTGCTCCGGGCGGGAGTCGGTGCTGCTCATGGTGGTCCGTCCTCCTACGTGGGTGGGGTGACTGTTCGGGGGTGCGGCGGGGCTCGGTACGGCCACCAGGTGGCGCGGCTGTCCGGTGGTGAGGGCGAGGCGTTCGCGGACGGCGGCCTCGGCCAGTGCGTGGCAGCGCCCGGCCAGCCGGGAGCGGCGGGACCGTTCGCCCTGCCCGCAGGGCTGCCGGGACAGCCCGCGCAGTGCGGTGAGGTCCTCGGGCCCGGGCAGGTACCCGTCGGACACCGCCTCCTCCAGCCGTTCCAGGTAGCCGGGGGCGCTGCCGGGCAGGGCGGAGCGGTAGCGGCCGAGGTCGGCGAGCAGGAAGGCGCGCAGTCGGCCGCCCTCCTGGACGGCCTCGTCGATCGCCTCGGTGAGGCGCAGCGCCTCCTGGACGTCCTCCGCCCAGAGTTCGGCGCCCGGCCCGGCGAACGCCGTCCGGTCGGGCCCCTGGAGGTGGACGGGGACGGCGGGGTGCAGGGCTTGGGCGAGGGCTCGGCGCAGCACGCGGACTTCGTCGGCGCTGAAGGCCATGCCGCCGCGCGATCCGTGTGGCGTAGGCATGGGCTGACACTACGTGAGGAATATCCGATTTGTCGGTAACCTCGCGCCGACCCACCCCCGTTCGGCCCGGCGGAGGGATTCCTCCGCCGGGCCGGTAACGCCGTCGGGGTGCACCGGGTCAGCCGGGCATCAGGGGAGCACGAGGCCCGCCGCCCCGACGCCCGGCTTCTGAGGGCCGCTCAGCTCGGGCGGTTGCGCTCGTACACCAGCCGCAGGCCGATCAGGGTCAGCCAGGGCTCGTGGACGTCGATGCTGGTGGCCTCGCCGAGGACGAGGGAGGCGAGGCCGCCGGTGGCGATCACCTGGACGTCGTCCGGGTCCTTGGCGAGCTCGCGGGCCATCCGCTCGACCAGGCCGTCGACCTGGCCGGCGAAGCCGTAGAGGATGCCGGACTGCATGCCCTCCACGGTGTTCTTGCCGATCACGTTGCGCGGGCGGGCCAGCTCGATCTTGCGCAGCTGGGCGCCGCGGACGCCGAGCGCCTCGACGGAGATCTCGATGCCGGGGGCGATCGCGCCGCCGACGTAGTCGCCGCGGTCGTTGACCGCGTCGAAGGTGGTCGCGGTGCCGAAGTCGACCACGATGCAGGGACCGCCGTACAGGTGGTTGGCGGCCAGCGCGTTGACGATCCGGTCGGCGCCGACCTCCTTGGGGTTGTCCATCAGGACGTGCACACCGGTCTTCACGCCGGGCTCCACGATCACCGCGGGCACGTCGCCGTAGTAGCGGCGGGTCACCTCGCGGAGCTCGTGGAGCACGGCGGGAACGGACGAGCAGATCGCCAGGCCCTCCACCGCGGCCTCCCGGACCGCGGTGTGGTTGCCCATCAACCCCTGCAGCAGCACCGCCAGTTCGTCGGCCGTGCGACGCGGATCGGTGGAGATCCGCCAGTGTTCCACCACGGTCTCGCCGTCGAACAGGCCGAGTGTGGTCTGGGTGTTGCCGACGTCGATCGTGAGGAGCATGGGCCGCTTTCTGCGAGTCGGGACGGGTCTGCGCTGGCCCGGACGGTCAGGCGCGCAGGTCCAGGCCGATGTCGAGGACCGGCGAGGAGTGCGTGAGCGCGCCCACCGCCAGGTAGTCGACACCAGTCTGGGCGACCTCGCGCGCGTCGGCCAGGGTCAGTCCGCCGGAGGCCTCCAGCTTCGCCCGGCCGGCCACCAGGGAGACGGCCTCCTTCAGCTGCTCGACGGTGAAGTTGTCCAGCAGGATCAGGTCGGCCCCGGCGTCCAGCACCGGCGCGATCTGCTCCAGGGAGTCCACCTCGATCTCGACCGGCAGGTCCGGGTACGCGGCCCGGACGGCCAGGAACGCCTCGGCCACGCCACCGGCCGCGATCACGTGGTTGTCCTTGACCAGGGCGGCGTCGGACAGCGCCATCCGGTGGTTGGCGCCGCCGCCGCAGCGCACCGCGAACTTCTCCAGCGCGCGCAGGCCCGGGGTGGTCTTGCGGGTGTCCCGGACGACCGCGCCGGTGCCCTCCAGGGCGTCCGCCCAGGCGCGGGTCGCGGTGGCGATGCCGGACAGGTGGCAGAGCAGGTTGAGCGCGCTGCGCTCGGCGGTCAGCAGGTCGCGGGTGCGGGAGCGCACCGACAGCAGCACCTGGCCGCCCGCCACCCGGTCGCCGTCCTCGACGTGCCGCTCGACCTCGAACTCCTCCTCGCAGACCAGCGAGAGGACCGCCTCGGCGACCCGCAGGCCGGCCACCACGCCGGCCTGGCGGGCGGTGAAGTCGGCGGTGGCGACGGCGTCGGCGGGCACGGTGGCCACCGAGGTGACGTCCTCGCCGCCGGCCAGGTCCTCGGCCAGCGCCAGGGTGGCGATGTCCTCGACCTCGACCGGGTCCAGCCCGGCCTGCTCCAGCAGCTCGGCCAGCTGCGGGTCCAGCCCGGTCTCGTAGCTCTCGCCGTCCCCGCAGGCGCAGCCGTCGCCGCAGCCGCCGGTCTGGTCGGCCAGGGGGAGTTCCTCGTGGGAGTGGGTCATGGCTCTACTGCTCCTCAGGGATGCTGCTGACGGGGCCGCCGGCGGCGGCGAGGGTGGTGATCAGGTGGCGCCGCCAGTGGGCGTCGTCGCGCTCGGGGTAGTCCTCGCGCCAGTGGCAGCCGCGGGTCTCCTCGCGCTGCGCGGCGGCCGACACCAGCGCGGTGGCGACCAGCAGCAGGTTGGCGGCCTCCCAGGTCTCCACCCGGGGGTCGGCCGGCTTCTCCTCCGCGACGTGCGCGTAGGCCTGCTCGGCGATCAGGGCGAGCCCCGCGGCCGTGTCGGCCATCGAGGCGGCCGTGCGCACCACGCCCGCGCCGCGCGACATCAGCCGCTGGATCTCGGCGCGCGCCTCGGACGGGGGCAGCGGCACCGCGTGCGCGGCCCGCGCGGCGTCCACGTCCACGGTGCGCTCGGGCAGGTCGCCGGCCCGGTGCCGCCCGGCCAGGTCGGCCGCGATCCGCTCGGCGAAGACCAGGCCCTCCAGCAGCGAGTTGGAGGCCAGCCGGTTGGCGCCGTGCACCCCGGTGCAGGCGACCTCGCCGCAGGCGTACAGGCCCGGGACGCTGGTGCGGCCGTGCCGGTCGGTGCGGACGCCGCCGGAGGCGTGGTGCGCGGCCGGGGCGACCGGGATCGGCTCGGTGACCGGGTCGATGCCGTGTGCGCGGCAGGAGGCGAGGATGGTCGGGAAGCGCCGCTCCCACATCTCGGCGCCGAAGTGCCGCCCGTCCAGGAACATGTGCTCGGCGCCCTGCTCCTGCATGCGCCGGGTGATCGCCTTGGCGACGACGTCGCGCGGGGCGAGCTCGGCCAGCTCGTGCTGCCCGACCATGAAGCGGACGCCGTCCGCGTCCACCAGGTGGGCGCCCTCGCCGCGCACGGCCTCGGAGACCAGCGGCTGCTGGCCCTCGGCGTCCGGGCCGAGCCAGAGCACGGTCGGGTGGAACTGGACGAACTCCAGGTCGGTGACGGCGGCCCCGGCCCGCAGCGCGAGCGCCACGCCGTCGCCGGTGGAGACCGGCGGGTTGGTGGTGGCGGAGAAGACCTGGCCCATGCCGCCGGTGGCGAGCACCACCGCGCGGGCCCGGACGGCGCCGACGCCGTCGCGCTGGCCCTCGCCCATCACGTGCAGGGTGAGCCCGGCGGCGTGGCCGTCGGCGTCGGTGAGCAGGTCGAGGACGAGCGCGTGCTCGATCAGCTCGATCTCGGGGTCGGCGCGGACGGCCGCGACCAGGGCGCGCGATATCTCGGCTCCGGTGGCGTCCCCGCCGGCGTGCACGATCCGGCGGCGGTGGTGGCCGCCCTCGCGGGTCAGCAGGATCTCGCCGTCCTCGCCCCGGTCGAAGGCGGCGCCGACCGCGATCAGCCGGCGGACGGCGTCCGGGCCCTCGGTGACCAGGGTGCGCACGGCGTCCTCGTCACAGATCCCGGCGCCGGCCACCAGGGTGTCCGCCAGGTGCTGCTCGGGGGTGTCCCCCTGGCCCAGGGCGGCCGCGATGCCGCCCTGCGCCCAGCGGGTGGAGCCGTCGTCCAGCATCGCCTTGGTGACCACCATGGCCCGCAGGCCGGTCTTGCGGACGTTGAGCGCGACGGTGAGGCCGGCGACCCCGGAGCCGACCACGACCACGTCCGTGGTGGCGGTCCAGCCGGGGGCCGGGGCGGTGAGGCGATGCGTGGACATGGCGTCAGTGACTCCTTCAGCGCGCGGCGGCGGTGGCCGCGCCGTTGCCGTCACCGTACGCCGCGTCGCCGCGGAGCAGTCCGGTGCCCTCCCGGGCTTCGGCCGGGTCGCCGCCCAGGCCGGTGATCCGGTTCCGCTCGTCCACGAAGACGACCTTCGGCTCGTAGCCCTTGGCCTCGGCCGTGTCCATCTGCCCGTAGGCGATGAGGATGACGAGGTCGCCGGGGTGGACCAGGCGGGCGGCGGCGCCGTTGATGCCGATCACGCCGGTGCCGCGGGGGCCGGCGATGGTGTACGTCTCCAGCCGGGCGCCGTTGTTGATGTCGACGATGTGGACCAGCTCGCCGGGGAGCAGGTCGGCGGCGTCGAGCAGGTCCTCGTCCACGGTGACCGAACCGACGTAGTGCAGGTCGGCCTGGGTCACCGTGGCCCGGTGGATCTTGGACTTGAGCATGGTGCGGAGCATGGGGTCACGCCTCCTGTGAGTGCATGCCTGAAGGGGGTCTCGCGGGCTCAGCGGTCGGCTGAGCGGTGGGTGAACCGGTCGGTGAAGAGCGGTGGGTGAACCGGTCGGCGAACCGGTCAGCGAACGATGATGCGGACGTTGTCGATCAGGCGGGTGGAGCCCACCTGCGCGGCGACGGCCAGCACCGCCTCGCCCTGGAAGTCGTCCGCCGCCTCGGTGAAGTCGTGCGGGTCGATCAGGGCGAGGTAGTCGGGGGTGAGGTCCTCGGCGGCGGCGAGGACGGCCGAGGCGGCCTCGCGGACGGCCTTCGGGCCCTGCGCGGCGGCGTCCCGGCCGGCGAACAGCGCCTTGGACAGGGCGAGGGCCCGCGCCCGCTCCTCCTCCGACAGGAACCGGTTGCGCGAGGACAGCGCCAGGCCGTCCTCCTCGCGGACGGTCGGCACGCCGACGATCTCGACGTCGAAGTCCAGGTCGGCGACCATCCGCTGGATGATCGCCAGCTGCTGGGCGTCCTTCTCGCCGAAGAGCGCGAAGTCCGGGTCGGTGATGTGCAGCAGCTTGGCGACCACGGTCAGCACGCCGTCGAAGTGGCCGGGGCGGGTGGCGCCCTCGAAGCGCTCGCCCATCGGGCCGGCCGTCATGCGCACCTGGGGCGCGCCGTTCGGGTAGACCTCCTCGACGGACGGCGCGAAGACCACGTCGGCGCCGTTCTCCTCGGCCAGCCGCACGTCCTCGTCCAGGGTGCGCGGGTAGCGGTCCAGGTCCTCGGCCGGGCCGAACTGCAGCGGGTTGACGAAGACCGTCACCGCGACCCGGCCCTCCTGGCCGACCTGCTTGCGGGCCGCCCGGATCAGCGCGGCGTGGCCCTCGTGCAGCGCGCCCATGGTCATCACGACGGCGTTGTCCACCGGCCGCTCGTCCGGCCAGAACGCGGCCTCGAAGTCGTCCACGGTGCGGGTGACGACGGCCCGGTGGACCTTCGGCGTCCGCTGGGGCTTGCTCGGCTGCTTTCCGCGTGCCATCTAGCGCTTCTCCTCGTTCAGTACGTCCAGCAGCGCCGCCGCCGACGTTTCGTCGATCGTTCCGTTGGCGAGCGCCCGCTGCGCGGTGGCGCGGGCCATCGCCCGGTAGGCCGCCGGGATGTCCGGGGACACCGTAGTGAGCTGCGCCAGGTGGCGCCGCACGGTGCCCGCGTCGCCCCGGGCGACCGGGCCGGTGAGGGCCGCGTCGCCGGAGCGCAGGCTGTTGTCCAGGGCGGCGCCCAGCAGCGGGCCGAGCATCCGGCCGGGCTCGGCGACGCCGGCCGTGCGCAGCAGCTCCATCGCCTGGGCGACCAGGGTGACCAGGTGGTTCGCGCCGTGCGCCAGGGCGGTGTGGTAGAGCGGGCGGACCTCCTCGGGCACCCACTCGGGCTCGCCGCCCATCTCCACGACCAGCGCCTCGGCGACCGGCCGCAGCTCGTCCGGCGCGGTCACGCCGAACGGGCAGCCGGCCAGCCGGGCCAGGTCGACCGAGGTGCCGGTGAAGGTCATCGCCGGGTGCAGGGCCAGCGGCAGCGCCCCGGCCCGGGTGGCGGGCTCCAGGACGGCGACGCCGTGCGCGCCGGAGGTGTGCACGACCAGCTGGCCCGGGCGGACCGCGCCGGTGGCGACCAGCCCGGTGACCAGGTCGGCCAGCGCGTCGTCGGGGACGGTCAGCAGGACGAGGTCGGCGGCGGCCAGCACCTGCGGCGGGGTGACGATCCGCACCCCCGGCAGCAGCGCCTCGGCGCGGCGGCGGGACGTGGCGGACACCCCGGAGGCGGCGACCACGGTGTGCCCGGCGAGCTGCAGCGCGGCGCCCAGCGCCGGGCCGACCCGGCCGGTGCCGACCACGCCGACGGCCAGCCGGGCCGGACGGCTGCCGGGATCGCCGAGGCCGCTGCCGAGGCCGTCGCTGAGCGGGGAGAACTCGCCGAAGGCGGCGAAGTCGGACGGATCCACGCGTCCACCCTTGTCGTGAATGGCCGTTCCGGTCCATCTGGGGGTACCGGACGTACCGCCCCAGTGTACGGGCGCCCCCGGGGCGGTGGCCCTGGTCGGCGGGCTTGGCCGGCGGCCTGAGTCGGCGTGCCTGGTCCTGCCTGGTCGTGGGCCTGGGCGTGGGCTTCAGTCGGTGGCGCCGGCCCGGATCAGCCCGGCCTCGTACGCCAGCACCACGGCCTGGACCCGGTCGCGCAGGTTGAGCTTGGCCAGGATCCGGCCGACATGGGTCTTCACGGTCGCCTCGGAGAGCACCAGCCGGGCCGCGATCTCACCGTTCGACAGGCCCTGGGCGACCAGCAGGAACACCTCCCGCTCACGCTCGGTGAGCGGGCCGAGGACATCCGAGCCGGGCGCGCTGTGCGGAGTGGGCAGCACCTCGGCGAAGCGGTCGATCATCCGGCGGGTGGTGGTCGGCGCGACCACCGCCTCCCCGCCGTGCACCGCGCGGATCGCGGCCACCAGTTCGGTCGGCGGGACGTCCTTGAGCAGGAAGCCGCTGGCGCCGGCCTTGAGCGCCGCGAAGGCGTACTCGTCCAGGTCGAAGGTGGTGAGGATGAGCACGTGGGGGGCGCCCGGCAGCGGGCTGCCGTCCTCGGCCAGGCAGATCCGGCGGGTCGCCTGCACGCCGTCCAGGCGGGGCATCCGGACGTCCATCAGGATCACGTCCACCCTGGTGTGCCGCAGCAGCTCCAGGGCCTGCGCGCCGTCGCCCGCCTCGGCGGCGATCTCGATGTCCCCCTGTGACTGCAGGATCATCCGGAACCCGGTGCGCAGCAGTTCCTGGTCGTCGACGAGCATCACGCGGATGGTCAAGGTGGCTCCTAGGCAGAGGGGGAAGCGGGCGGGGCTAGTGGGCCGCCTTGAGCGGCAGGACGGCGCGGATCCGGAAGCCGCCGCCGGGGCGGGGGCCCACGTCGAGGCTGCCGCTGACCATGCCGACGCGTTCGCGCATGCCGATCAGGCCGTGGCCCAGACCGTCCACGCCGCCGGCGGTCAGCTGTTCGTCGGTGCTGCCGCGCCCGTCGTCCTCCACCAGCACGGCCAGTTCGCGCTCGCCGAAGTCGACCGCGACCCGGGCGTGCACATCGGGGCCGCCGTGCTTGCGGACGTTGGTGAGCGCCTCCTGGACGATCCGGTAGACGGTGAGTTCGACGCCGCGCGGCAGCTCCCGCGGGTGCCCGGAGGTCGCGTAGTCCACCTGCAGCCCGGCCGTGCGGACCTGCTCCAGCAGCTCCGGCAGCTCCTCGACGCCCGGCTGCGGGACGTACTCGTCGGCCCTGGTGTCGGAGGTGCGCAGCACCCCCAGCAGGCGGCGCATCTCGACCAGCGCCTGGCGGCCGGTGGAGGCGATCGTGCCGAGCGCCTCCTTGGCCTGCTGCGGCGAGTTGTCGAGGACGTACGCGGCGCCGTCCGCCTGGACGATCATCACCGAGACGTTGTGCGCGACCACGTCGTGCAGCTCGCGGGCGATCCGGGCCCGCTCGGCGGCGACCGCCACCTTCGCCTGGGCGTCCCGCTCGCGCTCCAGCCGGGCCGCGCGGTCCTCCAGCTCGGTCAGGTAGGCACGGCGCACCCTGGTCAGCCGGCCCCACGCCCAGCACAGGATGAACGGCGTGCTCATCAGCAGCATGATCGCCGCCGCCTCGCCGGGGTTGTACGGGCGGGAGACGTAGTGCCCGGCGCCGATGTCGACCGTCTTCATCGGACGCGTCTGCCAGAACACCAGCGGCCCGGCGGACAGGCCGACGGTCAGCGCCAGCCGGGACGTCCACCGCTGGCCGAAGGCGGCGCCGGTGTAGGCGAAGACCAGGTAGGCGATCGAGGAGCCGCCCGGCTCGACGTCGGCGAGGACCTGGCTGACGCCGAGACCGATGGCGGCGGCCACGGTGACGTCGGGGTGGCGGCGGCGGAAGACCATCAGCGCGGGCAGCACCAGCGCGACCAGGAGGTCCGCGGAGAAGCGCCAGCCCTCGTCGGGGAGGTTGTCGTTCGGCAGCAGGCCGATGATGAGCACGATCGCCGCCCATGCGGCGTCGACCACCATGGGGTGACGGCGGAGCCAGGCGTTGAGTCGATGCACGTGTCCAGCGTAGGCAGTCGCTCCGCGTGCCCAGGTCCGCCGGTAGGGCGATCCGTCCTACTCCGTAGGTCGGAGAAGCCCCGGCTCCGATTGGGAGGGCTTCCCGCAGCCCGGTAGCGTCCCGCCCCATGACTTGGATGCGGTGGGCGCCCGCCATGCAACAGGCCCTGTACGAACCCGGCCGGGGCTTCTACCGCAGGCCGGAGGGCCCCGCCGGTCACTTCCGCACCTCCGTGCACGCCTCGCCCCGGTTCGCCCGTGCGGTGGCCCGGCTGCTGCTGGAGGTTGACGAAGCCCTCGGTCGTCCGGAGGAGCTGGCCCTGGTCGACGTCGGGGCCGGACGGGGCGAACTGCTCGCCGGCGTGGTGGCCGAGCTGTCGGGTGAGGTGGCCGGGGAGCCGGCCGGTGAGCCGGTCGGGGGGTTGCTGGGGGGACCGCCCGGTGAGGTGCGCGGCGATCTGCTGGCGCGGCTGCGCCCGTACGGCGTGGAGATCGCGGACCGGCCGGCCGGCCTGCCGTCCACAGCCCTGTGGACGGACGAGCCGCCGCGCGGCCTGACCGGACTGCTGTTCGCCAACGAGTGGCTCGACAACGTGCCGCTCGACGCCGGCGAGGTGGACGCGGACGGGGTGCTGCGCTACGTCGAGGTGGACACCGCGACCGGCGAGCAGCGACTCGGCGAACCGGTCTCCGCGGCCGACGCGGCCTGGGCCGAGCGCTGGTGGCCGGTCTCGGAACCCGGGGCGGTGGTGGAGTTCGGCGGCCCCCGGGACGCCGCCTGGGCGCGGGCCGTCGCCGGGCTGGAACGCGGACTGGCCGTCGCCGTCGACTACGGGCACACCGCCGGGCGTCGGCCGCCCTTCGGCACGTACACCGGCTTCCGGGACGGCCGGGAGGTGGCCCCCGTGCCGGACGGCTCCTGCGACGTCACCGCACACGTCGCCCTGGACTCCGTCGCCGTACCCGGTCTCCACAGCCTGTGGACGACCCAGCGGGAGGCGCTGCGCGCACTCGGCGTCAGCGGCGGGCGCCCGCCGCTCGCCCTCGCCTCCACCGACCCGGCGGGCTACCTGCGGGCGCTGAGCGGCGCGGGGGAGGGTGCCGAACTGACCGACCCGGGCGGGCTCGGCGGCTTCGGGTGGCTGGCACAGAGCGTCCGCATGCCGGTACCGGCGAGCTTGGCGCCCCTGCCGGGATGGCAGACTCTGGAGGCATGAGGGAGACCACGGTCGGCATCGGGGCGGGAGCCGAGAACTTCACCGGCGAGGCGGGCACCACCGACATGGTGCTCAACATCGGCCCCCAGCACCCGGCCACGCACGGCGTGCTGCGGCTGCGCCTGCTGCTCGACGGCGAGCGCATCATCACCGCCGAACCGGTGATCGGCTACATGCACCGGGGCGCGGAGAAGCTGTTCGAAGCCCGTGACTACCGGCAGATCATCATGCTGGCCAACCGGCACGACTGGCTCTCCGCCTTCTCCAACGAACTCGGCGTCGTCCTCGCCGTCGAGCGGATGCTCGGCATGGAGGTCCCTGAGCGGGCGGTGTGGATCCGCACCCTGCTCGCCGAACTCAACCGGGTGCTCAACCACCTCATGTTCCTCGGCTCGTACCCGCTCGAACTCGGCGGCATCACCCCCGTCTTCCACGCCTTCAACAGCCGCGAAGACCTCCAGCACGTCCTGGAAGAGGCCTCCGGCGGCCGGATGCACTACATGTTCAACCGCGTCGGCGGCCTCAAGGAGGACCTGCCGGCCGGCTGGCTCGGCCGGGTCCGCACCGCCGTCGCCGCCGTCCGCTCCCAGCTGCCGGTCTTCGAGGACCTCGTCCTCGGCAACGAGATCTTCCGCGCCCGCACCGCCGGCGTCGGCGTCCTCACCAAGGCCCAGGCCCAGGCGTACGGCGTCAGCGGCCCCATCGCCCGCGCCGGCGGCCTCGACTTCGACCTGCGCCGGGACGAGCCCTACCTCGCGTACGGCTCCGAAGAACTGCGGCAGGTACTCACCGTCGTCACCCGCGACGAAGGCGACTGCCTCGCCCGCTTCGAATGCCTCCTGGAACAGACGGCCAACTCGCTGGACCTCGCCGACGCCTGCCTCGACAAACTCGCCACCCTCCCGGCCGGCCCCGTCAACCAGCGGCTGCCCAAGGTGCTCAAGGCGCCCGAGGGCAGCACCTACACGTGGACCGAGAACCCGCTCGGCATCAACGGGTACTACCTGGTCTCGCGCGGCGACAAGACGCCGTGGCGGCTCAAGCTGCGCTCGGCGTCCTTCAACAACGTCCAGGCGCTGACCGAACTGCTGCCGGGGACGCTGGTCGCGGACATGGTGGCGATCCTGGGGTCGATGTTCTTCGTGGTCGGGGACATCGACAAGTAGGGCGCTGGGGTCAGTTGGCCGGGGGCTTCTTGGCGGGGTCGACCTTCTTGGCGCGGTCGGCGCTCTTGGCGGCATCGGACTTCCTGGTCGGGTCCGCCGGGTGCGGGGCGATCCTGCGGTCGCCCTTGGTGGCGATCCGCTCCTCGCACAGACCGGCCAGCACGTCGTACGCCGCCCTGCCCATCAGCTCGGTGAGCTCGGGGCGGTAGCTGACGTACACCGGCTCCGCGCCCTGGTGCGCCGCCGGGGCGCCGGTGCACCACCAGTGCAGGTCGTGGCCGCCCGGGCCCCAGCCGCGCCGGTCGTACTCGCCGATCGAGACCTGCAGGTAGCGGCTGTCGTCCGGGCGGTCGATCCAGTCGTAGGTGCGGCGGATCGGCAGCTGCCAGCAGACGTCCGGCTTGGTCTCCAGCGGCTCCCGGCCCTCCTTGAGGGCCAGCGCGTGCAGGGCGCAGCCGGCGCCGCCCGCGAAACCGGGGCTGTTCACGAAGATGCAGGCGCCGTCGACCCGGCGGGTCTGGCGGTCGCCGTCCTCGTCCAGCATGGTGATGCCGCCGGAGGTGCCGTCGCCGGACGTGATCCGGCCCTTGGCGTCGGTGCCCTCGGCGAAGTTCTCCCACAGCTCGGGCGTCAGCCGCGCCGCGTGCCCCACGACGCGCTTCTCGTCGTCCTCGTCCGAGTAGTGCGCGCCCAGCGTGCAGCAGCCGTCCGACTCGCCGCGGCCCTCGCGGATGCCGTGGCAGCCCTGGCCGAAGACGCAGGACCAGCGGGACGTCAGCCAGGTGAGGTCGCAGCGGAACACCTGCTCCTCGTCGGCGGGGTCGGCGAACTCGACCCAGGCGCGCGGGAAGTCGAGCGGGACCTCGTCGCGCGGGATCTCGCGGCGCAGGGTCGGCATCGCGAGGTCGACGTGGGCGGGGGAGGCCTGGGGCTTCGCCTTGGCCTTCTTCTTGGACGTTTCTGCTGGTGCCACCCGGCAAGGGTAGAGCTTTCGCGGCGGTGGTGACGGGCTCGGTGCGGGTGAAGGCGCGGTGAAGAGGTCCGTCTGGCACTGCGGGCGGGGCTGGGAGCGTGCCTAGGATGGCGGCCGGTCGGCTGCGGGGTACGGGGTACGGGGCCGCGGTTGCGGGCCATGGGCTGCGGGGCATGGGGCAGGGGTACGGGAGGTACGGGGATGGCAGGCGGCAGCACCGGGGCGTCCGACCGCGCGGGCGGGGAGTTCGCCCTCAAACCGTGGGAACTGCACGGCGAGGGGCGGGAGTTCGAGAAGCTCGGCGGAGAGCTGACGAAGGCCGTCGCCGCCCTGGAACGGGATCTCACCGCGCTCGGCACCCCCTGGGGGACGGACCAGGCGGGCAGCGGCTTCGCCGCCGTGTACGGTCCGGCGCACGGCGAACTCGTCGGCGGGCTGCGCGGGTTGGCCGGCCGGGTGCGGAACGTCGGGTCCGGGCTGCACGCCATGGCCGAGCGCACGACGGACACCGACACCTCGGCCGCGAGCGGATTCGGGGCGGGGGCAACCCCGGGGGCGGCGCCCGCCGCGGGGGCAACCGCCGGGGCGGCGCCCGCCGTCCCCAAGGACATGTCGGTCTGAGACCTGCCGGTGTCAGACCTGCCGGTGTGAGACCTGCCGGTCTGACGGACCCGGCTCGAAGGGGGAAGCGCGTGTCCCGGAAACTGCCCGAGGAACTGGCCCCGGTGCTGGCCAGGACCGGCCACCAGTGGCCGCACGCCGACGAGGAAGGCCTGCGCAAGGCAGCCGGCGTCTGGCGCGAGCTCGGCAAGGAGACCGACCGCCTCACCCGTCGCTGCGGCGAGTCCGTCCAGCGCGTCACCGCCGACAACTCCGGCCACGCGGTCGAGGCCTTCGGCACGTACTGGCAGGCCTTCAGCGGAGGCGGCAAAGGCCACCTGGACGACGCGCACACCGCGGTCGGCCTGGTCGCCGGGGCCTTCGACAGCGCCGCGTGGGCCGTGGACACCTGCAAGGCAGAGATCATCGCCACCCTGCGGCAACTCGCCGCCGACCTGGCACAGGCCGACGAGCAGGCGGCCAAGGCCAAGGAAGCGGCTGGCAAGGTCGCCGTGGCGGCGGCGGACGGCGGGCTGGAGAAGACCGTCGGCGGCCTCGCGACCAAGGTCAAGAACGCCGCCACCGAGCAGGTCGCCGCGGGCGTGGCGGCCGTCGCCGTCGAAGCCGCCGCACTGAAGATCGGCGGGCTGCTCGTCGAACTCGGCCGCGGCATGAAGGACGCCCTCGCCACCGCCCTCAAGGAGCCGGCCGCCGTCGCCCTCCTCAGGCTCGGCACCGCGCTGGGAACGGGTATCACCGCCGCCTCGTACCGCACCGGCCCCTTCGGCCTGGACGCCCTGGACGCCTTGGACCCGCTGGACCCGCTCGCCGCCGGACTCCCCGCCGCCCTCGGCGAACCGGGCGTGCTCGGCGCGGACGGCTCCGGACTGGTGCTGGTCGCCGGGAAGGACGGCAAGCCGCTGGTCGGAGTGCCCGGCCTCACCGTCAAGCTCGACGAACACGGGCAGCCCGTCCTCGGCCAGGACGGGCTGCCGGTCATCCTCCGCGCCGACGGCACCCCGGTGGCCGACGCCTCCGGGCTGCTGGTCGTCCCGGGGCCGGACGGCACGCCGGTCGTCGGGGTGGCGGACCTGGCCGTCCGGCTGGACGCGCACGGGCAGCCGGTGCTCACCGACGAGAACGGCAAGGAAGTCCGCGGGCTGCCGCTCGCCGGGCTGCCGAAGTCGGCGGACCCGTCGGCCGTCACTCCGGACGGGACGTCGTCGAAGGTGCCCGGCGCGGTGACCGTGGCCTCGGCCGTCGTTGCGGACCCGGGCACGGTCGGGGGCCCGGTCGGGGGCGGGGGCGGGGACGTGAGTGCGCACTCCGGCGCGTCGTCGTCGGGGGCCGCCTCGTACGCGACGGGGGGCTGGCAGGGGCAGCGGGCGGTGACGGGCGGCGACTGGACCCCTCCGGCGCGGGACGACGGGGCATCCGGCCGGTCCGTCGCCGCCCCGGTCCGTCAGAGTGGTGGATCGGCGGGTTGGTCGGGCGGGGACTACCCGCTCCCGGCCCCCGCGGCCTCGCCGCACGGTGGAAGTGGTGGGAGCGGAGGGGGTGGTGGTGGCGGTGGTGGCGGTGCGCCGGTGACCGTGCGGACGGACTCGGTGGACGCGCCGCCAGCGCCGCCCGCGTCCCCTGCCGTATCGTCCGCGCCGCCCGTGCCGACCTCGAACGGTCCTCTGCACGGGCCCTCGTACGGCTCCTCGTACGGTCCGGGGCCGGACGCGCCCTCGGTGGTCCGGCCGGTCGGGGTGGCGTACGGCGGCGGGTACCCGCCGGTCGGCACCGTCGGGCCCGGCCCGCTCGCGGGCGGGGGCGGGGGCGGGGGATCCGCGCAGGTGGCGTCGCCGTTCGGCAGCGGCGTCGGGGCGGGGGCCTCCGGGCCGCAGCCCGTCGCCGAGTTCCGGCCAGGCGCACCCGCACCCCGCACCCCGGTCGGCGCCGCGCCGCATCCCGTCACCGGTCCGCCGGCCCCGGCCGCACCGCCGATCGTCGGCACCACCCCGGTGATCGCCCGGCCCGAGCCGCACCCTGTCGACTCCCGCCGCCGGGACACCGCCGCGACCGCCGCCGACCCCACCCTCTCCTGGGGCGCCGTCCCCGTCGCGACCGCCCACGCGCTGGCCCTGCAACTCGCCCTCCGCGCACGGCGCGGCACCCAGCCGGACAGCCAGACCATCCGACCGCGCAGCATCGCCGACAGCCGCCCGTACGGCCTGCCCGGCGGACTCGCCCCGGTCGACCCGGAACACCAGGCCGAACTCGAACGCCGCTCTCCCCGCGACGAGGACGGCCTGCCCCTCCGCCACCCCGACCCGGCCGCCGACGGCTGGGCGGAGGCCGTCAACGACGGCGGATACCGCGAACCGGGGCGGGCCAACAACAGCCTGGAGATCGCCCTGTCCGCGGTCGAGTGCCACACCGGCCGCCCCACCTGCGCCGCCCCGCGCATCCCCACCGAGGGCGACGCCGGCGAACGCGGCGGCCGCGACCGCGCCGAACGCGAACTCGGCGCACCCTTCCGCGACCTGGGCGACGGCGACCAGGCCTTCGAACGCCTCGCCGGACACCTCCGCCGCGCGGGCCACGGCGCCCAGGCCGTCCTCCTCACCCTGGACCCGTTCGGCCGTCCGCACGCCTGGAACGCCGTCAACCACCGGGACGCCCTCACCTACCTCGACCACCAACTCGCCCGCCGCAGCCCCGCCCCTCTCCACCCCGCCACCCACGGCCTCTGGGCCATCACCCTCACCCCCGAAGGCCGCCCCCTCGACCTCACCCCCACCGGCTGAGCCCGGCCCAGCCCCGTCAGCTCGGCTCGCGCAGGCGGTCAGGGCTCAATATGTGGACCGGTCGTCATATTCCTCGCGGACTGGGAGGCGACTTGCGCGAAAAGTCGGCCTGGCCGACTTTTCGCTCATGGTGAGATTGGGCGCGGGTGAACGAATCTGTAGACCGGCCGTCATAATCTTCACGCCGCGCGGTTAGCTTGACGTTTGCCGTCCGACCTCGGACGCGACATCGGGATGATCATCCACACGAGTATTCCCCCTACTCCGGAGCGGCCTTCGCATGATCCTGAACTCTGCGACGAGGTAGGGGTGATCGCCGCCCACACCCAGCTCCGCCTCGCCCGGGGCCGACGCGGGTTCAGAAACCCCCACACGAAGTCCGCATCGCCAGCGAGTGCACCGAAAACCGACCCGACGCGGCCCGGCCTCGGCCGACCACCGGGCTCCATGACCCGCACTCCGGCACCCCGTCACGACGTCGGCAGAGTCCTCGCGACCGGCGGGGCGTACGCCCGCCCGGCTCATCACAAGAGGGGTACCAAGCCCCGGAGGACTGACGACAGACCCGCCTGAGCGGCAAGGACTGCGGTGATACGG
This sequence comes from Kitasatospora sp. NPDC023385, assembly GCF_055664045.1. NCBI lineage: Bacteria > Bacillati > Actinomycetota > Actinomycetes > Kitasatosporales > Streptomycetaceae > Kitasatospora > Kitasatospora sp. NPDC023385. Next base: position 347,782 of record NZ_JBVOOL010000003.1, on the reverse strand, counting down.
TCGCTGCCCGTGAGCGAGCCGCTTCCCGTGTTTCCGTATCACCCCGACCCCGTGGCGACCGGCGCCGTCGTCCAGTCCGACACGGAATGCAGGTGCTGTGGTCGGGCCCGCGGCTACATCTACACCGGCCCCGTCTACGCAGCCGAGAATCTCCGCGATCGGCTCTGCCCGTGGTGCATCGCGGACGGGAGCGCGGCTGACCGCTTCGAGGCCCAGTTCACCGATGTCGTCGACGACGTCCCGATGGCTCGACTGTTCGCGATCACGCAACGCACGCCAGGATTCAGCGGCTGGCAGCAGGAGCGATGGCTGATCCACTGCGCGGACGGCGCGGCTTTTCTCGGCCCCGCCGGAGCTGCCGAACTTGCCGCCTATCCGGATGCATCGGCATCACTTCGACAAGAACTTGCCTCCTGGCCGAAGCCACAGGCCGAGCAATACCTCAACGCGTTGACCAAGGACGGCCAGCCGACGGCCTACCTCTTCCAGTGCCAAGCCTGCGGCACCCACCTCGCGTACATGGATGCCACGTAGGCCCGGCTCCGGGCGTTAAGAGAACAAGGTCAGGGACTGCGCCAGAAGTCGGCTAGGTCGACTTCTGGCGCATAGTGGGTCCGGGTTCGGCTCGGTGGGAACGTTTAATCGGACGCCCTATTAGCCCGCGATGCCGGAGTGAGGTTGCGTAGAGCTCGCAACACGATCACGTGTCTGTGGATCGGCTGGCTTTGGGACAGGCCCGGCGCCCGGTCGAGGGTACGGCCTGGCGTCCTCATGCAGATGAGCGAGACGAACGAGCGCCGGGAGATCCCAAAGGGCCACTGGGTCTTCGGCCTCGAGGAGATCCCCGCATCTGACAGGGGCGAGGACGGGGCATCCCACCGTGTTGCCTCCGCCTTCGACACCACCGTCATCAGCGCTCCTCAAGGCACCCCCCAGGCGCTGTGCTGGGCAGCAGAGGAGATCGTCTCCCAATGCGGGCCGGACTGGGCGGCCTCGTCAGTCCTCCTGCAGTGGCTCAGGATCGAAGCTGGCGATGAGCTCCGGCTGGGGGTGGAAAGCTGCCTGCTGGAGCGTGTCTCCGACGACCGGATTCGCCTGCACGCCCACTACAACCAGTGGGAAGAACTGTTGGTCCCCATTGCGGACGTTCGACGCATGCTGATCGACATGATGCACTTCCTAACCAGAGAGGCCCGTCACCCGCTGCCGAGCTGGCGCATCAAGCGCCTCGGGAACGGGACTGGAAGCAGAAGCGCACCGCGGAGTAGCTGAAAATTTGCCGGCCTCGGACGGGCGGCGAAGCGCATATCGCCTCTACTCAGTAGCCCTCTTGAGTCGTCGCCAGGAGATCAGACTGCAGGCCAGCGAGATCAGGGCGTCGTGGAGGCCCAGGCGTCGTTCCCAGCGGACGGCGAGGCGCTTGAACTGGTGGAGCAGTGCGAAGGTCTGCTCCACGACGTAGCGCTGTTTGCCCAGGCCCTGGATGTCGGGTGCGCCACGTCGGGAGATGACCGGCAGGATGCCCCGGCGGCGCAGTTCGCGGCGGGTTGGCGTTGCTGTCGTAGCCCTTGTCGCCGAGTAGGGCCTCGGGGCGTTGCGCGGGTGCCCGACCCGGCCGGCAACCGACGGGATGCCGTCGACCAGGGCCAGGGTCTGGGTAACGTCGTTGACGTTCGCGGCGGTGGTGATGACTTTGAGCGGGGTTGCCGTTGCCGGCCGGGATATCGAGGATCGGGTCGATCTGGTGCCGGTTCGAGCTTGCGGTCCCGCCGCAGCTCGCGGATCCGGGCCTCGACAACTGCCGGGATGCGGTGCGGGGTGGTGAGCGGGCGACTGGGGCGGGGTCGAGTAGGCCGGCCTCGCCCTCCATGCGCCATCGCTGCACCACTTGTGGGCCGTGGCCTGGGGGAGCGCCCATCCTGGCAGCGCCGTGCGCCACCGGCCGGCCGGAACAGGCGCGGTCGACCAGGAGCCGCCTGCGGGCTTGGTGTGGGGGTTGGGCGGGGGCGTAGGGTCGCGGCGCGGGTGGGGGCGGATGCTGGGGGCAGTGGATGGGGACGGGTGACCGGGTGATTTCGCGGGCGCAGGCGGTGGAGGCGGGGCACCGGTGGATCAACGGGGATCTGCCGCAGGGGGCCGGGGCGGCGGTGCGGCGGGTTTTGGCGCACGAGTTCGACCTCGGGTGGGTCGTGTGGGCGGAGCCTCCGCGGGTGGTGGTGGATCCGCGCACGGGGGAGCGGCGGGCGCCCGAAGAGGTGGGGGCGGCGTGTGCTGTGGTGGACCGGGAGAGCGGGCGGTTGACGGTGTGGCCTTCGGTGCCGGTGGACGAAGTGGTCGGGCTGTACCGGGACTTCGTCGGCGCCGGTGGCCACGATCCGGCCAGGCCGCCGGTGACCGGCCGGGGCGCCAGGGTCGAGCTGACGTACCGGGACGCGGCGGGTGGGGAGCGTTCGTTGGCGCTGCGCTCGGCGGCGGGCCTGCCGCATCCCGCGCTGCGCGGCTGGTGGTGGCTTAGGGAGCAGGGCGTGGCGGCCGAGGATGTGCTGGCCGTCCGGATCGATCTGCGGATGAGTGCCCTGCCCGGCGGCTACTGGGCCCACGCCTTGGCGGCCGAACTGCCGCAGGTCCGGGTCGACTTCGAGCTGCCGTACGGTCCGCGCTTCGACCAGCGCGCCGCCGCCGTACGGGCGCTGCCCGGGTCGGCGGACGGGACGGCGGACGGGCCGCCCCGTAACCGGGTGCCCTTCCCGCGCCCAGTGGGGACCGGATCGCCCGAGTCCGACGCGGTGCTCGCCGCGCGGCTCGTGGAGCGCTTCGGCCCGGCGGGGGTGCAGCGTTTCGATCCGGCGGACGTCGCCCGCGCCGAACTGCCCGGGGACGCGGCCGCGCTGCTGCTGTCGGTGGGTGTGCCGACGGCCCTGCCCGGGTTCTTCGCGCTGCATCACCCCCGGACCGAGGCGATCGCGGACGGCACCCGTCCCGGCACCGTGCTGCCGCCGCTGGCCGTGCACTTGGCCGCGCTCGGCCGCGGCACCAGGGCGGCCGCGCGCGAGCGTCTGGCACTCGCCGGTCAGCGGGTGCTGGGGACGGACGGGTGGGCCGCAGTGGTCCTCGATGCCGCGGACGGTGCCGTCCGGGCGGTGGATCCGGACTACGCGACCGCCCGCCACTGCAACGCGGACCTGCGCGCCTTCGTCCGCTGCCTGGAGGTGTTCGCGGGCTGGTGGCCTGCTCTGCGCGGGCTCGACCGGGGGACAGCGGGCGAGGCGGTGGATGCCTTGCAGCGCGCATTGGTGGAGGTGGACGGTACGGTCTTCGCCGATCCCGAGAACTGGTGGGCCGTCATCGTGGAGCAGCTGTGGGACGGGCTGTTGTGAGAGGTCGCCGACCGAGCAGCAGTCGAGCAGCAGTCGAGTAGCGATCGAGCAGTTGTCGAGCCGCAACAGGGCGGCCACCAGGCAGCCACCAGGGCAGCAGCCACCGGCCGTCACGGCCCGCCACCGCGCCCCTACCGGTCCGGACCAGCGCGAATACCGCCTCGGCCGCACTCGTCCGGGCCCGAGTCGCGTAGCGTGAAGAGCTATGCGACTCGGTGTGCTCGACGTAGGTTCCAACACGGTCCACTTCCTCGTGGTGGACGCCCATCCGGGCGCTGCACCGCTGCCCGCGTACTCGCACAAGGCCGAACTGCGCCTGGCCGAGCTGCTGGACGAGAGCGGCGCGATAGGCGAGGCCGGCATCGAGCGGCTGGTCGGGCATGTCGCCTCGTCGCTGCAGGTCGCCGAGGACAAGGGCGTCGTGGACATCCTCCCGTTCGCGACCTCCGCCGTGCGCGAGGCTGCCAACGGCGAGGAGGTGCTGCGTCGGGTGGCCGCCGAGACGGGCGTCGAGCTGCGGGTGCTGTCCGGGCAGGACGAGGCCCGGCTCACGTTCCTGGCCGTCCGCCGCTGGTTCGGCTGGTCGTCGGGCCGGCTGCTCAATCTGGACATCGGCGGCGGTTCGCTGGAGATCGCCTGCGGCCTGGACGAGCAGCCGGACGTCGCGTGTTCGCTGCCGCTGGGCGCCGGCCGGCTGACCGCCCGCTGGCTGCCCGGCGACGTCGCCGACCCGGCCGGGTTGCGCGAGCTGAGGCGCCACATCCGCGCCGAGATGGCCACCGTGGTCGGTGAGATCAACCGGCTGGGGCCGCCGCAGCACGCGGTCGCCACTTCCAAGACCTTCAAGCAGCTGGCCCGGATGACCGGTGCCGCCCCGGCCGACGCCGGCCCGTACGCCGACCGCCGGCTCACCCGCAGTGGGCTGGCCGCCTGGCTGCCGCGGCTGTCCGCGATGACGGTCGCCGAGCGTGCGCGGATCCCCGGCGTGTCCGAGGGGCGCGCCAAGCAGCTGCTGGCCGGCGCGCTGGTCGCCGACGCCGCGATGGACCTGCTCGGTCTGCAGGAGCTGGACGTCTGTCCTTGGGCGTTGCGCGAGGGCATCATCCTGCGTCGCCTGGACGCCATGGACAGCCCCGCGGACCGTCGCCGCCCGGCGCTCACCCCGTAGGACGGCGCTCACCCCGTAGGACGGCGCTCACCCCGTAGGACGGCGTCCCGTTCGGCGCGCGCTCCGCTTACGCTGTCTCCCGTGGTGCAACCAGCGGGCGAGGACGGGACGCGGGAGGGCCGCGCTCCCGGGGACGGGCAGCCGCGGCCGGACAGCCCGCGCCGCCGGCTCGGCAAGGCGGTCAAGGGCGCCACCGCCGCGCAGGCGGCCAAGGCGGCCAAGGCGGCCCAGCGCAGCGCGAAGAAGGCCGCCGTGACGAAGCACACGACGGCAGAGGCCCCGTCGGCGATCGCCGCCACCGCGAAGTCGACGGCGAAGCGAGCCGCGGCGAAGAATCCGACGAAGAGCGCGACAAAGAACCGGTCCGAAAACCCGCCCGAGACCGAGAAGTCCACCCAAAGCCCCAGCCCCACTCCCACCCCCAGCCCCACCCCCAGCCCCACTCCCACCCCCAGCCCCACCTCCAGCCCCGCCCCCCGCAAGGCCGCCGCCAAGGCCGCGCCGAAGGAGACCCGTACCGCCCGGGCCGCCGGCGCCGCGAAGGCCGCCGTCCAGTCGGTGCGCTCGGTCAAGGCCGCCCGCCGGGACGCCGCCCGTCCGCCGCTGCTGCGCACCACGGACCGGCTGGTGCTGCCCCGGCATCCGGCGCTGCACATCCCGGACACGAAGGTGGTGCTGTCCACCGCCTCGGTGTACCCGGCGAGTACCGCCGTCGCCTTCGAGCTGGCCGCGAAGCTCGGCTACGACGGGGTCGAGGTGATGGTGTGGAACGACCCGGTCAGCCAGGACGTCGACGCCCTGCGCCGGCTCTCCGACGGCCATCAGCTGCCGATCCTGGCGGTGCACGCGCCGTGTCTGCTGATCACCCAGCGGGTGTGGACGACCGACCCGTGGACCAAGCTGGTCCGGGCCCGGGCGGCGGCGGAGAAGCTCGGCGCGAGCGCGGTGGTCGTGCATCCACCGTTCCGCTGGCAGCGCCAGTACGCCCGGGAGTTCGTCGAGGGCATCAACCGGATGGCGGGCGAGACCGATGTCCGCTTCGCCGTCGAGAACATGTACCCGTGGCGCTACCGGGACCGCGAGGTGCTGGCGTACGCCCCCGGTTGGGACGTCACGGACGAGGAGTACCGGCACTTCACCATCGACCTGTCGCACGTCGCGACCTCCCGGATCGACACCTTCGCCATGGTCGAGCGGATGGGTGACCGGCTCGCCCACGTCCACCTGGCCGACGGCAGCGGGTCCGGCAAGGACGAGCACCTGATTCCCGGCCGCGGCAAGCAGCCGTGCGCCGAGCTGCTGGAGCACCTGGCCCGCACCGGTTTCGACGGGCACGTGGTGCTGGAGGTCAACACCCGCCGCGCCGCGTCCCCCGCCGAACGCGAGGCCGATCTGGCCGAGGCGCTGGCCTTCACCCGCTTGCACCTGGCCACCCCTTCGCGCGTACGCTGAGCCGTACGGGGCCCGCCGCGCGGCGGTGAACTCCCGTACGGAGGGGGCGACATGACGGAGCAGCGGAACTCCCGTGAGCAGCGGAACTCCCGCGAGCAGCAGACCTCCGGTGAGCAGCGGAACTACCGGGAGGCCGCCGGGAGTTTCGGCGCGGTGGCCGCCGAGTACGAGCGGGGCCGGCCCGGCTATCCCGGCGAGTTGTTCGACGCGCTGGAGCGGCTGTGGGGCCGCGGCCTCAAGGGTGCCCGGGTGCTGGACGTCGGCGCCGGCACCGGTATCGCCACCCGGCTGCTGGCCGCCCGGGGCGCGGACGTCGTCGCGGTGGAGCCCAGCGACGGCATGGCCGCCCGGTTCCTGGCTTCCTCGCCCGCGCTGCCGCTGGTCCGCGGCAGTGGCGACGACCTGCCGTTCCACGACGGCTCGGCGGACCTGGTCACCTACGCCCAGGCGTTCCACTGGACCTACCCGGAGCGGTCCGTCCCGGAGGCGCTCCGGGTGCTGCGGCCCGGCGGCGCCGTCGCGGCCTGGTGGAACGTGTACGACGAGAGCGTTCCGTGGATCCGGGCCCGGGACGAGCGGATGGCCGCCGCCCTGCCCTCCCGCTACCACGGCTACGGCGGGATCAGCGGGCACACCAGCCACTTCGCGCCGGCCGGTCTGGCGGTCGAACGGACGGTGCTGCACTGGGAGCGTCGGGTCAGCGTCGACCACGTGCTCGCCGACCTCACGTCCCGCTCGTACCTGGCCTCGCTCAGCCCGGAGGAGCGCGCGCCGGTGCTGGCCGTCGAGCGGGAGGCGCTGTTCGCCGAGTTCCCGGACGGGACCGTGGTGGAGCCGTTCAGCCTGGATCTCACCGTGGCCGTCGCCCCGGGGTGACCCCGCCCGCGAGTCGCACGCCCGTGAGCCCCCCGCCCAGACCGCTCCGCCCCAGACCGCTCCGCCCCAGACCGCTCCGCCCCAGACCGCCCCGGACCTGACCGCATCGCGGACGGCCCGTCCGCCGGCCGGACGGCGGGCGTAGGCTCGGTAGCCACAGCGGCCCCCGCACCCTCCCACCGGCGGGGCGCCGGCGAGAGCCCCGAAGGAGTGGAGCACAGTGCCCGAGCTGAGGTCCCGTACGGTCACCCACGGTCGCAACATGGCAGGCGCCCGGGCGCTTCTCCGGGCGGCCGGCGTAGCCCGCGAGGACTTCGGCAAGCCAATCATCGCGGTCGCCAACTCCTTCACCGAGTTCGTCCCCGGCCACACCCACCTCCAGCCGGTCGGCCGGATCGTCTCCGAGGCGATCAAGCGGGCGGGCGGCATTCCGCGCGAGTTCAACACCATCGCCGTGGACGACGGCATCGCGATGGGCCACAGCGGCATGCTCTACTCGCTGCCCTCGCGCGACCTGATCGCCGACTCGGTCGAGTACATGGTCAACGCGCACTGCGCGGACGCGCTGATCTGCATCTCCAACTGCGACAAGATCACCCCGGGCATGCTGATGGCCGCGCTGCGCCTGAACATCCCGACGGTCTTCGTCTCCGGCGGCCCGATGGAGGCCGGCAAGGCCACCCTGGTCGACGGCACGGTGCGCAAGCTCGACCTGGTCGACGCGATCTCGCAGGCCGTCAACGAGAACGTGTCCGACGAGGACATCGCGATCATCGAGGAGAACGCCTGCCCGACCTGCGGGTCGTGTTCCGGCATGTTCACCGCCAACTCGATGAACTGCCTCACCGAGGCCATCGGCCTCTCGCTGCCGGGCAACGGCTCGCTGCTCGCCACCCACACCGGGCGCCGCGCGCTGTACGAGAAGGCCGGCGAGACGGTCGTCGCGATCGCGAACCGCCACTACGACGGTGACGACGCCGCCGTCCTGCCGCGCGCGATCGCCACCCGTGCCGCCTTCGAGAACGCCATGGCCCTGGACATCGCCATGGGCGGCTCGACCAACACCATCCTGCACCTGCTCGCCGCCGCGCAGGAGGCCGAGCTGGACTTCGACCAGCGGGCCATCGACGCGATCTCCCGCAAGGTGCCGTGCCTGTCCAAGGTCGCGCCCAACGGCTCGTACTACATGGAGGACGTCCACCGGGCCGGCGGCATCCCGGCCATCCTCGGCGAGCTGTACCGCGGCGGGCTCCTCAACGAGGACGTCCACACCGTGCATTCAGACTCGCTCGCCGAGTGGCTGAAGACCTGGGACGTGCGCGGTGGTTCGCCGTCCGCCGAGGCCGTCGAGCTGTGGCACGCCGCCCCGGGCTGTGTGCGTTCCGCCGAGGCCTTCTCCCAGTCCGAGCGCTGGGAGTCGCTGGACACCGACGCGGCCGGGGGCTGCATCCGCAGTGTCGAGCACGCCTACTCCGTGGAGGGCGGCCTGGCCGTGCTGTACGGGAACCTCGCCGAGGACGGCTGCATCGTGAAGACCGCCGGCGTGGACGAGTCGATCTGGACCTTCAGCGGCCCGGCCGTCGTGGTCGAGTCCCAGGAGGACGCCGTCGAGGCGATCCTCGCCAAGCGGGTCAAGGAGGGCGACGTCGTCGTCATCCGCTACGAGGGCCCGAAGGGCGGCCCGGGCATGCAGGAGATGCTCTACCCGACCTCGTTCCTCAAGGGCCGCGGGCTGGGCAAGGCCTGCGCGCTGGTCACCGACGGCCGCTTCTCCGGCGGCACCTCGGGCCTGTCGATCGGCCACGCCTCCCCGGAGGCGGCGTCCGGCGGCACCATCGCGCTGGTCGAGGACGGCGACACCATCGCCATCGACATCCCCGGCCGGACGATCTCCCTGGAGGTCCCGGACGAGGTCCTCGCCGAGCGCCGCCGCGCCCTGGAGGCCTCGGGCGGCTACCGCCCGAAGAACCGCGACCGCAAGGTCAGCCAGGCCCTGCGCGCCTACGCCGCGATGGCGACCTCCGCCGACCGGGGCGCCGTCCGCGACGTGAGCAAGCTCGGCTGAGAGCCGGTGGACGACGGAGGAGCCGTCCCGGTCCGCGGGACGGCTCCTCCGGCACGTGCGGCGGTCGGGTGATAATCGACGGCGTGACCGAGCAGCCCCCCACCCCGGCCCCCGTCCCGTCCCCCGCCCCCGCCTCCGCTTCCACTGCCCCGGCCCCGGCCCCCAAGCCCGTCGGCGCCCCCGAACCGGAGCCGATCCGCTGGTTCGGCACCAGCTGGCTGAACCGGGACGGCGGCTACTGGCCGCGCCGGGTCGCCGTGTCGGCCGGCTCCCTGGTCGCGGCCGCCGCCGTGGTGCTGGTGCTGCGCTTCGGCGTCGAGGGCATCGCCCTGTCCGACAACGGCACCTTCCTCAACGCGCTGCTGACCGCCGCCATCGCGATCTGCTCGCTGATGTCCGTCCGGCGCACCTGGAAGGTGCTCACCGAGGGCAGGGACCGGCTGACCGGCTGGATGGCCGAGGACAAGTCGCTCGGCGCGGTCTGGCTGATCGGCGGCGCGGGCTCCCTGCTCGCCTACTTCGCCCGCAGCCTGGTCGAGGCCCCCGGCGAGGCGCTCCACCGGGCCTCCTACGAGCGGGCCGTCGCCCAGTACGAGAAGCGGCAGGCGAGCCGCAGCGGCCGGCCCGCCGCCAAGGCGTCGGGCCGGACCAAGCGCAAGCGCTGACCGGTCAGTTACGGCTGATCGTGCCGCATTCGTCGGTCTGCTGGATGTCCTTGCTGCGGTCGTACGGGTCGACTGGCGCGCCGGTCGGCCGGGATGCGGGGTCGTCCGGCTGCAGCGCCGCGAACTGGTCGAACTGCGGGTGGAAGAAGCCGTCGTAGACGTTGCAGGCCGAGTTGGCCGGGTCCGTCTGGTTCTTGGCGTACACGATCTTCTTCGGCTGGACCCGGTAGCGGCCCGGGTCGTAGAAGCGGAAGGTGTCCACCCGGCGCACGATCGTACGGGTGGTCCAGGTGTCCCCGGCCACGTCGGCCGTCGGCACGAGCAGGCCCACCGGCTTGGCGGTGCCGTTCTGCGGCGATCCCGGCGATCCCGGCTTCGTCGGCGAGCCCGGTGTGGTCGGCTTCGCCGGCTGAGGCGACTCGGCGCGCTTGGCGGCCTCCGGGCCGGGGCGCAGCGCGTACACGTAGCTGAAGTCGGTGTGGATCAGGACGCCCTTGTCCCCGTCGCCCTCGTAGGTCATCCGGCCCTGGACCTTGACCGTGTCGCCCACCGGGATCGCGTCGCGCGGGTCGAACCGGCTGAACCAGTTCGTCGGGTCGTTCTCCTTGGACGGGTGCTCCAGCGCCGACCTCGCGCCGTCCTGGTCCTGGCGCTCCAGCAGTGCCAGGGCGGTGTCCGGCCGGCCGCCCGCGATCACGGTCGGATCGAGGTTGGCGGCGACCAGGTAGTCCTTGACCGACTGCAGTTGGGCGGCCACCTGTTCGGTGGAGAAGACACCGGTGGCCTGGGCCTCGGGGATGACGAAGGCCTCGGCGCCGTTCGGCCAGCCCTCGGCGGGGGAGCCGGCCCACGGGTGGTCGACGGTCGGCTGCTGTTCGTCGACCTTCGGCGGTGCGGTGGTCGGCTTGGCCGTCTCGGGGGCGACGGTCGGCACCGGCGTGTGGGCCGACGGGGAGCCGCCGTGGGCCGCGTACCAGTTGCGCAGCCCGTCGATGTTCAGCGCGGCGAGCAGGACGGCGGCGGTCAGCGCGACGTAGACCGGCGCGCGCCACGGCAGCTCGCGGCGCGGGCGCGGGTTGCCCCAGGGGTCGACCGCCTGCGGCTTCGGCTTGCGGCCGAAGCGCCGCTTGGGCGCGGGGCCGTCGTTGACCGAGCGGCGGCCGCCCGGGTCGACCGGCGGGGTGTGCTTCCACCGGGCGGAGAGCATGCGGGTGCGTCCGCTCTGCTCCTTGACGGCGGCGTTGCGGACGAACTCCTCGTCCAGGACGAGGTCGGTGAACGGGTCCTTGGCGCCCGTCCCGGACGGGTCGGACCCGCCCGGCTCGTCGCCCCGGACGGGGCGCGGTTCCGGATCTTCGGCTATCGGCATCGCGCCAGTATGCCGACGGGCTGTGACGATGCGTCGATCGGGGGCGCGCCAGGTGGCGAACCGGTGCGCGCCGGGTGGCGCTTCACCCCGTTTCGTCCGGAACCGTGCCGGTGCTCAGCCGTGTCGGTGCTCAGCCGTGCCGGTGCTCAGCCCTTGCGCCGGGCCTGCTTGACCGATCCCACCACCCCGGCGACCACCAGCAGGAGGCCGGCCGGCAGCAGGGAGAGGAAGAAGGCGCCGAACAGGCCGGCGTCGCCGAGGAACAACTGCGCCACGGTGTCGAGCAGCAGCAGCCCGCCGGCCGCCGGGAGCGCGGACTGCCACGGGTGGTCGTTCGCCCAGCGGCTCAGCCGCCGGTCGGCGGTGTCGCGGCGCAGCTGCCCGCCGACGGTACCGACCAGGAAGAAGAAGAACAGGGCCCAGCCGGCCGGTCCGGCCAGCATGCTCAACGACCAGCCTCCGGAGATCGCTTCGATCCCCAGGGCGGTCGCCCCCACCACCGCACCGACTCCCGCGGCGGTCCGCCACGGGCCCACGGTCGCCGCGGCGACGGCGAGTTGCCGGTTCTCACGTCGGGACATCTCGTCGTGTGCCATGGCTCAACGGTGCGCGTGCCCGGGCCGGGGGGCCATAGGGGAACCCCCTGGTTTTCTCCCTAGGGGCGCCCGGCCCGGCGACCGCGGAGACCGCCCGAGCCCGATCCTGATCCTGGCGACCACGGACCGGACGGCCACGGCGAGCCCCGTCGCGCGGTGCGAGGATGGCCGCAGTACCGAGGCAAGGAGCGGACCATGGGCAGCAGCGCAGCACACGGACAGAAGATCGCCTTCCTGGGCACCGGCAAGATCGGCGAGGCCCTGCTCTCCGGCCTGCTGCGGGCCGGCAAGGATCCGGCGGACGTCCTGGTGACCGCCCGCCGCCCCGAGCGCGCCGTCGAACTCGCCGGCCGGTACGGCGTGGTGGCGGTCTCCAACGCCGAGGCCGCCAAGCTGGCCGACACCCTGATCCTCGCGGTGAAGCCGCAGGACATGGGCACCCTGCTGGAGGAGCTGGCCCCGCACGTCGGCGCGGACCGGCTGGTGATCTCGGCGGCGGCCGGCGTCCCCACGGCGTGGTTCGAGGAGCGGCTGGCGGCCGGCACCCCGGTGGTCCGGGTGATGCCCAACACGCCGGTCCTGGTGGACGAGGGGATGAGCGTCATCTCGGCCGGCTCGTACGCCTCGGAGGAGCACCTGGTGCGGGCCGAGGAGATCTTCAGCTCGGTCGGCAAGGCGCTGCGCCTGCCCGAGTCCCAGCAGGACGCGGCCACCGCGCTGTCCGGCTCCGGCCCGGCCTACTTCTACTTCCTGGTCGAGGCGATGACCGATGCCGGCATCCTGCTCGGCCTGCCCCGGCAGGTGGCGCACGACCTGATCGTGCAGTCCGCGATCGGGGCCTCGGTGATGCTGCGCGACTCCGGCGAGCACCCGGTGAAGCTGCGCGAGGCGGTGACCTCGCCGGCCGGCACCACCATCGCGGCCATCCGCGAGCTGGAGAACCACGGGGTGCGGGCCGCGCTGCTGGGCGCCCTGGAGGCGGCGCGGGACCGTTCCCGGGAGCTGGCCTCCGGCGGGAAGTAGTCCGCGGCAGTCCTCGGCCGTCGGCGGCAAGTCCTCGGCAGTCCGCCGCAGTCCGCGGCGGCCCGTGGCAGAAGTCCCTGCGCGACCCCTCCCGCAATCGCGGCGCACCGCCTACGCTCTCGCCAACATCGTCCTACCGGCCGGTAGCGAGGTGGCCGGAAGGCCCTGTGGAGGTCCGTATGAGTGCCGCGCCGTCCGTGCCGTCCGCGGAGCCCGTCCCGTCCCCGATGGCGTCCGGCCTGCGCGTGGGGCGGGCCGCGCTCGCGGTCAGCTTCCTGCTCCAGGGCACCACCTTCGCGCTGCTGGTCACCTGCATCCCGGAGATCCAGCACCGGTACGGGCTGAGCGACGGGCTGCTGCCGGTCTTCCTGGCCGCGGTGCCGATCCTGGCCGGGGTCGGTTCGATCACCTCCGAGCGGCTGGTGCAGCGCACCGGCGCCCGGGCCGTGCTGCGGGTGGTCCAGCCTGCCGTCTGCCTGAGCCTGGCGGCGGCCGGGCTCGGTGGCGCGCTGTGGCAACTCGCCCTGGCGCTGGGTGCGTTCGGGCTGCTGGTGGGGGCGCTGGACGCCAGTATGAACATGCTCGGGGTGGGCCTGCAGCACCGCTACGGCCGCTCGATCATGATCGGTTTCCATGCCGCGTTCAGCCTCGGCGGTATCGTCGGCGCGGCCCTGGCGGGCCTCGGTTCGCACTACGGCCTCGGGCTGCCGGTGCTGTTCGGCACGGCCGCCGCGGTGATCGCCCCGCTCGCGGTGCTGACCGGCACCGTCCCCCAGCCTTCGGCCGGGGGGACCCCCACCGCCGGCCCGGCCGAACTCGGCGACGCCGTCCGGGAGGCCGCCGAGGCCGCCGCCCGGTCCGTCCCGTGGCGGCCGTTGCTGCCGCTCTGCCTGGCGATGGCCTTCGCGTACATCGCGGACGCCTCGGTCTCCAACTACAGCGTCAAGTACCTCACCGACGGGCTGGGCAGCCGCGCGGACCTCGCCAAGCTCTCCTACCTCGGCTACATGGTCGCCATGCTGCTCGGCCGCACCCTGGGCGACCGCGCGGTGCAGCGCTTCGGCGCCGTCCCGGTGGTCCGCGGCGGTGCCGCGCTGGCCGCGGCCGGCTTCGGGGTGGCCGCCGTCGCGCCCACCGCCTGGGCGGGCATCGCCGGGTTCACCGTGCTGGGCTTCGGCATCTGCGCGATCATCCCGCAGGTGTTCGCGGCGGGCGGCCGGCTCTTCCCGGCCGATTCGGACGCCGCGGTCGCCCGGCTCAACCTCTTCAACTACGTGGGTTTCCTGATCGGTTCGCCGCTGGTCGGGGCGATCGCCGACGCGAGCTCGTACCGCTGGGCGCTGCTCGCCCCGATGCTGCTGGTGCTCGCCGTCCTGCCGCTGGCCGACCGCTTCGCGCCGGCACCGGTGTCGGCTCCCGCCGCCGCGTGACGACGGGGGCCGTGGCCGGGGCGGGGGTCAGCCGATCACGGTCTGCAGCTCGGGCAGGCCGTTGTACCAGATCTGGTCCTTGGTGAAGGTCGGGGCGCCCGCCGGGCCGTACTCGGCGTAGACGTACGGCGCCCAGTTCAGGGTGTACGCCCCGGTCCAGGCCGGAGTGGCGGTGATCTGGACGGTGACCGTGACGGTGCGGGTGGTGCCCGGTGCGATCGGCACGACGAAGTGGAAGTTGGCGCTGTTGCCGCTGAACGCGCAGTCCGTGCTCTCGCCGGCGCAGCCGACGACGGTGAACGCGCCGCTCTGCGCGTTGGCCGGCCAGATCGGCTGGATGTACTCGTAGGCGAAGGAGATGGCGGTGCTCTCGGTGTTGGTGAGGGCGAGGGTCAGGGTCAGCTGATCACCTGGCTTGGCCGTCGGCTTGTCGACGGAGAACGAGGTGCCGCTGATCTCGGCGGAGGCCGGCTGGGCGGCAAAGAACAGGCCAATTCCCAGTATTGCAGCGAGAATTACCCCAAGGCGTTGCACGCTGAATGGCTTCATGGCGGAGAGAATAGGTAGCCGCCGGGCTTTTGTCTGCACCCCCTCGACAACCCGTCTCCACAGCGGCCCTACAGCTGCCGCACAGCTGCCCCACAACTGCCGCACCGGCGCCCGCCGTCCCGGAGCGCCCTGGCGGCCGCCCGGCCGCCGCCACCCGCTACGGTGGAGGCCATGCCCGAAGCCGAGCGTGACACCCCCTGCGGCCTGCACCTCTTCTGGGACGAGGCCGTCACCGCCTACGACTTCGGCCCCGGCCACCCGATGGATCCGACCCGGCTGGCCCTCACCATGCGCCTGGTCGAGGCCCTCGGACTGGACGGCGGTCCCGGGGTGACCGTCCGGTCCGCGCCGCCCGCCGGCGAGTCCACGCTGCGGCTGGTGCACACCCGGGAGTACGTCGAGGCGGTCAAGTACGCCGCCGCCCACCCCGAGCGGAGCGATCCCCGGCACGGCCTCGGCACCGACGACAACTGGTCGTTCCCGGCCATCCATTCGGCCTCCGCGCTGATCGCCGGCCAGTCCGTGGCCGCCGCCGAGGCGGTGTGGCGCGGCGAGACCCCGCACGCCGTCAACTTCGCCGGCGGCCTGCACCACGCGATGCCCGGCAAGGCCTCCGGCTTCTGCGTCTACAACGATCCGGCGCTGGCCATCGCCCGGCTGCTCGAACTCGGCGCCGAGCGGGTCGCCTACGTCGACGTGGACGTCCACCACGGCGACGGCGTGCAGGCGGCCTTCTGGAACGACCCCCGGGTGCTCACGATCTCCCTGCACGAGCACCCGGCCACGCTCTTCCCGCAGACCGGCTGGCCGATGGAGACCGGCGGCCCGGACGCCCCCGGCTCCGCCGCCAACCTGCCGCTGCCCGCCGGCACCGGCGACGCCGGATGGCTGCGCGCCTTCCACGCCCTGGTGCCCGACCTGCTGGACGCCTTCCGGCCACAGGTCCTGGTCACCCAGCACGGCGCCGACACCCACGTGGAGGACCCGCTCGCCCACCTCGCCGTCACGCTGGACGCCCAGCGGCTGATCGCGGAGGAACTGCACGCGCTGGCCCACCGGCACGCCGGCGGCCGCTGGGTGGCCACCGGCGGGGGCGGCTACGCCGTGGTGGACGTCGTCCCGCGCAGCTGGACCCACCTGGTCGCCACCGCCGCGGGACGGCCCGTCGACCCGGCCACCGAGACCCCCGAGTCCTGGCGCGCCGAGGTCTACCGCCGGACCCGCCGCCCGGCCCCGCTGCGGATGACCGACGGCGCCCGCCCGACCTGGCGCGACTTCGACGCGGGTTACGATCCGGCCGACCGGCTCGATCAGGCCATCCTGGCCGGCCGCCGCGCGGTGTTCCCCCACCACGGCCTGCTGGCCTGATCCCGCCGCCCCGGCCGGGGGGCCCGCCCGGCGGTGCGTACGTCGACCCGTGCGATCCGCCGAGTGGCTACGTACTGCAACAGTCCTATCTCTCACCGTACGAGGACTGCACTTCCCCTCTTCCCACTGGTACCACGCATAACTACTCTGGGGATACACGTGTGCCGGTGGAGTCACCGGAGGGGAAGCCGGTGCCTTGCACACGGGTAAGGGTCGGGTGATGGTCATGAGTTCCGTGGAGCGTCCCCTGCAGGAAGTCGTCTTCCTGACCGTGGCGGAGGTCGCTGCGGTCATGCGGGTGTCCAAGATGACGGTGTACCGCCTGGTGCACAGCGGAGAACTGCCGGCCATCCGGGTCGGACGGTCCTTCCGGGTGCCCCAGCAGGCGGTGCACGAGTACCTCAAGGAGTCGTACGTGCGGCTCGAGAGCGCGTAGCACCAGGGTCGGCGGGGCCCGGTCCGCAGCCGTGGACCGGGCCCCGTTCGCCCCGGATTTCCCGCCCGTTTCCCGGGTGGGGGGAGCACGATTACGGCCCTGGCGCCCCGGACGGTAGGCTAGGCCCTCACGTCAGTCGTATGGACTCCGTCTCTCACGGACGAGAGTCTCAGTGAGCGAGGGTTGTTCCGTGGGCTCTGTCATCAAGAAGCGTCGCAAGCGTATGGCCAAGAAGAAGCACCGCAAGCTTCTGAAGCGCACGAGGGTCCAGCGTCGTAACAAGAAGTAACGCCTGCACCTGCGCCCTGCCCCGCTTCGGCGGGGCGTGCGCGGACCCGCGTCCAGCGGCGCAGGAAGAACTCAGGCCCCGCCCTCGCGGGGTCCAGGCGTTCCACCGCCCGTCCAGGCCCGTCGTGGCCTGGGCGGGCGGTGTCGTTTCACGGCCCGGTGGGGCGGCGCGGTACGGTGCACGCAGGCCGCTCGGGTCGTGGGAATGGGGTGCAGCACCGTGGGCGTGGTCGTGCTCGTCACCGGGGTGGCACGCCATCTCGGTGCCCGTTTCGCCGCCGAAGTCCGCCGCCGCCCGGGCGTGGACCTGGTCGTCGGGGTGGACGTGCAGCCGCCCCGGTCGCCGGCCGAGGAGCCAGCCGGGCCGGCCGCCCCGTACCGCTTCCACCAGCTCGACCTGCGCCGCCCGGCGCTGTCCCGGGTGCTCGCCGAGCACCAGGTGGACACCGTGGTGCACCTCAGCGTCAGCGCCACCGGCCTGGGCTCCACCAACCGCTCCGCGGTGAAGGAGTCCAACGTCATCGGCACCATGCAACTGCTCGGCGCCTGCCAGAAGGCGCCGGCGGTGCGCCGACTGGTGGTCAAGTCCACCACCGGCGTGTACGGCTCCGCGCCCCGCGACCCGGCGGTCTTCAGCGAGCGGATCCAGCCGAAGGACCCGCCCGGCGGCGGATTCGCCAAGGACGCGGCCGAAGTCGAGGGCTACGTACGGGGCTTCGCCCGGCGCCGCCCGGACGTCGCGGTGACGGTGCTGCGCTTCGCCAACATCGTCGGCCCGACCGCGGACACCCCGCTCAGTGAGTACTTCGCGCTGCCGGTGCTGCCGACCGTCCTCGGCTACGACCCCCGGCTGCAGTTCGTGCACGAGGACGACGCCGTCGCCGTGCTCTGCCGGGCCGCCGGCGAGCCCGAGCCGGGCACCGTCAACACCGGGACCTTCAACGTGGCGGGCGAGGGCGTGCTGCTGCTCTCCCAGTGCGCCCGCCGGCTCGGCCGGCCGACCCTGCCGCTGCTGCTGCCCGCGGTCAGCTGGATGGCCGGCCTCGCCCGGCAGACCCGGCTGGTCGACGTCTCACCGGAGCAGCTGCGGCTGCTCACCCACGGCCGGGTGGTGGACACCGCGCGGCTGCGCGAGACCTTCGGCTACCGCCCGGCGTTCACCACCCCGGAGGCGTTCGCCGACTTCGCGGCCGCCCGGGGCCCGGGCCTGCTCCCGCCCGAACGGCTGGCCGCCGTCACCGACCGGCTGACCGCCCTGCTCGGCCCGGAAGGGCCCGCCGCCTCCGCCGCCCCCGCCGTCCCGAACCGCCCCCGCCGACCGAGGAGCTGAACCCGCGATGAGTGCCGCAGCCGAGAACGCGCCGGGCGAGGCCAAGGTCATCCCGATCGAGTCCGCGCCCAGCTGGTCCGAGCCCGAGGGCGCGGGCGCCGGGCTGGCCGACCGGCTCGCCGGGGCGGTCGGCGGAGCGCTGTCCGGGCCGCTCGGCCCGGCGGCCGCCCGGCTGTTCGGCAAGGGCTGGGAGGGCCGCGCCGCCGAGGGGCTGGCCTTCCTGCGCCGCCGGGTCACCGGCGACTACGAGGTGGACGAGTTCGGTTTCGACCGCGAGCTCACCGAGGAGGTGCTGCTCTCGCTGCTGCGTCCGCTGGCCGAGAAGTACTTCCGGATCGAGGTCCAGGGGGTGGAGAACATCCCGGCCGAGGGCGGCGCGCTGATCGTCGCCAACCACTCCGGGACGATCCCGCTGGACGCCCTGATGACCCAGGTGGTCATCCACGACCACCACCCGAACCGCCGGCACCTGCGGATGCTCGCCGCCGACCTGGTCTTCGTGCTGCCCGGCGTCAACGAGCTGGCCCGCAAGGCCGGCCACACGCTGGCCTGCAACGAGGACGCCCAGGCGCTGCTGGAGCGCGGCGAGGTGGTCGGGGTCTGGCCGGAGGGCTTCAAGGGCATCGGCAAGCCGTTCTCCGAACGCTACAAGCTCCAGCGGTTCGGCCGTGGCGGCTTCGTGGCGTCCGCGCTGCGGGCGAAGGTGCCGATCGTGCCCTGCTCGATCGTCGGGGCGGAGGAGACCTACCCGATGGTGGGCAACGTGAAGACGCTGGCCCGGCTGCTGGGCCTGCCGTACGTGCCGATCACACCGACCTTCCCCTGGCTGGGCCCGCTCGGGGTGCTGCCGCTGCCGACCAAGTGGACGATCCGCTTCGGCGAGCCGATCGCCACCGACGGGTACCCGGCGGAGGCGGCGGACGACCCGATGCTGGTCTTCGACCTGGCCGACGAGGTGCGCGAGACCATCCAGCACACGCTCTACCAGCTGCTGGTGCAGCGGCGCTCGGTGTTCTTCTGACGGCTCGGTTCCGACCGCACGACGGCTGGCGGGGCCGCGCGGCAGCAGGACAGCGGGAGCGGGACAGTAGGACGGGGGCCCGGCGGATATCGCACTCCGCCGAGCCCCCGCCGTCCTCCTGCCGCCGCCCTGCCGTCAGCCGCCGAGGATCCGCAGCCCGGGCAGCAGGCCCGGGACCAGCGGGGGCACCTCGACGCCCTGCTGCCGGGCCGCGTCCGGGACGGCCGGCGTGCCGGACGGCTGCGGCACCTGCGGCGGGGCCGCGTCGGCGCTCGGCGAGGGCTTGGTGCCGGTGAGCCCGCCGGTGAGGTCACCGACCAGGCCGTTGACGGCGTCCGGGGCGCTGGTGGGCAGCGTGCTCGGCAGCCCGCCGCCCTTGCCGAGGCCGCCGGTCGCGCCGGCACCCGGGTTGGCCGGGGCGTGCTCGGTGCCGCCGGGGCGGTTGCCGCCGGTCGCGCCGCTGCCCGGGGCCTCGCCGCCCGGCGTCGTGCCGGAGCCGCCCGCCGGGGCGCCGGCCGGGGATCCACCGGTCGGGCCGGACGAGCCGTCGCCCGCTCCGGGGCCGGCCGTGCCACCGCTCTTGGCGGGGGCCTGGACCAGCCGCAGGGGCGCGACGTCCTCGCTTATGTCGTCGAAGAGCCGGTTCACCAGGTCGGCCTGCTGGGTGAGCTGGACGGGCAGCCTGCCCTGCAGCTCGGTCCAGCGGCCGTCCTCGTCGTGGGCGAAGCCGGCCAGCGCGCGCATCGGGTCGAGGGAGCCGTTGCTGCGGTAGACCGAGCGCAGCAGCTCGCGGCCCTTGAGGGCGTCGGCGTGCATGTCGTCCAGCGCGTGGCGGACCTGGTCGACGACGGCGGGGCTCAGCCCGCCGGCCGGCCCGCTGCGGCCGACCAGGACATTGGCCTCGCCGAGCCGGGTGGCCGCGTTGTCGAGCAGTAGTTCGCCGCGCTCGGAGTCGGAGCCCGCGAAGTCCAGCCGGAGCCCTTCGAGGCCGCGCTTGAGCCCGTACAGCGTGTCCCCGGGGAGGGCGTTGGAACTCGCCGCGGCGGCGCCGGTCAGGCTGCCGACGGCGAGCCCGGCGACGAGCCCGCCGATGGCGAACCGGCGGCTCCAGCGGCCGCGCGGCGCCGTTCGGATCGCCCGGTGGCGGCGCTGGCGGGGCACCGCGGCGCCCGGCCCGCCCGCGAAGGCCTGCTCGAACGCGGCCATCAGCTGGGCGCGTTGGACCGTTCGGACCTCGCGGTCCAGCACCGGCCCGGGCAGCGCCCCCAGCGAGTCGGTCAGGCCGACCAGTTCGGCCATCGCGACCGAACCGGGGTCGGCACCAGTGGGCTTGGCCGATTCCGCGTTGGCCGCAGCGCCTTGCTCCGTCTGATGGGCCTCCAGCGCCTCGGCGAAGGCCTTCGCCCGCCGGTGCTCCAGCACGTTTGCCGTCACGGGCCACACCTCCCTTCGTCGTTGTCGACACGCCGGCCTGCCGGACGGTTGCCCCGGCTGGCCAAAGCCACTCCATCGGGTGACAGGTCGCAATTCGGCTTGACCGTACGCCTGGTGGAGGCTTGCACGCTGGCCAACGAGCGGTACGGGCGGTCGGTTACGCACGGCTGATCATCGGACCGACCGTTCACCCTGACGTGTCGGCCGGGTGCGGACGGTGACGGCCGGTCGGACGGCCCTGCGGCCGCCACCCCGTCGGTCCCGGTCGGCTCACCGCGCGTCGGGCGGGAGCAGCCGGGCCAGGGTGCGGACGGCGCGGTACTGGAGGGTCTTGATGGCTCCCTCGTTCTTGCCCATGATCCGGGCCGTCTCGGCCACCGAAAGCCCCTGCAGGAAGCGCAGGGTGACGCACTCCTGCTGCTGGGGGTTGAGCCGCCGCACCGCGTCCAGCAGGGCGGCGTTGGAGAGCGACTCCAGGACGGACTCCTCCGGGCTGCGCTCGCACTCGTTGGAGTCGAGCATCTCGCCGGTGGTGACCTCCAGCCGGAAGCGGCTGGACTTGAAGTGGTCGGCGACCAGGTTGCGGGCGATGGTGACCAGCCAGGCGCCGAAGTCCCGGCCCTGCCAGGTGAAGGTGCCGATCCGGCGCAGCGCGCGCAGGAACGTCTCGCTGGTGAGGTCCTCGGCGGTGGCCCGGCTGCCGACCCGGTAGTAGATGTAGCGGTAGACGGTGTCGGCGTAGTGGTCGTAGAGCCGGCCGAAGGCCTCGCTCTCGCCGGCCTGGGCCCGCTCGACCAGCTCCATGATCGGGTTGTGCTCGGTCTCGTAGCCGGGGCCGGTCGTGGTCCGGGAGCGGCCGCGGCCGGTGCCGGTGGCGCCGGTGCGGCCGCGCGTGCCGGTGCCGGTCGAGCCGGCGGCGGTGGTGCGCAGCGCCAGGCCGACGGTGTGCGGGTGGCCGAACGGACCGCCGGCGGGGACGAGTTGGGTCGAGGCGGCGAGCCGGCTGCGGAGCAGGGTGCGCAGCAGGTCCAGGCCGGTGGAGATCTGCCGCTCGGCGGTGGGGCGGCCGCGGTGGCCGGTACGGGGGCGCAGGGGCGCGGACGACGGGCGGGAGGGTGCAGGCGCGTCGTTCCGGACGGGTGGGTACACGGGACTCCCAGAGGCAGAACTGTGGACGGATCACCTCCGCCTGCGCGGAGAGCACTCCCGAAGCGCCCGTTCGAGCGGGACGCGTGGTGACGTGCATCCAGGAGAGAATAACGCTTTGTGCAATGACAGCTACACCGTGTGGTCGAAGTGGTCGTTTGGGATCCAGTTGTTGTGCATATTCGGCTGACACTGACCGGAGCTGTCATCGTTCATCCGGCCCAACGTGATCGAACGGGCGCTCAGGGTGACCAATTCGGGGGTCCGGCGGGCGGTTTCCCAGCCTTGAGGCTCGGCAACCCCCGACTTTCCCGGTCTGGCGAACGATCAGAACCGGTCACCCGCTGACAGGTTCGTGCATAGGTGCCGGACTGTCATGCGATCAAAGGGAGTTCGCCCGTACGAGCGGCCAGGTCAGGGGCCTGGTTGACGACCGGTCGCCCACCCGGGCGAGCCCGCCGGAGTGACCCGCGCAAGCCCCGCTGACGGCCCCGGCGAGACCCGGTGAAGCCCGACGAGGGCGCGGCGAGGGCGCGATGAGGGCCCGGCGCGGCGGCTCAGGCGCGGCGGCGGCGCCGGTGCAGCGCGACCGCGGCCGCGGCGGCGCCGGCCGCCACCCCGAGCGCGGCCGCCGCCGGCAGGCCCACCCGGGCCGCCTTCCGCCCGGTCCTGAAGTCCCGCACCCGCCACCCCTGGGCCCGGGCGTGGCGCCGCAGCGCGCCGTCCGGGTTCACCACGTACGGGTGGCCCACCAGCGAGAGCATCGGGATGTCGTTCGCGGAGTCGCTGTACGCGGCGCAGCGGTCGAGGTCGAGCCGTTCGTGCCGGGCCAGTGCCCGGACGGCGGCGGCCTTGGCCGGGCCGTGCAGCAGGTCGCCGACCAGCCGGCCGGTGTAGCGGCCGTCCCGGGCTTCGGCGACGGTGCCGAGCGCGCCGGTCATGCCGAGCCGGCGGGCGATGATCCGGGCGACCTCCAGCGGGGCGGCGGTGACCAGCCAGACCCGCTGGCCGGCGTCCTGGTGCATCTGGACGAGGGCGCGGGTGCCCGGCCAGATCTTGTCGGCGACGACCTCCTCGAAGACCTCCTCGCAGATCGCCTCCAGGTCGGCGGTGGGCTTGCCGGCGACGAGGCCCAGGGCGGTGTGCTGGGCGTCCGAGATGTGGTCCGGGTCCTCGGCGCCGTGCAGCCGGAACCAGGCCTGCTGCCAGGCGAAGCGGGCGATGTCCCGGTGGGTGAGGAAGCCGCGGCGGTAGAGGCCGACGCCGAGGTAGAAGATCGCGGCGCCGCGCAGGATGGTGTTGTCGCAGTCGAAGAAGGCGGCGGCGTGGGGGTCGCCCGGCTCCGGGGTGTGGTTCTCGACCGGGGCCTTGGGGGCCTTCCCAGGCCTGGCCGGGACCGGCGCGGTCTGCTCGGCCGGCAGGTCCGCGTCCGCGGCGGGAGCGGCCTCGGGAGCGGCCTCGGGCTCGGCGCGCAGCGCGGCCTCGGCCGCCTCGGCCGCGGCTTCGCCGGCCAGGGCGTTCCGCTCGCTGGTGGAACGCTTCGCCTGGGTGAGCCTTCGGAGCACGGCCATGTCATCGAGCATAGCCAGCGGGACGCGGAGCGTCCGTGACGGAGCCGTGCCCGGGAGGTGAACAGCTCGACCGGGCGCGGACCGGGTGCGCGGCGGGCGCAGAATGCAGAATGGGGCGGTGAGCCCACTGCTGCGACGTAAGAGCCCCAAGCCCGCGGACCGGACCGTGACCCTGCTCGGCAAGCCCGGCTGCCACCTGTGCGACGAAGCCCGCGAGGTGATCGTCCGGGTGGCGGGCGAGCTGGGGGCGTCCTTCGAGGAGAAGGACATCACCCGGGACGAGGAGCTGTACCGCCGCTACGGGGAGCAGATCCCGGTCACCCTGATCGACGGCCGGCAGCACGACTTCTGGCGGGTCGACGAGCGCCGGCTGCGCGCCGCCCTCGGCGGCTGATCGGCCGTTCGCGCGGGCGCCGCCCCCGCCACTCGGCGGGGGTGCTTCGCCGAATCGTTGCCAAAGACACTCCGTTCCGGCTTGGGGCGGGGCGGGTTGGTCGACTTACGATCGAACGCGTTTGCGCCCGTGGGGGGCTGAGCACGCGAGGAGTGCCGCCATGCTTCCCGGTCCTACCCATGGGTTGCCCGAAACCCCGCCCGGGGCCCGGGGCTTCGCCGTGGTGGACGTGGAGGCGACCGGCCGCAGCCCGTGGCGGCACCGGGTGGTCGAGGTCGCGGTGGTGCTGCTCGACGAGCGGCTGCGGCCCGAGGGCGAGTTCGCCACCCTGCTGGACCCGCTGGGCCCGGTCGGCCCGACCCATGTGCACCGGATACGCCAGTGCGACGTCGAGGGCGCCCCGCGGTTCCGGGAGGTCGCCCCGCTCCTCCTGGAGCTGCTGGCCGGCCGGGTGCTGGTCGGCCACCACGTCAGCTGCGACCACGCCTTCCTGGACCGCGAGTTCGCCCGGATCGGGGTGCCGCTGCCGCCCGTCCCGCTGCTCTGCACGATGCGGCTGGCCCGCGCGCACCTGCCGGAGGCCTCCGGGTACGGCCTGGCGGCCTGCGTGGAGTCGGCCGGCCTGGGCTGGTTCGCGGCGCACACCGCGCTGGGCGACGCCCGGGTGACCGCGGAGCTGCTGCGGCACTGTCTGGGCGCGCCGTCGTGCCCGCCGGACGACTGGGCGGGCCCGCTGCGCGAGGCGGCCCGGGTGCCCTGGCCGCGGCTGGGCCGGGCCCGCTCCCGCCCGTCCGGCGCGGCCGTCCCGCTGCTGCGCCGGGAGGCGCCGTACGGCCCCTGGCTGCCCGGCGCGCAGGCCCCGGAGGTCGTGCTGACCCAGGCCGGTGCTATGCGCTCGACGGCGTGATGCGCATCACTGTGCATGGACAAATCGGACACCATCTTTGTGCACACGTTCACAAACGCATAGCCTGGCTGCCAAAGCCCAGCTTCACCCACAGGAGCACCGTGGCAATCGGCCGATCACCACAGAGCAGTTCGCAGACGCCCGACCAGGGCGCCGCGCGCCGACCCTCGCGTGCCCGGGGCATCCCGGAGGCGACCGTCGCCCGCCTTCCCCTGTACCTGCGGGCCCTCACCGCGCTCTCCGAGCGCTCGGTGCCGACCGTCTCCTCCGAGGAGCTGGCCGCCGCGGCCGGCGTGAACTCCGCCAAGCTCCGCAAGGACTTCTCCTACCTCGGCTCCTACGGCACCCGCGGCGTCGGCTACGACGTCGAGTACCTCGTCTACCAGATCTCCCGCGAGCTCGGCCTGACCCAGGACTGGCCCGTCGTGATCGTCGGCATCGGGAACCTCGGCCACGCCCTCGCCAACTACGGCGGCTTCGCCTCCCGCGGCTTCCGGGTGGCCGCCCTGCTGGACGCCGACGCCCACGTGGTCGGCACCAGCGCCGCCGGACTGCCGGTGCGCCACATGGACGAGCTCGAGGCGATCGTCGAGAGCCAGCACGTCTCCATCGGTGTGATCACCACCCCGCCCGGCGCCGCCCAGCAGGTGTGCGACCGGCTGGTCGAGGCCGGCGTGACGAGCATCCTGAACTTCGCCCCGACCGTGCTGACCGTCCCGGACGGCGTGGACGTGCGCAAGGTGGACCTCTCCATCGAACTGCAGATCCTCGCCTTCCACGAGCAGCGCAAGGCCGGCGAGGAGCCGGACGACCGCGCCGAGTCGGTGCTCGACCGCGCCCCCGGCCCGGTCCGAGCGGCCGCCGCCAAGCTGCGCCGCGCGGCCGGCGGCACCGCCAAGGCCCGCGGCACCGCCGAGGCGGTGGCCAAGGAGCCGGTCGAGCAGGCCAAGGGAAAGTCCGCCAAGGGCGGCGACGGGGATCTCTCCGCGGTGATGCCCGCATGAACACCGAGAGCTGTGAGGGGCGGGCATGAGCCTTCTCGTCGTAGGGCTGAGCCATCGCACGGCCCCGGTCGGGGTGCTGGAGCGCGCCGCGCTGACCGGTGACGTGCCGACCCGGCTGCTGCACGACGCGGCCGCGACCGCCACCGTCGGCGAGGCCGCGCTGCTGAACACCTGCAACCGCATCGAGCTGTACGCGGACGTGGACAAGTTCCACGCCGGCGTCGCCGAGCTGTCGCTGCTGCTGGCCCACCACAGCGGGGTGGACCTGGAGGAGCTGACCTCCCACCTGTACGTCCACTACGAGGACCGCGCCGTCCACCACCTCTTCTCGGTGGCCTGCGGCCTGGACTCGATGGTGGTCGGCGAGGGCCAGATCCTCGGCCAGCTGCGCGACGCGCTGGCCAAGGCGCAGGAGGAGCACACCGCCGGGCGCGGCCTGAACGAGCTGTTCCAGCAGGCGCTGCGGGTCGGCAAGCGGGCGCACAGCGAGACCGGCATCGACAAGGCCGGCCAGTCGCTGGTCACCTTCGGCCTGGAACAGGTCGCCGCGGGCGCGGGCGAGATCGCCGGCAAGCGCGCGCTGGTGGTCGGCGCCGGCTCGATGAGCTCGCTGGCCGCCGCCACCCTGGTCCGCTCCGGCGTGACCGACCTGCTGATCGCCAACCGGACGCCGGCCCGCGCCGAGCGCCTGGTCGAGATCCTCGGCCCGGACGTGGCCCGCACCCTGGACCTCGCCAAGGTGCCGGACGCGCTGGCCGACGTGGACCTGGTGATCTCCTGCACCGGCGCGGCCGGCGTGGTGGTCAAGGCCGCGGACGTGGCCGCCGCGGTCGCCCTGCGCACGGCCCCCGAGCCGCTCGCCCTGCTCGACCTGGCCATGCCGCGCGACGTCGACCACGCCGTGCACGAGCTGGACGGCGCCCTGCTGGTCGACCTGGAGAGCCTCTCCCACGCGCACGCCGCCAGCCCCGGCGCCGGCGACGTCGACCAGGTCACCCGGATCGTCGCCGACGAGGTGAGCGCCTTCGGCGCCGCCCAGCGGGCCGCCCGGATCGCGCCGACCGTGGTCGCGCTGCGCTCGATGGCCTCCGACGTGGTCGCCGCCGAGCTGGGCCGGCTGGAGTCCCGGCTGCCCGACCTGGACGAGCGCTCCCGCGCCGAGATCACCCAGACCGTCCGCCGCGTCGTCGACAAGCTGCTGCACGCCCCGACCGTCCGGGTGAAGCAGCTGGCCGCCGAGCCCGGCGGCGCCTCCTACGCGGAGGCCCTGCGCGAGCTGTTCGACCTCGACCCGGCGGCCGTGCACGCCGTGTCCGGCACGCCGGTCGGCGGCCCGCCCCAGCCCTCCGCCGGGGGCACCAGATGAACCGTCAGCCATCCCACGAGTACCACCGGGACGATCACCTCATGAATGGTCAACCGATCACGGAGCAGCCTCCGGTCACCGCGCCCCTTCGGCTCGGCACCCGGCGCAGCGCCCTCGCCATGGCCCAGTCGGGCATGGTGGCCCGCGAGGTGACCAGGCTCACCGGGCGCCCCGTCGACCTGGTCGAGATCACCACCTACGGCGACACCTCGCGGGAGGCGCTGGCACAGATCGGCGGCACCGGCGTGTTCGTGTCCGCGCTGCGCGACGCGCTGCTGGAGGGCCGGATCGACTTCGCCGTGCACTCGCTCAAGGACCTGCCCACCGCCGCCCCCCGGGGCCTGGCGCTGGCCGCCGTCCCCGAGCGCGAGGACGCCAGGGACGCCCTGGTCGCGGCCGAGGGCCTGACCCTGGACGAGCTGGTGGAGAAGCTGGCCGGCGCCGGCCGCCCGGCCCGGATCGGCACCGGCTCGCCGCGCCGGATGGCCCAGCTGAACGCCTGGGCCGCCGCCCGCGGCGCCCAGCTGGAGACCGTCGCGATCCGCGGCAACGTGGACACCCGGATCGGCTACGTGGCCGGCGGCGAGCTGGACGCGGTCGTGCTGGCGACGGCCGGCCTGAACCGGCTCGGCCGCGGCGCCGAGATCTCCCAGCACCTCGACCCCGAGCTGATGCTCCCGGCGCCCGGCCAGGGCGCGCTCGCGATCGAGTGCGCCACCGCCGACCCGGAGCTGACCGCCGCGCTCGCGGCCCTGGACCACGCCCCCACCCGGGTCGCCGTGGTCGCCGAGCGCGCCCTGCTGGCCACCCTGGAGGCCGGCTGCTCGGCGCCGGTGGCCGCGTTGGCCACCTGGGGCCGGGAGAACGAACTGCGGCTGGACGGGGTGGTCGGCAACCCCGACGGCTCCGCCCTGCTGAAGATGTCCGCCAACGGTCCGATCGTCCTCGACGAGACCGCCGAGCAGCAGGCGGCGGCCCTCGGCCGCGCCCTGGCTGACCGGCTGCTCGGCGCGGGCGCGGCCGCCCTGATGGGGGAGCAAGCCCGATGAGCCCCACCGCCGCCACCGACGCCCTGTTCCCGGCGGGACAGCCCGCCACCGGACGGTGCACCTTCCTGGGCGCGGGCCCCGGGGATCCGGGCCTGCTGACCCTGCGCGCGGTCGAGGTGCTGTCCACGGCCGACGTCCTGGTCGCCGACCCGCTGACCGCGGCCGCCGTGCGCAGCCACTGTCCGGCCGCCGTGCAGGTGCACGCCCCGGCCGCCGAGGGCACCGGCTTCGACCTGGCCAAGCTGGTCGCCGAGGCCGTCCGCTCGGGCAAGCACGTGGTCCGCACCGTCGACGGCGACCCCGGCCTGGACGGCTGCGCCGCCGAGGAGATGCTCAGCTGCGCCGGCGACGGGATCCCGTTCGAGGTGATCCCGGGCGTCGCCCAGTCGGTCGGCGTCCCGGCGTACGCGGGCGTTCCGCTGCGGGCCGGGTCCGGCACCGACGTGCGCTTCGTGGACGGCGTCCAGCTGCTGTCCGGCGGCCCGGTGGACCTGGGCGCGCCGGAGACCACCCTGGTGGTCCGCACCACCCTGGGCCAGCTGCCGGCCACCGCCGCCGCGCTGGTCTCCAACGGGCGCAAGCCGGAGTCCGCGCTGAGCGCGACGCTCTCCGGCACCACCACCCGCCAGCGGACCTTCACCTCCACGCTGTCCGGCATCGCGGCCGACCTGAAGGCCGCCCGGGTGCTGCCCTCGCCGGTCTCCGCCCCGGTCGACCCGGCCACCTCGGTGATAGCCGTGGTGGGCGAGCAGGTCGCCCGCCGGGCCTCGCACTCGTGGTTCGAGACCAAGCCGCTGTTCGGCTGGAACGTGCTCGTGCCGCGCACCAAGGAGCAGGCCACCGGCCTGTCCGAGCAGCTGCGCTCGTACGGCGCGGTGCCGCAGGAGGTGCCGACCATCGCGGTCGAGCCGCCGCGCACCCCGCAGCAGATGGAGCGGGCCATCAAGGGCCTGGTCACCGGGCGCTACGAGTGGATCGCGTTCACCTCGGTGAACGCGGTGCGCGCCGTCCGGGAGAAGTTCGAGGAGTACGGCCTGGACGCCCGGGCGTTCGCCGGGATCAAGGTCGCGGCGGTCGGCGAGACCACCGCGCAGGCCCTGGTGGACTTCGGTGTGAAGCCGGACCTGGTGCCATCCGGCGAGCAGTCCGCGGCCGGTCTGCTGGAGGACTGGCCGCCGTACGACCCGGTCTTCGACCCGATCGACCGGGTGCTGCTGCCGCGCGCGGACATCGCCACCGAGACCCTGGTGGCCGGCCTGGTCGAGCTCGGCTGGGAGGTCGACGACGTGACGGCGTACCGGACGGTGCGCGCCTCGCCGCCGCCGGCCGAGACCCGGGAGGCGATCAAGGGCGGCGGCTTCGACGCGGTGCTGTTCACCTCGTCCTCGACCGTCCGGAACCTGGTCGGCATCGCGGGCAAGCCGCACAACGTCACGGTCATCGCCTGCATCGGCCCGGCCACCGCCAAGACCGCCGAGGAGCACGGCCTGCGGGTCGACGTGATGGCCCCGGCGCCGTCGGCGGCCGCACTGGCGCAGGCGCTGGCAGACTTCGGGGCCAAGCGCCGGGACACCGCGACGGCCGCCGGCGAGCCGGTCTACCGGCCCAGCGAACGCCGTCCGGGATCCCGCCGCAAGGCTCGCTGAGAGCCCCCAATTATCGTCTTGGGGCCAACTATGGTGCGGGGGGCGGTGGTTCGCCGCCACCCCCGCGCCGCACAACCGTTCGGAGAGAGAAGCCGTGTCCGCTGAATTCCCGTACGTTCGCCCCCGCCGGCTGCGACAGAGCCCGGCGATGCGCCGGCTGGTGGCCGAGACCCGGCTGCACCCGGCGGAGCTGATCCTGCCGCTGTTCGTCCGCGAGGGCGTCAGCGAGCCCGTCCCGGTCACCTCGATGCCGGGCGTGGTCCAGCACAGCCGGGACACCCTGCGCAAGGCCGCCGTGGAGGCGGCCGAGGCGGGCGTGGGCGGCATCATGCTGTTCGGCGTCCCGCAGGTGCAGGACGCGGTCGGCAGCGAGGGCACCAACCCGGACGGCATCCTGCAGCAGGCGATCCGGGACGTGGTCTCCGAGGTCGGCGACGCCCTGGTGGTCATGTCGGACCTCTGCCTGGACGAGTACACCGACCACGGCCACTGCGGCGTGCTGGCCGCCGACGGCAGCGTGGACAACGACGCCACCCTGGAGCGCTACGCCGAGATGGCCCGGGTGCAGGCGGACGCCGGCGTCCACCTGGTCGGCCCGTCCGGCATGATGGACGGCCAGATCGGCGTCGTGCGACGGGCGTTGGACGAGGCCGGGCACCAGGACGTGGGCATCCTCGCCTACACCGCCAAGTACGCCTCGGCGTTCTTCGGCCCGTTCCGCGAGGCCGTCGGCTCCTCGCTCAGGGGCGACCGCAAGAGCTACCAGCAGGACCCGGCCAACGCCCGTGAGGCGCTGCGCGAGCTGGAGCAGGACCTCGCCGAGGGCGCCGACCTGGTGATGGTCAAGCCGGCCATGGCCTACCTGGACATCCTGCGCCAGGTCGCCGACGCCTCGCCGGTGCCGGTCGCCGCGTACCAGGTGTCCGGCGAGTACGCGATGGTCGAGGCGGCCGCGGCGAACGGCTGGATCGACCGGGAGCGGATGATCATGGAGACGCTCACCTCGATCCGCCGGGCCGGCGCCGCGCAGATCCTCACCTACTGGGCCGTCGAGGCCGCCGCGATGCTCAAGTAGCCGCTGCCTGCCTGCCCGCACGCCCGCACGCGCGACGCGAAAGGCCGGGCCGCTCCCCACGGGGAACGGCCCGGCCTTTCGCGGCTTCCGCTACATCCAGCCCTTGATGTGGGCGAAGCCCTCGCCGCCGCCGATGATGTCGGTGGAGGTGGCGGCGACGCCGCCGAAGCCGCCGGCGGCGGTGTCCGTGGTGTGGGCGAGGCCGAAGCCCTCGGCCGCCAGGAACGGCTCGTCCGCGGTGGCGACGAACGCGCCGCCGCCGACCAGGCCGGTGTGGGCGAAGGCCGGGGTGGCGGCACCTGCGAGCGCCAGCGCGGCGGTGGCGGTCAGTGCGGCCTTGGCCAGCATGCTCTTCATGGATCTGCCCTCTCTCTGGGAGCGCCCGCGTGGGCGCTCTGACACGTGTTCACCTCCGGCCGACCGGCCCGGCGCCCCGCGCCGGTCCCGGACGGCCGCTCACCCGGCCGGTCCGCCCCGTGGCGGCCGGCCGGACACTTCGTCCGCCAAGCCCGGAGGGCCCGGGGAGACCTTCCTCCCCGGGCCCTCCGTCCGTGCCGTGCCCCGTGATCAGCCGATCAGGTGCGAGACGCCCGCGTCGCCCGAGGACTGGGTGTTCTGGCCGACGTTGCAGATCTGCTTCGGGGTGCTGTTCAGGACCGGAACCTCGACCGGAACCGCGACGCCGACCACGGCGACGGCGATGTTGTGGATCTCCGGCAGGCAGATGTTCGCGTTGTCCAGGGTGTGGAAGTTCGGGCTGCCGTTGCCGTGGGTGCCGGTCTGGTTGGTGCCGCCGTTGCCCTGGACGGAGGTGGCGGCGCCGTCCGAGTCGGCGATGGCGGAAGCCGAGCCGGCGGACATCGCGATGGCGGCGGCGGCCAGACCGGCGGCGGCGAGGGACTTCTTGATCATTTCCGGTGTTCCTCTCAAGGGTGAATCGGGGAGCGATTCGAAGGTGGATCAGAGGGGGGTGGTGCAGGGGAGCTGAACGGAGCGTCAGCCGATCAGGTGGGACACGCCCGCGTCGCCGTGGCTCTGGGTGCCCTGGCCCTGGGTGCAGTACTGCTTGCCGCCGCTGTTGGCGATCGGGACCTCGACCGGGACCGCCACACCGAGCACGCCGACGGCGATGTTGTGGATCTCCGGCAGGCAGACGTTCGCGTTGTCCAGGAAGTGGAAGTTCGGGCTGTTGTTCCCGACCGTGCCGGTGAAGTTGGTGCCGCCGTTGCCCTCGATGGAGGCGGCGGCGCCGTCCGCGTCACCGATGGCCGAGGCGGGCGCGGCGGCGGCGGCCAGCGCGGCGACGGCCAGGCCGGCAGCGGCGAAGGACTTCTGGATCATGGGGAGATCCCTCTCTGAAATGCTCTTGGATTCCGTGGGCGTACAACGCGTAGAACGCTCAGACCCGGTCTGCAGTCACTGATGTCCAGATCAAAGAATGACGGCACGGAAGGTTACGGGGATTTTTGAAAAGAGTCCGGGAGGCGCGGCGAAGGATGGTTTCCGGTCGGATTATTAGGCCGAACCGGCTAACCGGCGCAATCCGCGCTCCCGGTCACTCGTTGAGACGGACAGATTGCTTTCCGGCTGCGCCCGCGCAGCCGTTCCCCAGTGAACCCCAGTACGGACAGCAGAACGGTGAAAAGCATGAAGTTCTCCAAGCGGGCCGGTGCGATGTTGCTGGCGGTCGGTGCGGGCATGCTCGCCTCCCAGGGACCGGCCTGCGCCGCCCCGGTCGGCCTCGACCACGTCGGAGCCCTGGAGGACGCGCTGGCCACCCAGCAGGTCCCGGCGGACGTACCGCTCACCCCGCTGGGCAGCCACCTCTCGGCCGGCATCCCGACCTCGCTGCTCATGCCGCCGGTGCCCGGCCGGACCACCAGCACCAGCACCGAGCTGGTCCCGGAGCGGATCGTCCCCCAGCTGAGCACCGGCAAGGTCGGCCCGAGCGCCAAGGCCGAGCTGCCGCTCCCGCTGGTCGACCAGGGCGCCGACCTCGGCCGGGTGCTGCTGGACGCCCCGGCCGCGCCGCTGCACGCCGACACCCCCGGCCTGAGCCTCGGCAAGCCGCTCTCGCTCGCCCAGGACGGCGCCGGCCAGCTCGCCGGCGGCCGGCTCAAGGTCGGCGAGGTCGACCCGCGGCTGCTCACCGGCGCCGTGCAGGCCGTCCCCGGGGCCAGCGCCAGCCTCGGCGGCGAGGACCAGCGGCTCTCCGTCACCGACGAGGTGAACGACCTGACGGCGACCACCGCCGCCACCACCACCGGCGTGGTGCAGCAGACCGGACTGGCCGACCCCGCGGCCACCACCGCGACCGCCACCGGGGTGCTGCAGCAGGCCGGGGTGACCGGCCTGACCCAGCTCTGACCAGGCGTCGGGCACACCAGGAGCCCGGTACCCCGCTCACGCGGCGGGGTACCGGGCTCCGGTGCGTCCGACGGCTCAGCCCGGCAGGACGCCGGTCAGCCCGCCGACCAGCGGGAGGTCCTTGACGCCGCCGCCAGCGCTCAGCGGACCGGTCAGCGTGCCGGTGCCGACCGGGGCCAGGCCCTGGTCCGGCTGGACGGTCGCGCCGTTGTTGAGCACGTCGGCGGCGGAGTTCGCCCACGGGTCCAGGCGCAGGCTCTTGACCGGCGCGAGGCCGTAGCCCAGCCCGGAGGTCGTCCCGTTGAGCGCCTGGCCGACGTCGGTCCTGGCCAGCGTGGCCGGCCCGGCCGGCGCCGGTCCGGCCGGAGCCGGTCCGGACGGCACGGTGGCGGCCTGCGCCGAACCGGCGCCGAGCAGGACCGCGGCACCGACGGCGGCGGCCAGGCCGGCCCCGCTCTTCTTCGAAACCATGCGGATCACCCTTCGGTGGATCGGAGGTCCCGGACGGCCGTCCGGGGATGCCGAACTGCCCCCCGGCCGGCTGGTCGGGGGGCAGGACGGCCGGAACACGTGCCGATCGGGGATCAGCAGTCGTCCGCGGGCTTCGGGTGCGCGTCCACGTTGGCGCAGCTGTTGCCGAAGGCCGGGTTCAGCAGGCCGACCACGTTGACGGAGTTGCCGCACAGGTTGATCGGGATGTGCACCGGGACCTGGATCTGGTTGCCGGAGACGACACCGGGGGAGCCGGCGGCCACGCCCTCGGCGCCCGCGCCGGCGGCGGCGGAACCAGCCGCGCCCAGCACCAGGCCGGCAGCGGCGGCGGAGAGGACGGCGGCCTTCTTCACGTTCTGCATGGGGGTTGATCTCCTCGATCACACACGGGTGGAGCGTGCCGCGCTGCGGGGCGCGGCACGGGCTCGGTGAAACGGCTGTCGCCGGTGCGGCGACGGCCGGTTCAGCCGACGTTGGCGCAGCTGTTGCCGAACGCCGGGTTCAGCAGGCCGATCACGTTGATGCTGTTGCCGCAGACGTTGAGCGGGACGTGCACCGGGATCTGGATCTGGTTGCCCGAGAGCACACCGGGGGAGCCGGCGGCCACGCCCTCGGCGCCCGAGCTGGCGAACGCGCCGCCGGCGGCGCCGAGCACCAGACCGGTCGCGGCCAGGGACAGGGCGGCGGCCTTCTTGAAGTTGCGCATGTCTTTCCTCCGATTTCTGCCCGACGGAAGGGAAATGTCGGGAGTCGGGCGAGCACGAATACTCGCCCGCTGGCTTCAGGGATTGCCGTGATTGTCACTCGGGCGGCGTACGCCGGCGTGTTCGCCCATGGCTCGGGCGTGGCCGCGGCCGCCGTGTCGTGCGCCTATCGAAATCCTCCCCGCACGGCCGGGAAAGGCTTTCGGACAAAGGCGCGACCGGCGGAATTCCCGGTCAGACGTGCCGGCGGGGACCGCCGGACGCCGCGTTCGGGAGGCCCGCCGCATCGATCGAGCCGCCGGTGGCCGCGGCGCCGACGGCGTCGTGGCGAGCTTGCGCATGGGCGGATCTCGATTCGTGTGTGGGGGCCGGTGGACCGGGTTCCGTGAGGGAGAACGAGGAACCGCGCACGGGGAAACGGTCCGGCCTCCTGATCACCCATCTGGACCGCCATCCGGGTCCTTTGCGCCAGATGGGTGACAGTCCGCGCACCGTCGCAACCGGTCCGGACGGGTCTCGTTCTAGATGTCGCACTCCCCGTGCATCTCTGTTGAACAGTCAGGAGGCTCACATGAGCATCAAGAAGACCGCCGCCGTCGGCGCGGCCGTGGTGGGCATGGTGGCCGCCGGTGCCGGCACCGCGATGGCCAGCGCCGGCGCCGAGGGCGTCGCCGCCGGTTCCCCGGGTGTCATCTCGGGCAACCAGATCCAGGTGCCGATCCACATTCCGATCAACGCGTGCGGCAACACCGTCGACATCATCGGCCTGCTCAACCCGGCGTTCGGCAACCACTGCGCCAACGTGGGCTGAGTCCACACCCGGTTCGGCCGGTGAGAGCCGCCGTTCCGCGCTTCCCTCCTGGGGCGCGGGGCGGCGGCTCTTCTTTTCCGTGTTCGGCCGCGTGTGTTCGGCTGCCTGTGGTCGGACTGCCGGTGTTCGGACGTCGACTCGTACTGCTGTCACAAGCCTTGTTGGACTACTTGTCAGTACCTAGAATGCGAGTCCTGCTCACCTTTTTGCTCCTCCCTTGCTCCTCCCCTTGGTCCGCGCCGCTCGGCGCCCCCGGCCGGGCGGTTCCCCACCCCCGCAAGGAGTCGCGTGTGACCAGGTTCCGAACACCGGCCGTGCTGCTCGCAGTCGGCGCCCTCGTCGCCACCCTCGGCCTGGCCGGCACCCCCGCCGCCCTCGCCGACCCCGCCCCGGCGCCCGCCGCCACCCGCCCGGCCGCCGTCGTCGCCCTCGGCGACAGCGCCATCTCCGGAGAGGGCGCGGGCACCGACACCAACGACGGCTACTTCCCCGAGACCGACAGCCCCACCAACTACTGCCACCGCCACCCCAAGTCGGAGATCTTCGTCTCCGACATCCCCGGCGTCACCCCGATCGACCTCGCCTGCTCCGGCGCGCAGACCGGCGACCTCGTCAGCGACCCGGACCTGGCCAGGATCACCGGCCCCGGCAGCGGCGACTACGGCGAACCCAAACAGGACGTCAAACTCGCCGACACCGCGTCCAAGTACGACGTCAAACTGGTCGTCGTCACGATCGGCGCCAACGACGACTTCGACTTCAGCGGCGTCATGATGCACTGCCTGGCGCAGTACTTCCCGGTCCCCAAGGACCAGGGCTGCCGCGACACCATCGGCAGCGACGAGATCCTCCGACGCGCCAAGGGCGTCCAGCCCAAGGTGGTCGCGGCACTGCAGAACATCCGCCAGACCATGCGCAAGGCCGGCTACGCCGACTCGTCGTACCAGCTGGTCTACCAGTCGTACTTCAACCCGATCACCCCGGACATCCGGCGCAACGACTACCTCGGCAAGATCGCCGACGGCTGCCCGGCCTTCCCCGAGGACCTCGCCTGGGGCCACAACTGGGTGGTGCCGACCTTCAGCGACGCGCTGCGCGGCGCGGCCGAGCAGGTGCCCGGCGTCCGCTACCTGGACCAGCGGCGAGTCGCCTTCGGGCACGAGGTCTGCGCGGAGTGGACCAGCTCCCCGTACGAGTACAGCAACGGGGACGTCATCAACCTCGCCGAATGGGCGCGCAACGGCTGCGACTCGCAGATCGGCATCCCCGGGCTGTGCATGAACATGGTCCGCCAGTCGTACCACCTGCGGGTCGCCGGCTACCGCGGTGAAGGCGTCTGCCTCGGCCAGTTCTACGCCCGGCCCGAACTGACCCAGGCCTACTGCACCCTCAACCAGCAGAACACCACGTCCATCCAGCCGCTCACCCCCGGACAGCCCTTCCCCGACACCCCGGAGGACGGCTCCTGGTACCAGCTCACCAACGCGGCCACCGGCAACGCCCTCGACCTCACCGGCGGCGGCACCTACGGCGACTCCGCCGACGGGCGGGCCGCCATCACCTATCCGGCCACCGGCGGCCTCAACCAGTCCTTCGTCCTGGAGGCCAAGGCCGGCGGCAGCTATGAGCTCGACTTCAGCGGCAACCGCGCCATGTGCCTGGACGCCGACGCCGCCTCCACCGCCCCCGGCACCCGGATCCAGCAGTGGGGCTGCAACGGCGGCGGCAACCAACACTGGCTGTTCGAGCCGGCCGGCGACGGCCGCTACAAGATCGCCGACTCCCAGGACCGTACCAAGGTGCTGTCCGCCGCCGGCCCCGCCGACGCCAAGGGCAACCCGTCCGTCGTGCTCGCCGCCGACACCGGGGCCGCCGGGCAGCTCTGGCGGCTCACCAAGCTCGGCATCGTCTACGTCAAGGGCTGATCACCGATCCCGCCCGCACCGCCGCTCACCCCGTCGCCGCCCCCAACCGGGCGGCGACGGCCGCGTCCAGCGGGTACGCCGTCTCGACGGGCAGCAGCGCCGGATCCCGCTCCAGCCGCACCCGCCCGGCCAGCCCGGATGCGGCGGGGTGGGGCGGGGTTCGGCATGGGCGGCATCGTCGCGGGCGTCCGGGGGTGGGCGCCAGGGGTTTTCCGGGCGGGCGGGGGTCGGCCGGTGTGCCGGGGGCGTGCCGTAGGCTCACGGGAAAATCGTTGCGCCGGAGCCGCGCGGAACCACGAGCGGGGCGGGGAGTACCCAGAGCAGATGAGCACGGCATCGAGCACCGAGTCGTCCAGCACCGAGCCCGGGGCGCCCGCCGCGGCGACGGCCGGGCCGCCCGAGGAACGGACGGGCCGGGCAGCCGGGCGGTTCGGGGCACTGGTGGACCGCTTCGCGCCCGCCCTGGGCGCCTACGCGGTGGTCAAGGCCATCGGCCTGACCGTCTTCCTGCTGCTGCTCTCGCACACCGGCGACTACCTGAAGAAGCAGCCGGGCCGCGGCGGCGGCGCCAACCCGTGGGACGTGCTGGGCACCTGGGACGGCGTCTGGTACCAGCGGATCGCCGAGAACGGGTACGACCCGCAGCTGATCCCGCTGCACGGCTTCCCGCTCGCCACCTACTACGAGAACTCGGCGGCCTTCTTCCCGCTCTACCCGTGGCTGATGCGGCTGGTCGGCGCGGTCACCGGGCTCGGCCCGTACGGCTCGGGGATCGCGGTCTCGGTGCTCGCCTCGCTGGTCGCGGCGGCCGGGATCTTCGCGATCGCGGAGCGGCTCGGCGGCTTCCGGGCGGGTGTGATCGCGGCGGTGTTCTGGGGCCTGTTCCCCGGGTCCGGGGTGGAGTGGGCGGTCTACTCGGACTCGCTGTTCGTCGCGCTGTCCGCCTGGGCCTGCTACTGCGTGATGACCCGCCGCTGGCTCGCCGCCGGTATGCTGGCGCTGGTGGCGGGCCTGAACCGGCCGACCGCCGCCGCGCTGATCGCCGCCGTGTCGATCGCCGCGCTGGTGGCGCTGGTCCGCCGGACCGACGGGGTGGCCCGCCCGCTGACCGCGATGCTGGTCACGCCGTGGGGCCTGATCGGCTACGTCGCCTGGGTCGGCTGGCGGATGGGCGACTGGGGCGGCTACTTCAAGCTCCAGCAGGGCGCCTGGAACCGCTACTTCGACGGCGGCGCCTCCACCGTCCGCACGATCATGGACGTGATCACCGGCCACTGGGACTTCTGGCAGTCCAACCCCGTGCCGGACCTGATCGCGATCGCCCTGCTGATGTCCCTGCCGGGCCTGCTGGTGCTGCTCCGGCGCGTCCGGCCGCCGCTGGTCCTGTGGGTCTACACCGGGCTCACCCTGGTCCTGGCGTTGAGCAGCAACCAGATCTTCGGCAACATCTCGCGCTACCTGCTGCCGGCCTTCCCGCTGTTCATCGGACTGGCGGTGGCGCTGCGCCGGGTGCGGACCTCCTCGCTGGTCGGGCTGTTGGCGATGCCCGTCCTCGCGGCGGGCTGGTACGCGGGCTATGCGCTGTTCGAGTTGGGCATCCCGTAGACCCGGCGTTGGTTGGCAACGGGATCATCCGGCAGCAGACGGGCCGTTGCTAATCTCGGACGTATGACGACGACCCCGCCCGTGCGCCAGATCAGCGACATCTCCGGCCTGCTGGACCACGCGAGCCACGTGCTGGCGACGCGGATGGCGGCCGCCTTCACCGAGCTCGGGATCACCCCCCGCGCGTACAGCGTGCTGTTCCACGCGCAGGAGGCCGAGCGCACCCAGATCCAGCTGGCCGAGCTGGCGGACCTGGACAAGACCACCATGGTGGTCACCGTCGACGAGCTGGAGAAGGCGGGCCTGGCCGAGCGCCGCCCGTCCGCGACCGACCGCCGGGCCCGGATCGTCTCGGTCACCGAGGCGGGCGGCCGGGCCGTGGTGCGGGGCACCGCGATCGCCGACCGGGTGCACCGCGACCTGCTGGAGGCGCTGCCGCAGCCCGAGCGCGAGGTGTTCGTCTCGGCTCTGACGCACCTGGTGGGCGGCCACCTCGCGGAGCCGGCGGAGAGCGAGCGCACGGTACGCCGACCCCGCCGTTCCCGGGGCTGAGCCGCCTCGCCGGTCCCCCGCGGCCGCCCGGGGTGGCGGCGGGGGACCGGTCAGGACGGGGTCGTCAGCGGGAGGACGGCGCGGATCCGGAAGCCGCCGCCGGGGCGGGGGCCGACGTCGAGGCTGCCGCTGACCATGCCGACGCGTTCGCGCATGCCGATCAGGCCGTGGCCGAGGCCGTCGGTGCCGCCGGTGGCCAGGTGCCCGTCGGTGCTGCCGCGTCCGTCGTCCTCGACCAGGACGGCCAGTTCGCGTTCGCCGAAGTCGACCGCGACCCGGGCGTGGGCGTCGGGGCCGCCGTGCTTGCGGACGTTGGCGAGCGCCTCCTGGACGATCCGGTAGACGGTGAGCTCGACGCCGCGGGGTAGGTCGCGGGGGTGCCCGGAGGTCGCGTAGTCCACCTGCAGCCCGGCGGTGCGGACCTGGTCCAGCAGCTCCGGGAGTTCCTCGACGCCGGGTTGCGGGACGTACTCGTCGGCCCTGGTGTCGGAGGTGCGCAGGACGCCGAGCAGGCGGCGCATCTCGACGAGTGCCTGGCGGCCGGTGGCGGCGATCGTGCCGAGGGCTTCCTTGGCCTGCCGAGGGGAGCCGTCGAGGACGTGGGCGGCGCCGTCGGCCTGGACGATCATCACCGAGACCTTGTGGGCGACGACGTCGTGGAGCTCGCGGGCGATCCGGGCGCGTTCGGCGGCGACCGCGACCTTGGCCCGGGCGTCGCGTTCGCGTTCCAGCCGGGCGGCGCGGTCCTCCAGCTCGGTCAGGTAGGCGCGGCGGACCCGGGCCAGCCGTCCCCAGGCCCAGCAGAGCACGAACGGGGAGGCCAGGAACCCGGAGAGCAGGACCGTCCGCGGCAGGCCGTCCGCCGGCCCGCCGGGGTCGAAGCGCAGGACGGCCAGCGGGCCGGCCAGCGTACCGGCGGCCAGCGCGAGGCGCAGGGCCCAGACCGGGCCGTACGCGGCGGCGCTGTACGCCAGGACGAGGTAGCCGGCGCCCGCCGGGCCCGCCGGGACGCCGAGGGCGAGCTGGCCGGCCCCGAGCAGGACGCCGCCGACCGTGGCCGGGCCGGGGGCCCGGAGCCGGACGGCGAGCAGTGCGGCCAGCAGCAGGGTCGAGGCCACCTGCCAGGCCAGTCGCGGTCCGGTGAACTGTGCCGCGTGCAGCAGTCCGACGGCCGACAGCAGCCCGGCCCAGCCGGCGCTGACCGTCATCGGGCGGGTGCGCAGCCAGCCGTTGAGTCGATGCACCTCCTCAGGCTAGGCAGCCGGGCGCGGTGCCCAGGTCCACCGAAAGGCTGAGGCGGCATCAGCCACAGGGTGGAGATGAACCCGTCAAAGGGCGTCCGGGAGCAGCTGTTTAGCGGACGAGTCAAACAGGTGGAGCCTCGCTCGGTAGTTCGAGGAGGATCGGCACGGGTCGTGACGCCCGGCGTCCGGCCTGCCCAAGTGTCGGCAGACCTACCGGTACGTGAGGGTTGTGATGGCTACCACTGGAACAGACGAGACACGGCTCTCCGAACGACGGGAAGCCGAGGTCCCCCCGCCGGCCACGGCGACGGCCTGGCGCCCGGTGGCCGCGGTGGCGGCCGGGACGGCGATCGTACTACTGCTGTTCATCAACGAATACGGTTACGACGCAGACGAGTTGTACTTCCGGATGCTCGGTGCCCGGGGGCCGGCCTGGGGCTACGTGGACCAGCCGCCGGCGCTGCCGATGGTGGTCCGGGCGGCCACGCTGCTGCTGGGGGACAGCCTCTGGGCGATCCGCGTCCCGGCCGTGCTGTGCGCGGCGGCGGTGGTGGTGCTCGGTTCGCTGATCGCGGCCGAGCTCGGAGCCTCGCGGCGGGCGCAGCTGATGACGGCGCTCGGGCTCGGCAGCTCGGTGATGGTGCTGAGCGTCGGCCACTGGATCCTGACCAGCAGCCTGGACACGGTGGCCTGGTGCCTGGTGATGCTGTTCGTGCTGCGGGCGCTGCTGCGGCGGGACGGCCGGTGGTGGATCTGGGCCGGTGTGGTGTGCGGGGTGGCGCTGTACGCCAAGTACATGGTGCTGCTGCTGCCGGTGTCGCTGCTGCTCGGCCTGGCCCTGGTCGGGCCCCGGCAGGTCTTCCGGGACCGGCGGCTCTACCTGGGAATGGCGCTGACGCTGGTGATCGGGGCGCCGAACCTGGTCTACCAGATCACCCACGACTTCCCGCAGATCCAGATGGCGCACGCGCTGGGCGCCAGCGACGGCTCCGCGAACCGCTCGCTGTTCGTCTCGAACCTGCTGCTGCTGCTCGGCCCGGGTCTGGCGGTGTTCTGGATCGCCGGCCTGATCGGGCTGTTCCGCAAGCGGGAGTGGCGCCCGGTGCGGGCGGTGGCGGTCGGCTACCTGGTGGCGACGGTCGCCGCGCTGATGATCGAGGGCGGCCGGCCGGACTACACCGGCGGATTCCTGATCACGCTGTTCGCGGTCGGGGCGATCCGGGCCGACCGCTGGATCGCCCGCGGCCGGCGGCGGCTGCCGGTGGTGGCGGCCGGACTGGTGCTGACCTCGCTGGTCCAGTTGCTGCTGACGCTGCCGCTGGTCCCGGAGAAGTCGCTGCACCGGGCGGCGTTCAACAGCATGGCCCTGGAGACGGTCGGCTGGCCGACCACGGTGGCCCAGGTGGCGGCGGTGTACGACGGGCTGCCGGCCGAGGAGAAGGCCCGCGCGGTGCTGCTGGCGGGCAACTTCGGCGAGGCCGGCGCGCTGGACCGCTTCGGCGGCAAGTACCGCCTGCCCGAGGTCTACAGCGGGCACAACGAGCTCCACGACTGGGGACCGCCGCCCGACACCGCGGACGTGGTGGTCACCGTGGGGGTCGACCAGGCCCGGCTGACCGCCGACTTCGAGCGGTGCGTGGCCGCCGCCCCGCTCGACAACGGGCTGGACGTCAGCAATCCGGAGCAGGGCCGGCAGGTCTCGGTCTGCCGGGGGCCGCGCGCGCCGTGGAAGGCGCTCTGGCCCGCGTACCGCCATCTCGGCGCGTACGAGTGACGGACCGCGGACACCCGTGAGTCGCAGCCCCGCAGAACAGGCCGAAGGCCGAGGAGGAGTAGTTCCGATGGGTGTGGCACAGGATCGCTGCCTGGACCGGTTGTTCGCCGAGCAGGCGGCCCGGACGCCGGACCGGATCGCGCTGACGTACCGCGACGAGTCGCTGACGTACGCGGAACTGGACGCCAGGTCCGACGCGTTGGCGCGGCTGCTGGTCGCCGAGGGGGCCGGCCCCGAGCGGTTCGTCGCGCTGGTGCTGCCGAGGTCGGCCGAGATGCTGGTGGCCGTCCTCGCGGTGCTCAAGTCCGGTGCGGGCTACGTGCCGATCGACCCCGAGTACCCGGCCGAGCGGATCGCCTACGTGCTGGCGGACGCCCGGCCGGTGCTCACCCTGACCACCGCCGAGGTGGGCGGGGCGCTCGCCGGGCTCCGGACGGACGGCCACTGGCTGACCCTGGACGACCCCGGCACGGCCGCGGCGGTGGCCGCGGCGGCGACGACGGCCCTGCCCACGGCCGGCCGCAGCCCGCAGGACCCCGCGTACGTCATCTACACCTCGGGCTCCACCGGGCGGCCCAAGGGCGTGGTGATCCCGCACGGCAACGTGGTGCGGCTGTTCGCCTCGACCGCGCACTGGTACGGCTTCGACGAGCACGACGTCTGGCCGCTCTTCCACTCCTTCGCCTTCGACGTCTCGGTGTGGGAGATCTGGGGCGCCCTGCTGCACGGCGGCCGACTGGTGGTGGTGCCGCAGGCGGTGACCCGCTCGCCCGCCGACTTCCTGCGGCTGCTGGCCGACGAGCAGGTCACGGTGCTGAACCAGACCCCGTCCGCCTTCTACCAGTTGATGCCCGCCGACCGCGCCGAGCCGGAGCTGAGCGCCCGGCTGGCCCTGCGCTGGGTGGTCTTCGCCGGGGAGGCGCTGGACCTCGGCCGGCTCGGGGAGTGGTACGCGCGGCACAGCGACACCGCCCCGACCCTGGTCAACATGTACGGGATCACCGAGACCACCGTGCACGCCTCCTTCGTCGCACTCGACGAGGCCGGGGCGGCCGCGGCTGCCGGCAGCGACATCGGTACGGCCATCCCGGACCTGGACTTCCACGTCCTGGACGCCGGGCTGCGGCCGGTGGTGCCGGGCGCGACCGGCGAGTTGTACGTGGCCGGCCCCGGGCTCGCCCGCAACTACGCCAACCGGCCCGACCTGACCGCCGGCCGCTTCGTGGCCTGCCCGTTCGGAGCGCCGGGTGAGCGGATGTACCGCTCGGGCGACCTGGTGCGGCTGCGCGCCGACGGCTCGCTGGAGTACCTGCGGCGCGGCGACGACCAGGTGAAGCTGCGCGGCTTCCGGATCGAACTCGGCGAGATCGAGGCCGCGTTGAAGCGCGAGCCGACGATCGGTGCGACCGCGGTACTGGTCCGGGAGGACCGCCCGGGGGACCGCCGGCTGGTCGCCTACCTGGTGCCCGCCGAGCCGGCGGCCGCCGTGCCGTCGCCGTCGCGGCTGCGCGAGCTGCTGGCCGACCGGCTGCCCGGCTACGGCCGAGGCCGCAGCGGGCACGTACGTGGCGCCGAGCACCCCGACCGAGCTGCTCCTCACGGACCTCTGGGCGGACGTCCTCGGCCTCGAACGGGTCGGCGTGACCGACGACTTCTTCGAGTCGGGAGGCGACTCCATCCTCAGCATCCAGCTGGTCCACCGGATCCGGCGGGCCGGCCTGCGGGTGGTCTCCCGGGACCTCTTCCTGCACCCGACCATCGCCCGGCTCGCCGAGGTGGTCACCCCCGAGACGGCCGACGAACCGGAGCAGGACGAGCCGGCCACCGGGGAGGTGCCGCTGACCCCGATCCAGGCCGCCTTCCTCGGCGCCGACCCGGTGGCCCCGCACCACTTCACCCAGTCGGTGCTGATCGAACTGGCCGACGACGTGGACGAGCCCGCGCTGCGCGCCGCCCTGGCCGAACTGCCCGCCCGGCACGACGCGTTGCGCCTGCGCTACCGGCACACCGCGGAGGGCTGGCAGCAGTACGCGGTCGCCGCCGAAGCGGTCGACCTGCTGCGGCGGCACGACCTGTCGCAGCACCCCGAGCCGGACCAGGCCGCGGAGATGGACCGGCTGGCCGCCGACACGGACGCCGCCCTGGACCTGCGGGAGGGACCGCTGCTGCGCGCCCTCTGGTTCGACCTGGGAACGGGCCGGCGGCCCCGGCTCTTCCTCACCGCACACCACCTGGTGGTCGACGCGGTCTCCTGGCGCATCCTGCTGGACGACCTGCAGAGCGCCTACCGGGCCCGGCGCAGCGGTGAGCCGGCCGCGCCCCCGCTGCGCAGCGCCTCCTTCCGCCGCTGGGCCGAGCAGTTGCGACGGCACACCCGGGAGGGCGGCTTCGACCGGGAGGCACCGTACTGGGAGGCCGTCCGGCCGGCCGCCGACCTGCCCCGGGACGGCGACGGGCCGAACCTGGCCGGCTCGGTGGACACCGTGACGGTGGCCCTGGAGCCGGCGGAGACCACGCAGTTCCTGCGCGCGGTCGGCCGGCTGCGCACCTCCGCCCGCGACCTGCTGCTCGCCGCCCTGGCCCGTACCCTCGCCGGCTGGACCGGGGAGCGGCAGGTGCTGATCGACCTCGAGGGCCACGGCCGGGAGGAGATCTTCGACGACCTCGAACTCTCCCGCACCGTCGGCTGGTTCACCACGCTCTACCCGGTCGCCCTGGAACTGCCCGAGCCGGACGCCGACTGGCCGTCGCTCGCCCGCTCGGTCCGGCGCCAACTGCGCGCGGTGCCCGGCAACGGCCTGGGCCACGGCG
Source organism: Kitasatospora sp. NPDC023385 (assembly GCF_055664045.1). Taxonomy (NCBI): domain Bacteria; kingdom Bacillati; phylum Actinomycetota; class Actinomycetes; order Kitasatosporales; family Streptomycetaceae; genus Kitasatospora; species Kitasatospora sp. NPDC023385. The sequence goes on along the minus strand of NZ_JBVOOL010000003.1, from coordinate 302,892 downwards.
CCCTGCGGTACCTGAAGGACCCGGCCGGCCCGGCCGCCGCCACCGCGCAGGTGGTGTTCAACTACCACGGCCAGTACCGTTAGCGCACAATTTGCACTTTCCAGACTGGACCATGACCAGTCAGATGAGGCCGACTCTCGTGGCGTCCCAGGTATCAGGTGTGGAGTTCTCGGAAGTGTGGTCGGGGACCGCCGAGATGGGATTCCTCGATGTCCTGGGTGCGGATTTCGCGGGGCTCGCGCCGATCGAAGTCGGTGCCGGTCACGTGTTCTCGTACGCCGAGACGCTGCGCGGTGGACGAGTCCTGAGGAGCGGCGAGGCCTGAACCAGCCGAAGACAGCGACTACGGGGGATGCTTTGTGTTGAGAATTCATTTCACTGTCGAGGATCTGGCCCGCCTGCGAATGGTCGCGGGCCTGGGCCCGCTGACCGAGGGCATCTTCGCCCTCCACCGGTTCAGCCACAGCGGTAGCGTCGTGTTCCACCCCTGGCGCATGCGGGTCCGCGCCGCGCTGCGGACGCGCACCGCCGAGCTGGAGTTACTCGCCCAGCAGGCGTCGAGCTTAACGGAGTTGACCGAACTGCTGGGCCCGTCCGGGTACGGCGAGGGGCCGTCCGGGCCGGCGGCGCTGCTGGGCAGGTTCACCCAGGTCGCGGTCCTGCCGTACTGGAACGAGATCAGGCCGCAGCTGGAGCGGGTGCGGGACGCCCGGGGGCGGATCGCGATCGCCCACGGTTCGGAGCGGCTGCTGAGCGCCATCCACCCGACGCTGCGCTGGAACGCGCCGGTCCTCGAGGTCCGCGGCGGGCCGGACCGCGACGTCCACCTCGGCGGGCGGGGGCTGGTGTTGAGCCCCTCCTTCTTCCTCAACGACCCGTCCTGCGTGTTCATCGACGACGACCGCGAGGCCGGGGGGCCCGCCGTGTTCTTCCCGATCGGCTCGGCCGCCAAGCCCGGTATCTGGGACGCGTGGGAGTCGGACGAGCAGGCGCTCGGAGCCCTGGTCGGCCACACCCGGGCCGCGGCGCTCCAGGCGCTCACCGACAGCTGCACCACCGGTGAACTCGCCGAACGCCTCGGCATATCGCTGGCCGGCGCCAGCAAGCACGCGGCGGTCCTGCGCCGGGCCGGCCTGATCACCACCGCGCGCAACCGGAACACGGCACTGCACACCCTCACCACGCTCGGCATGGCCCTGCTGCAGAGCCGCGAGCTCGCGCCGATGCCGTTCCGCAGCCACCAACGCACCGAGATCCCGGCCTGAGGAGGCGCACCGATGAGCACCCCCAACCCCTTCGACGACCCCGACGGCACCTTCCACGTCCTGGTGAACGACGAGGGCCAGCACTCGCTGTGGCCGGTCTTCGCGGACGTACCGGCCGGCTGGCGGACGGTCCTGGCGGACGCCGACCGTGAGGCCGCGATCGCCTACGTCAACGCCAACTGGACGGACATGCGGCCCGCGAGCCTGGCGGCCCGGCAGGGCTGACGGGGCCCCGGCCCCATCCGGCGGACCGGGTCCTCCGATCCGCCGGTGTGACAGAATTCCTGCCTGTGACCATTCGATTACTGCTCGCAGACGACCAGGAGATGGTCCGCCGCGGTATGCGGCGGATCCTTGAGAACCAGCCGGACATGGAGGTGGTCGGCGAAGCGGAGGACGGCGTCGCGGCAGTGCAAGCGGCGCGCCAACTCCGGCCCGACGTGGCACTGGTGGACATCCGGATGCCACGCATGGACGGGCTGGAAGTCGTCCGTCTGCTCGCCGGCCCCTCGGCGGCGCCGCCGATCAAGGTCGTCGTCGTCACCACCTTCGATCTCGACGAGTACGTGTACCCGGCGCTGCGCCACGGCGCCTCCGGTTTTCTGCTCAAACGCTCGGGCCCGACGCTGCTGGTCGAGGCGGTCCGGGCCGCGGTGGCGGGCGACAGCCTGATCAGTCCGTCCATCACGGTCCGGCTGCTCAAACACGTCACCGGCGGCCGACCGGGCGGCTCGGCCCTGGTCGAGCCGCTCACCGGGCGGGAGACGGAGATCGCCGGAAAGGTGGCCGAGGGGAAGACGAACTCCGACATCGCCGGTGAACTGTTCATCTCGGCGGGCACGGTGAAGACCCATGTGGCCAGCATTCAGCGCAAGCTGGGCGTCAAGAACCGGGTCGGAATCGCCGTGCGCGCCTTCGAGATGGGATATGCGACCGGTCGATTGGCAGAGTGAGGAATTCCTCCGGCCGGCGGGTGCCGAAGAACTCGCGGATCAGGGGTGGCCGGTCCGGTGCAAACACAGCACCGAAACCGCGAAAGGCATCCCATGCGCAATCGAGAAAAAGGCATCCGACTGGATTCGCTGACCGGCCTCCGGTTCCTCGCGATGATTCCGGTCTTCCTCTTCCACAGTTCACTGGAAGGAATCTTCACCGACACCCAGGCGGACTGGGACTTCCTGAACGGCGTCGGCACCTCCGGGCACGTCGCGGTCTCGTACTTCTTCGTCCTCAGCGGCTTCGTGCTCACCTGGGGGTACCGCCCGACCGACCGCGCCCGGAGATTCTGGCGCAGGCGGCTGTTCAGAGTGTTCCCCAGCCACCTGGTCGCCCTGGTCGCGGTGATCCTGCTGATCAGCCACTACGGCGACCTGCCCGACTGGAAGGGGCTCGGCGCCCAGGCCCTGCTGCTCCAGGCCTGGATACCCGACCCCGCCTACTTCGACATCGGCAACTCCGTCACCTGGTCCCTCTCGGTGGACCTGGCCGTCTACGCGCTCTTCCCGCTGCTGTACCGGCTGGTCGAGCGGATCCGGCCGGGTCGGCTCTGGGCCTGGGCCGGCGCCTGCGTGCTGGTCGTCGCCCTGGTGCCGGCGGTGGCCCAGAACTTCGTCCACGACGACCGGCCGATGCCCCTCTTCGGGGTGTCGATCGGCCAGTACTGGCTGGTGTACTTCTTCCCGCTGGCCCGCCTGGCGGAGTGCCTGATCGGCATGATGCTGGCGCGGATCGTCCTGACCGGCCGCTGGATCGACTGGATGCGGCCGTACGTGGCCGCTCCGCTCGTGGTGGCCGGCTACTGGATCGGACAGCAACTGCCCTACCTGTACCGGACGAGCGCCGCCACCGTGATTCCGGTCGCTCTGCTCACCGCCTCCCTCGCCGTCGCCGACACGGCCGGCCGGCGCACGGTGCTGAACCACCGCCTCGTCGTCCGGCTCGGCGAACTCTCCTTCGCCTTCTACCTGTTGCACAACCCGGTGCTCAAGTACGGGCACCTGGCCCTGGGCACCGTCGAGAAGGACGGCGACCTGGTCGGCCGCAGCTACGGCATGACGGCCGGCATCGCACTCCTCGCCGCCGCCTTCCTGCTGTCGCTGCTGCTGGCCTGGGTGATGAACGTCCTGGTGGAGCGGCCGGTCATGCGCCGCTGGTCCAGGCCCTGGGCCGTACCGGCGCCGGCACCGACCCCGGCGTGACCGCCCGTCAGGCCATTGTGCCGTGCGCACGCGTCCGAAAGATCTGTCGAATGGCAGATGTCTGATCGGCGGTCATCTGCATGGGGCCGCGCCGGCCGTACGCCGTGCGTAGGCTCGGCCCCGTGCAGACCGAACTGATGCCTGACTCGCACCGCCGCCGCACGGTGTGCGCGACGGCGACGATCCTGGTCGCCGCTCCGGCGGCGATCGCCCCGCCGAGCGCCTGGGCGGTGGCCCTCGTCGCCGTCCTGGCGATGGCGGTCGCGATCCTGCGCCGACCGCTGGGACCGGTCTCCCCGGTCCTGGCGGCCGGCCTGGTCGCGGCGCTGTCGATCGCCGTCGACATCGGCTACCCCGGGCAGCAGGGGCTCGTACTGCCGTGGCTCCCGTTCGAGTTCGGGTCCGTGCTGGTGCTGGTCGGCGGGGTGATCCGGCGGGCGGACGTCCGCCGGGCGGCGCTGGTCGGCTCGGCGCTGGCCCTGGCGCTGATGGCGCTCCCGCTGCGCTTCACCCTCCGGCTGCCCCAGGCCGTGCTCGGCCCGTCCGTGGTCGCCGTCGCCTTGGCGATGTTCCCGGCCGCCTGCGCCGTCGGCGTCGGGCTCTACCTGCGGGCGAACGACGACCGCCGCGCCCGCGCGGTGCAGCGGGCCCGCCGGGAGCAGCGGCTCGAAGTGGCCAGGGACCTCCACGACTTCGTCGCCCACGAGGTGACCGGCATCCTGCTGGAGGTACAGGCGGCCCAGGTCGGGGTGTACGACGAGGAGCAGACCAGGGAACTCCTGGGCCGGCTGGAGGCGGCCGGGCTGCGGGCGCTGGACTCGATGGACCACACCCTGCAGACACTGCGCGACCCGGAGGCGCCGACCGCCGCCGAACCGCCCCCGACCAGGGTCCACGGCCTCGCCGACCTGCCCGAGCTGGTCGACCGCTTCCTGGCCTCCGGCCAGGTCGGCGGCGCCCTCGACCTGGAGCCGGGCCTGGCCGGGACGGCGCCGCGGGAGATCGAGGACGCCGCCTACCGGGTCGTCCTGGAGGCGCTGACCAACATCCGCCGGCACGCCCCGGGCGCCGGCCGGCTGGCGGTCGAGGTGGCCCGCATCCACGGCCCCGCCCTGCGGGTCACCGTCACCGACAGCGGACGGCAGGGCGGCTCCGGCGGCCTGGCCCGCCGCCCCGGTGGCGGCGGCACCGGCCTGGCCGCCCTGGCCGAGCGGATCACCGCCCTCGGCGGCGACCTGTCCGCCGGCCCGCACGACGGGGGCTGGCGGGTCTGCGGCGTGCTGCCGCTGCGCCCCGACCCGGCCGCCCCGGACGGCCCCGCCCTGAACGCCTCGGACGGCCCGGACGGCCCCGGCCGGTCGGCCCGGCCGGCGCCGAAATAGCGGCAATATCTGCCGAACGGCAGATGGCAGCGGGCCGCGGATCGACGAAGCTCTCAACCGTGCCCAATCCCAGCCTCTCGGAGGACCCGGTGGTCTCGCGCAAGAAAGCCGTACCCGCCCTGCTCGCCCTCGCCGTCGCCGCCCTCGTTCCGCTGACCGGCTGCGCCAACGCCGGGGACAGCACGCCCGAGGACAAGACCTTCGAGTTCAGCGCCAAGTCCCTGAACGTCTCGTCGCACGGCATCCCCACCGACCTCGTCCCGGCCGACCGCAAGGACGTCAAGGTCACCCGCTGGTTCGACAAGGGCTCCAAGGTGGGTGACGCCAAGGAGGTCTGGAAGCTGGAGAACGGAACGCTCGAACTCCAGGCGCAGTGCACCGGCTTGGCGAACTGTGACGCCAAGTTCCGGGTCGAGGTCCCGCGCGGCGTCGCCGTGACGCGCGACGGCAAAGAGACGGACCTGAAGGGCTGAGGCCGGCCGGTCCGACGGGGAAGAAGATGACAATGCTCGAACTGATCGACATCACCAAGGTGTACAAGGGCGGCAAGCGCGCCGTCGACGACATGACGATGCACCTGAACCCGGGCATGCTGGGCCTGTTGGGGCCCAACGGCGCCGGCAAGTCCTCGCTGATGCGGATCGTGTCCACGGTCACCAAGCCCACGAGCGGCCAGGTCCGTTACGAGGGCACCGACGTGGTCGCCAACCCGGACCGCCTGCGGCGCGAACTCGGCTACCTGCCGCAGGACTTCGGGGTCTACCCGAACCTGACCTCGCGGGAGTTCCTGTCCTACCTGGCGGCGGCCAAGGGCCTCTCCGCGCGCTCCGCCCGGGCCCGGATCGACGAGCTGATCCAGCTGGTGAACCTCACCGAGGCGGTCAAGCGCCCGCTCGGCAAGTACTCCGGCGGCATGCTCCGCCGGGTCGGCATCGCCCAGGCCCTGCTGGCCGACCCCAAGGTGATCGTGGTCGACGAGCCGACGGCCGGCCTCGACCCGGAGGAGCGGGTGCGCTTCCGCAACCTGCTCAGCGACCTCGCGGCCGACCGGGTGGTGATGCTCTCCACCCACATCGTCTCCGACGTCGAGTCGGTCGCTTCCGACATCGCCGTGGTCGCCCAGGGCCGGCTGTTGCGCCGGGGCGCGCCCGACGAGCTGCTCCGGGAGATCGACGGGCAGGTCTGGGAGGTCATGGTCGCCCCCGCCGAGGTGCCGACCGTGCAGGCCCGGCACGTGGTCAGCCGCATGGTGCGGACCGCGAACGGGGTGCGGCTGCGGGTGCTCGCCGCCACCCCGCCCACCCGGGACGCGGTCCGGGTCTCGCCCGACCTCGAGGACGCCTACCTGGGGATCATCCACCGGCCCGCCGAGCGGACTCCGGCCGAGCAGCAGGCGGTGCGGTGGTGAACGCGCGCCTCCTCGCCGGGCTGGCGGTCGGCGACTTCCGCGACCGGGTGCGCCGACCGGCCTACGCGGTGACCCTGCTGGCCGCGATCGGCCTCGGCTACCTGGCCGTCCCGAACGTGGACAGCACCTGGGCGATCATGGACGTCGGCGGCAACCGGGGCGTCTACAACAGCGCCTACGTCGGTGCGGTCACCGCCCTCGCCGGGGCGCTCTGGCTCACCTTCGGCGGCTTCTACGTGGTGCGCAGCGGCATCGCGCGGGACGAGACCAGCCGGGTCGGCCAGATCCTGGCCGCCACCCCGCTGCGGACGTCGAGCTACCTGCTCGCCAAGTTCCTGAGCAACCTGCTGGTGCTCGCCTCGATGACCGGCGTGCTGGCGGTCACCGCCCTGGTGATGCAGCTGGCCCGCGGCGAGAACCGCTCGGTCGACCCGGTCGCCCTGGTCGAGCCGTTCGTGCTGCTCTCGCTGCCGCTGATGGCGCTGACCGCCGCTGCCGCGATCCTGTTCGAGACGGTGCCGCTGCTGCGGGCCGGCTTCGGGAACGTGGTCTGGTTCGTCCTGGCCCTGGTGATCTCGATCGGCGGCCAGTCCGGCTCCGCCCCGTTCGGCGGCCTCGGTGTGCACCAGGTCGCGCAGTCGATGAACGCGGCGCTGGGGGACCAGCACGTGCAGTCCGGCGGGGGCGGGTTCAGCCTCGGCCTGACCAAGGTGAGCAAGCCGCTGGGCACCTTCGTCTGGGACGGCTTCGACCCGTCCGGCGGCTTCGTCCTCGGCCGGGTGGTGCTGGTCCTGCTGGCCTGCGCCGTCGCCCTGCTGCCGACGCTCTGGTTCGGCCGGTTCGACCCGGCCCGCGCGGCCGGGTCGCTGGTCCCGGCCAAGGCCGGCGCGGGCGGCGAGTCCGCCTCCCCGGCGGTCGAGCCCTTCGGCACCGCCGTGCCGGAGCCGGCCCCGGCCACCACGTGGTCCACCGCTCCGGGTGAGCTCCCGCAGACCGAGCCGACCCGGGCCGCGGCCTTCGGGCGCCTGCTGGCCGGCGAGGTCCGGATCCTGCTGCAGGGCGTCTCGCCCTGGTGGTGGGCGGTGGCCGGCGCGCTCACCGTGGCCGGCTTCGCACTGCCGATGGACACCGTGACCGGCATGCTGCTGCCCGGCGTGTGGCTGTGGCCGGTGCTGATCTGGTCGAGGCTGGGCAGCCAGCAGGTCGAGAACGGCCTGGAGGTGCTGCTGGGCGCCTACCCGACGGCCCGGCGCAGGCTGCTGGCCGAGTGGGCGTCCGGGCTGGTGCTCACCGCGGCGATGGGCGTCGCCCCGCTGGTGCGGATGCTGGCGGCGGGTGACGGCCCGGGCGTGGCCTGCTGGATCGGCGGCGTGCTGTTCATCCCGTCGCTCGCCATGTCGCTGGGCGTGCTGAGCCGCACCCACCGGGTCTTCCAGGCGATCTACCTGCCGATCTGGTACGTCCTCGTCAACAACGTGGCGGCGCTGGACTTCATGGGCGCGGTCCGGGTGGACGGCAAGCCGGCCGGTCCCAGCCCGCTGCTGATCACGGCACTGTCCGCGGCGATGCTCGCGGTGGTGTTCCTGGTGGGATCGGCCCGGCGGAACGTCAAGGGATAGCCGGTAGCCGATGACCGAGCCGGAGGAGTACGGCATGTGCGAGGCACACACCCGACGCATCGCTCGACTGGAGTCCGAGATCGAGGAACTCCGTTCGGCCAACGAGGTGCTGAGACGGGTCGCCGAGTTCCTCGCCGACCGGCCGTACCACTCCACTGTGGTCGACCTCGGCCGCGCGCCCCGGTGGGGCGCCCCCCGCTGACCGGACACCTGATGCCACCGGCGGAGCCCGCCCAGGGCTCCGCCGGTCAGGCCGCCGCCCTCGCGAACCCCCGCGCGAGGGCGGCGGCCTTTCCCGTGCGGCGCTCTTTCCCTTACGGCGGCTGCCTCCAGCCGGCCTGACCTCCCGCCGGGATCCGACGGAAGGTCAGGAACGGTACGGCGCGGGGGTCAGGGCCAGACCAGGCAGTACAGCTGGTGCCCGGCCTCGTGCAGCCGGTTGGCGAAGTCCTGCCACTCGTGCAGCATGCTGTAGATCACGAAGGCGTCCCTCGGGCCGCGCCGGTCCGGGACGGTGGACCAGATGAAGGCGGCGGCGCCCAGCTCGGTCTCGTCGGCCTTGCGGAGCGGTTCGACGACGTTCTGGGGGAGCTGGACGACGGCGTAGTCCGGGTGCAGCACCACGAGTTCCAGCGGTGGCACCTGGTGCAGCGGGACGCCCTGGATGCCGGTGAGGACCATGGCGCTCATGGTCTCCGGCTTGATCTTGGTGGAGAGGTGGCCGGTGGGGGAGCCGCTGGTCTCCATCAGGTCGCCGAGCCGCCCCAGCGAGCCGAGCTCCCCGGCGTCCAGGCCGAGCCCGCCCGGGCCGAGCGCGGTGGGAACTCTGGCGGCGGTCGCGCGGTCGGGGGCGCCGAAGTACTTGTAGGTCACCCCCACGCGTCCCTCACCCCGCCTCTCACCGCCGCGACGACCACGGCCCGTACCCGCTCCCGTACCCCCGCGTGCGGTCTCGGCGGGCCTGCGGGGGGAGCCCCCCGCGGCCTCGTCGTAGCCGTCCTGCGCCTCGGACACTCGGACCATCCTCACCGGAATTCGCCGGAATCGACAGACCCCCGCACGTCCGGCGTCCCTCCGGACGTGCTCCTTACCCGTCATGCGCCGCCGTACCCACTCTCGGTACGCGGCAGTCCTCTCCACACCCCTGCACACAACCGGAGCGCTCGCGCACCCTGTGTCCACAGTCTGACTGGTCCGTCCCGCGGAGCAGTCGGCGGCCCCCGTCCGTACGGACTGTACAGACAACGGTGCCCGGATCATCGTTCCAGATGATCGGGTCCGACATGCAGAGCACAAGGACACGATTTGAGACCATGTCCTTTGTGAGCTACCCCTACGAAGCCCCCCAGTCCCAGTCGCTGTTCGACCGCGCCAGTGTGGTGACGCCCGGCGGCGTCAACTCTCCGGTGCGCGCCTTCCGCGCGGTCGGCGGTACGCCGCGCTTCATGGTGTCCGGCACCGGCCCCTACCTCACCGACGCCGACGGCCGCGAATACGTCGACCTGGTGTGCTCGTGGGGTCCGATGATCCTCGGCCACGCCCACCCTGCGGTGATCGACGCCGTCCAGCGGGCCGTCGCCCACGGCACCTCGTTCGGCACGCCCGGCCAGGGCGAGGTCGAGCTGGCCGAGGAGATCGTCGCCCGGGTCGCCCCGGTCGAGCAGGTCCGCCTGGTCTCCTCCGGCACCGAGGCCACCATGTCCGCGATCCGCCTGGCCCGCGGCTTCACCGGCCGGGCGAAGGTGGTGAAGTTCGCCGGCTGCTACCACGGCCACGTGGACGCCCTGCTGGCCGCCGCCGGCTCCGGCGTGGCCACCTTCGGCCTGCCGGACACCCCCGGCGTCACCGGCGCCCAGGCCGGCGACACCATCGTGCTGCCGTACAACGACCTGGCCGCCGTCGAGCAGGCCTTCGCGGCCAACCCGGGCGAGATCGCCTGCGTGATCACCGAGGCCTCGCCCGGCAACATGGGCGTCGTCCCGCCGCTGCCCGGCTTCAACGCGGGCCTGGCCCGGCTCTGCCGGGACAACGGCGCGCTGTTCGTCTCCGACGAGGTGATGACGGGCTTCCGCGTCTCCAGGGCCGGCTGGTACGGCCTGGAGGCGGCGAACGAGGGCTGGGCGCCGGACCTGCTGACCTTCGGCAAGGTCATGGGCGGCGGCTTCCCGGCCGCCGCCTTCGGCGGCCGCGCCGACGTGATGGCGCACCTGGCCCCGGCCGGCCCGGTCTACCAGGCCGGCACCCTGTCCGGGAACCCGGTCGCCACCGCGGCCGGCCTGGCCCAGCTGCGCGGCTGCACCGACGAGGTGTACGCGACGGTGGACGGGGTCGCCGCCGAGGTCTCCGGCCTGGTCACCGAGGCGCTCGCCAAGGAGGGCGTGGCGCACCGGCTGCAGACCGCCGGGAACATGTTCTCGGTGTTCTTCACCGAGTCCCCGGTCACCGACTACGACCAGGCGAAGACCCAGGAGGCGTTCCGCTTCACCGCCTTCTTCCACGCGATGCTGGCCGAGGGCGTCTACCTGCCGCCGTCCGCCTTCGAGTCCTGGTTCGTCTCGGCGGCCCACGACGAGCGGGCGATCGAGCGGATCGCCGCCGCCCTGCCGGCCGCCGCGCGCGCCGCTGCCGCCGCCACGGCCTAGCCGACCCCGAGCCCCAGGAGTACTGAGAAGTGAGCGCCAACGAGATCACCGTCGTCCACGTCATGCGGCACGGTGAGGTGCACAACCCGGAGGGCGTGCTCTACGGGCGCCTGCCGGACTACCACCTGTCCGACCTGGGCCGGCGGATGGCCGACCGGGTGGCCGAGGACCTGGCCGACCGGGACATCACCCACGTGGTGGCCTCGCCGCTGGAGCGGGCGCAGGAGACCGCCGAGCCGATCGCCAAGGCGCACGGCCTGGACGTCGCGCGGGACGCGCGGCTGATCGAGGCGGAGAACGTCTTCGAGGGCAAGACCTTCGGCGTCGGCGACGGCTCGCTGCGCAACCCGGGCTACTGGAAGTACCTGACCAACCCGTTCCGGCCGTCCTGGGGCGAGCCGTACCTCGACCAGGCGGTGCGGATGATGGGTGCGCTCGGCGCCGCCCGGGACGCCGCGCGCGGGCACGAGGCGGTGTGCGTCAGCCACCAGCTGCCGATCTGGACCGTCCGTTCCTTCGTCGAGCGCCGCCGGCTCTGGCACGACCCGCGCAAGCGGCAGTGCTCACTGGCCTCGCTGACCAGCTTCACCTTCGAGGGCGACCGGATCGTCTCGGTCGGCTACCGCGAGCCGGCCCGCGACCTGCTGCCCGCGCACCTGGTGGGCAAGGGCCGCAAGGGCGACAAGCCGGTGGGCAAGAGCTTCGGCGCCTGACCGTCGCCCCCCGCGCGTAAGCGGTGCGTAAGTATGACTTCGGGTCACCCGGCAAAGGCCGGGTGACCCGATTTCGTCCCAGGTCAGAGGGGGTGCGACGCGCAAGGCAGGACCCCCCCGAACCTGCCCGGAACTCCATGCGAAACTTTTCACATGTCTGCCATGGCGCGCCCCCGTCCCCGTGTCGCCGCAGCCGCCGCCACTGCCGCCGCCGCTGCGCTCGCCCTCACCGGATGCTCCTCCTCGGGTTCGTCGGGCGGCGGCGCGAGCCAGGTCGGCTTCGTCACGGTCAAGGGCACCAACCTGTCCACGGCGGACGCCGGGCAGCGCGGGGCCGCGCCGGACATCTCCGGGGAGACCCTGGAGGGCGCCCAGGCCAAGCTCTCGGACTACCGGGGCAAGGTCGTCGTGCTGAACGTCTGGGGCTCCTGGTGCGGGCCGTGCCGGGCCGAGGCGAAGAGCCTGCAGGCCGTCTCGGAGAAGTACAAGGACCAGGGCGTGCAGTTCCTCGGCATCAACACCCGGGACACCGAGAAGGACAACGCCGTCCGCTTCGAGCAGGAGAAGGGCGTCACCTACCCGAGCATCTTCGACCCGGCCGGCGCCCAGCTGCTCAAGTTCGCCAAGGGCAGCCTCAACCCGCAGTCCATCCCGACCACCCTGATCGTCGACCGCGACGGCAGGCTGGCCGCCCGCGCCGTCGGCGGCACCACCGAGGACGCGCTGGAGTCGATCCTGCAGCCGGTGGTCGCGGAGCAGAAGCAGTGAGCCTGCCACCCCTGCACGCGGCCGGACCCCTGCACGCCGCCGGACTCCAGCTCGCCGACACCACGTCGACCGTCCAGAGCGGCGCGCTGCTGGTCGCCGCCCCCGTCGCGCTGGTGGCGGGCCTGGCGTCGTTCTTCTCGCCCTGCGTGCTGCCGCTGGTCCCCGGCTACCTCTCGTACGTGACCGGGTTCTCCGCCGCCGACCTCGCCGACGCCCGCGGCACGCGGCGCGGCCGGATGCTGCTCGGCGTGCTGCTGTTCATCCTCGGCTTCACCGCCGTGTTCGTCTCCACCGGCGCGCTGTTCGGCTACTTCGGCCAGGAGCTGCAGGACTACAAGCGGACCATCGACATCGTGCTGGGCTCGCTCACCGTGGTGATGGGCCTGGCCTTCATGGGCCTGGTGCCCGGGCTGAGCATGCGCGAGGTCCGCTCGCACCGCCGCCCGGCCGTCGGCCTGCTGGGCGCCCCGGTGCTCGGGGTGGTCTTCGGCGTCGGCTGGACGCCCTGCATGGGCCCGACCCTGACCGCCGTGCAGAACCTCGCGCTCAACCAGGCCGACGCGCAGCGCGGCGCGCTGCTGACGACCTTCTACTGCCTGGGCCTCGGCGTACCGTTCGTCCTGGCCGCGGTGGCCTTCCGCCGGGCGCTGGGCGCCTTCGGGTGGGTCAAGCGCCACTACCCGCTCGTGATGCGGATCGGCGGCGGCATGCTCGTCGTGGTCGGTCTGCTGCTCGTCACCGGGGCCTGGGACGCCATGATGAGCCAACTGCAGTCCTGGACCGCCGACTTCCGGATCGGAATCTGACCGTGAGCAACACCACGACCGAGACCGAGCAGCCGCCGGCGCCGGAGGACAGCGCCGCCGAGCGCCTCAGCACCGCGCCGGTCGAGTCCGAAGGCCCGGCCGGCATGGGGCCGTTCGGCTGGGCGCGCTGGATGTGGCGCCAGCTGACCTCGATGCGGGTCGCCCTGATCCTGCTCTTCCTGCTCTCGCTGGCCGCCATCCCCGGCTCGCTGATCCCGCAGTACCAGAACGGCCAGGGCCAGCTGAAGGTCGAGGCCTGGAAGGCCCAGCACACCGCGGTCGCACCGGTCTACGAGAAGCTCCAGCTGTTCGACGTCTACAGCTCGGTCTGGTTCTCCGCGATCTACATCCTGCTGTTCGTCTCGCTGGCCGGCTGCATCGTCCCGCGCACCTGGCAGTTCGTCGGCGTGCTGCGCTCCCAGCCGCCGGCCGCGCCGCGCATCCTGACCCGGATGCCGGTGCACGCGGTCTGGCGCACCGAGGCGGACGTCGCCACGGTGCACGCCGCCGCGCACCGGCTGCTGCGCCGGCGCGGCTTCCGCGCCAACGTGTCCGGCGGCTCGGTGGCCGCCGAGAAGGGCTACCTGCGCGAGGTCGGCAACCTGCTCTTCCACCTGTCGCTGTTCGCACTGCTCGGCGGCTTCGCCTGGGCGAGCCTGGCCTCGGGCACGGGCGGCAAGCTGATGGTCGAGGGCGACGGCTACGCGAACACCATCACCCAGCTCGACGACTTCAACGGCACCCGGTTCTACGGCAACCAGGACCTCGACCCGTTCTACCTGAAGCTGGACGGCTTCACGTCCAAGTTCCAGACCAAGGGCGACCAGATCGGCGCCGCCCGGCAGTTCACCGCGAACGTCGAGTACGCCGCGGGCAGCGACACCTCGAAGCTGAAGAAGTCCACGATCGAGGTCAACCACCCGCTGGAGATCGGCGGCAGCAAGGTCTACCTGATCGGCCACGGCTACGCCCCGGTGGTCACCGTCCGCAACGGCAGGGGCGACGTCGTCTACCAGGGCGCCGTCCCCTTCCTGCCGCAGGACGCCAACCTGACCTCCACCGGCGTGGTGAACGTCTCCGACTACGGCGCCGGCCCCGACGGCACCAAGACCCAGCTGGGCTTCTCCGGCTTCTTCCTGCCGACCGCCCCGGTGAGCTTCGAGCGCACCGGCCCGGTCTCGCTGTTCCCCGGCGACGCCTCCCCCGAACTGGTGCTGAACGCCTTCGCGGGCGACCTCGGCACCGACTCCGGCCTGTCGCAGAACGTCTACCAGCTCAACACCCGCAAGCTCACCCAGCTGACCCAGGACGGCCAGCCGGCCAAGGCCCGGCTCAAGCCCGGCCAGGGCTGGACCCTGCCCGACGGCTACGGCTCCGTCACCTTCGAGGGCTACAAGCAGTGGGCCAGCTTCAACGTCACCCACCGCCCCGGCAACGAGATCGCCCTGGCCGGCGCCGTGCTGGCGATCCTCGGACTGATCGGCTCGCTGTTCATCCAGCGCCGCCGGATCTGGGTGCGGGCGGTGGCCCTGCCGGGCGGCGGCACCCAGGTGGAGCTGGCCGGCCTGGCCCGCAGCGAGTCGGCGAAGATCGCCGAGGAGCTCGCGGAACTCGCCGTGGACCTCCAGGACGACGCCCCCGCCTCCGACGACGACGTCCCCGCCCCCGCCTCTGACGAGGGCGCCCCCGCCTCCGACGAGGACGAGGACGACACCCCGGCTCCGGACGGCGGGGAAGCCGCCGCCGGATCCGACGACCCCGAGGCCGAAGCCTCAGCCCCCGCAGTCCCTGCCGACCAGAACTCCAAGGAGTAGACGGTGCAACTCGCCTCGGCGGTCGACCCACAGCTGGCCGACCTCTCCAACAAGCTGATCTATTCGGCGATGGTGGTCTACACGCTCGCCATGTTCGCCCACATGATCGAGTGGACCTTCGGCAGCAAGGGCGCCGTCGCCGTCCGCTCGAAGGAGCAGGCCGGCAGCCTGGCCGAGACCGTCGCGGCGGCCGGGAAGACGGCCGGGAAGAAGGTCACCGTCACGGTGGCGGCGGCCGGCGGCGGCACCACCACGCTCACCCGCACCGCGATCGCGGGCGAGGGCGCGACGGTGGTCACCAGCGGGCGCGGCTCCGACGAGGAGGACGGCCCCGGCGCGGCCGGTACCAGCCCGCGGGCGGACCTGGCCGGCCGGATCGCGGTCTCGCTCACGGTGCTGGCGCTGCTGCTGCACGGCGGCGGGATCGTCGCCCGCGGCCTGTCGGTGTCCCGCTGGCCGTGGGGCAACATGTACGAGTTCTCCTGCGCCTTCGCCTTCGCGATGGCCGCCGCGTACCTGGTGCTGCTGGCCGCGGGGAAGAAGGTCCGCTGGCTCGGCCTGCCGGTCGTGGTCGCGGTCCTGCTGACGCTCGGCATCGCCACCACGGTGCTGTACACCGACTCCGAGCAGCTCGTCCCGGCGCTGCACTCGCCGTGGCTGGCGATCCACGTGTCCACCGCGATCTTCTGCGGCGGCGCCTTCTACGCGGCGTTCATCGCCACGCTGCTGTACCTGGGCAAGGAGTCCTTCGAGAAGCGCACGGCGGCCGGCCTGACCACCGGGCCGCTGGGCACCTCGGCGTCCGTCTGGCGCCGCCTGCCCGCCGCGTCCACCTTCGACAAGCTGTCCTACCGGATCAACGCCCTGGTCTTCCCGCTGTGGACCTTCACCATCATCGCGGGCGCGATCTGGGCCGAGGCGGCGTGGGGCAAGTACTGGGAGTGGGATCCGAAGGAGACCTGGTCGTTCATCACCTGGGTCGCCTACGCCTGCTACCTGCACGCCCGGGCGACGGCCGGCTGGAAGGGCCGCAAGGCCGCGTACCTGGCGCTGGCGGCCTTCGCCTGCTGGCTCTTCAACTACTACGGCGTGAACATCTTCGTCACCGGCAAGCACTCGTACGCGGGGATCTGACCGGGGCGCGTTCACCCACCGGCCCGGCTCTCCGCAGAAGGTGGCCGGGCCGCGGCGTGACAGGGGTAGTCCGTGCCGGCCGCCGGCCGGTGCGAGAGGGAACCGAGGAGGAAATCGCGCAATGGAGTGCGACGAGGTCATGCTGACCGTCCGAATCACCGCCGCCGAGCGCATGCTGCTCCGCCGGCTCGCCCAGGGCCACCGGAGCGACGTCTCCGAGGTGGTGGCCGACGCTCTGCTGGACATCATCCCCACGCTCAGCGCGCCGGGGGACGCCTACCGGCTGCTGGGCGCGCTCGCGGTGCCCGCACCGTGCGCCCTGACGGTCTGGCTGCCGACCGCGCTGGCCGACCTGCTGGTGCCGGGCGCGGCCCGGATCGCCCAGCTCACCGACGTCCGGATCGAGTCGGCCAGCGCCGCCCTGGGCGCGGCGCTGCGGCTCTGGCTGGCCCAGGACCCGGTCAGGCTGGCGGCCAACCTCAGCGTGATGCACGCCGGGCGGCGGCCGTCATCGGCCCTGGTGGCCGCCTGACGGCCGGCGGATGCGGCTCAACTGGCCAGCGGCAGCCGGGTGCTGCCGAGGCCCGGGGCGGCGGGGTGGCCGTCGAGGGCGTCCCGCCGCGCCGGCACCGCCGGGCCCTCGGCGGGGCCGTCCAGCGGCCCGTCCAGCGGCTCGGTGAGGAGCAGGCACTCGGCCGCCGTCCGCCCGTCCTGGAGCAGTTGGACCCGGACGGGCAGCCGGCGGCCGTCCGCCGCGGGCTGGCGGACGGCCCGGACCAGGCAGGGCCGGTCCAGTTCTATGTAGTGGTCGAAGGAGGTCACCAGCTCGACGGGGACCACCGGTTCGGGGTGGCGCAGCCGCTGGGCGGCCTGCCGGGCGGCCTCCAGCACCAGCATCCCGGGCACGTGGTCCAGCTCGTGGTCGAACAGCACCGGGTGCGCGGCGTCGGCGCGCAGCACCCAGGTGTCCGGCCGCAGGGTCGGGCTGAGCACCACGTCGGCGGGCTGGGCGCGGCCGACGAGTTCGGGCGCGGTGGGGGACGGCGGCCGCAGCGGGGTGACGGCGTGCCGGCCGGGCCCGCGCAGCCGGGCGTACGAGTCGGGTGAGACCACCCGCAGCCGGCCCGAGCCGCGGCCGACGGGGCGGCCGTCCCGGGTGATCTCGGCGCTCACCCGCAGCGAGACCAGTCGGCCGTGCCGCATCCGGACGTCCTCGCAGCCGACGGCCAGCATCAGCGAGGCCGGGCCGGCGGTGACGGCCAGGCCGGGCAGCCCGGGGCCGCCGAGCGCGTAGGAGAGGTCCTCCATGACGAAGTGGTGGCCGCGGGGCACCCCGAACCCGGCGTGGCCGATCAGCAGTCCGGCCTGCCGGACGGTCTCGGCCAGCAGCACCGGGTCGTGGTAGCGGTCCCCGGGGAGCCGGTAGAAGCCGTGCAGCCGGGGCCACTGGGCGCCGAGCAGGAAGTCGTAGGGGCCGGTGGCCTGCCAGCCGGTGAGGAAGACCTCGGAGACCGAGGCGCGGTGCACCAGGTGCCGGGAGACGGTCCGGTCGTGGAAGTCGTAGCCGGTGCCGGTGCCGGTGCCGGTGCCGGTGCCCGGGCCGGGGTGGGCGTACAGGCCGAGGGGGCCCGGCTCTACGATCGATGGCATGACGGGCCCCGCTCCCAGGGTGTCGGTCGAGCGGCCGCCATGGACGCCCGAGCAGAACATACATACCACCCGGTTTGTGTTCGGCGACTGGGGTGCCCCGGCCGCACGGCCCGGCCCGTCCACGCTACCCGCCCCGTGGACTGGGGCAATGCCCTCACGGGAGACCGCAGACCTTGGGCGGGGGGCCGTCCCCGCTGGACGGCGGGGTCGAGCCAGGCGGTAGATTAGATACCAACCATGCGGTTTCGGTCGCAGCCGTCCGCATGCGAGCGCCGCTCCCCGTAGGGGGCGCGCCGACAGCAGCCGGGCGGGGCGGGGATCTCGCCCGGTCGAGGCCGGAGGGGGCCAGTGGTCAAGCAGGAACGGGCTGGGCGGACCCGGCAGGCCGTGCTGCTCGCCGCGGCGGAGACCTTCGCGCGGGTGGGCTTCGAGGCCGCCAGCCTGGTCGACATCAGCCGCCGGGCCGGGGTCAGCAAGGGCGCCCTCTACTTCCACTTCGTGTCCAAGCAGGCCCTCGCCGACGGGGTGCGCGGCGCCGCCGGGCGGGAGATCGGCTCGGCCGCGCTGCGCGCCCTGCGCGCCGACGGCCCGGCCCTCCAGGGCCTGATCGACTTCTCGCACGAGCTGGCCCGGATGCTGCGCGAGGACGTGGTGGTGCGGGCCGGTGTCCGGCTCGGCCGCCAGGGCCCGCGCCGGGACGACGCCCCGGGCGCCCCACCCGGCCCCGACGCCACCTGGCGCAGCCTCACCGCCGTCGTGCACCGGCTGCTGGACCGCGCCGCCGAGGCCGGTGAGCTGAGCCCCGGCGTGGACCGCGGCGCCGCCGCCGAGCTGCTCACCGCGGTGGCGGCGGGCCAGGTGCTGCTGGCGGGCGACGAGACCGACCGGCCGCGGCCGGAGGCGGTGCGCCGGGCCTGGACGGCCGCGCTGCCGGCCCTGGTGGCGGCGGAGCGCCGGGCCGACTACCGGGTCTGAGCCCCGGCGGCCGACGGCTCAGGAGGGGCGCTCGGCCACGCTCAGCCGGGCGAGCGCGTGCGGCTGGACCAGTCCGGGCAGCAGCAGCGTCCAGAGGTCGGCCATCCGCTGGATCAGGTCCTGGCGCCGGGTCAGCACCTGGGAGCTCAGCTGGATCCCGGTGACGGCCCCGGTGATCACTCCGGCGGCCGCGGCGAGGTCGATCCCCGGGTGGAGGTCCCCGGCGTCCCGGGCCTGCTCCAGCAGCTCGCGGACCAGGTCCATCCAGCCCTGGTAGGCCGCGATCTGCGGCTGGGTGAAGCTGCCGTGCTCGATCGTCAGCCGGATGCTGCCGCGCACCAGCGGGTCGTCCTGGAGGGCGCGGGCGAAGGCGTACGCGAGGTCGATCAGGTTCTGCACCGAACTGTCGGAGGCCGGCTGCCAGCCGGCGATCCAGGCGCCCTGCCCCTCGATGACGGCGAGCGCCAGCTCCTCCTTGGAACGGAAGTGGAAGTACAGCGCTCCCTTGGTGACGCCGGCGCGGTCCAGGATCTCGGACATCGTTGCGGCGGCGTAGCCCCGCTCGTCGAAGACCTCGGCCGCCGCGAGCAGTACCGTCTGGCGGGTCGCCAGCGCGCGGGCCTGCCTGGCCATCGCAGCCTCCCTGGAAAGTTCTGGTACCTCGGCAGCGGCCGATCCTATGGGGCCGACGGGGTGGCGGAGGCATACCGTCCGGTAGGCATCCTACCGAGCCGCCCGCGGGCGGTGCCGGGGAACGCCCGACGGCCGGTCACCCGAACGGGGTGACCGGCCGTCGGCGGAGGCCGTGGGCCGTCAGGCGGCCTGCTGCCAGCTGACCGGCGAGAAGTAGGCCGGGCGGCGCTCCAGGCGGTGCCAGGTGGCGATCGGCTCCATCGGCGCGGCGGCGGCGGCCTGCTGCACGGCGGCGGCGCGCGCCATCACGACGGCGGTCAGGGCGGCGAGTTCCTCGTCGGTGAGGCTGCCGCGGACGATGCGGACGAGGGGTTCGGCGGAAGCGGTCATGTCCTGGTTTCTCCCCCGGTGGCTGTGGTGTGAGGTGGTGCCCGGTACGGCTGCTGCGCTGTGGAGCGCGCCGCTACATCGGCGGGTTGCCGTGCTTGCGGCTGGGCAGGTCGGCGTGCTTGGTGCGGAGCATCGCCAGGGCGGAGGCGATGACCTGGCGGGTTTCGGCCGGGTCGATGACGTCGTCCACGAGGCCGCGCTCGGCCGCGTAGTACGGGTGCATCAGCTCGCTCTTGTATTCCTTGATCTTCTGGGCGCGCATGGCGTCCGGGTCCTCGGCGGCGTTGATCTCGCGCCGGAAGATGACGTTGGCCGCGCCCTCGGCGCCCATGACGGCGATCTCGTTGGTCGGCCAGGCGTAGGACAGGTCGGCGCCGATGGAGCGGGAGTCCATCACGATGTACGCGCCGCCGTAGGCCTTGCGCAGGATCAGCGAGATGCGCGGCACGGTGGCGTTGCAGTACGCGTACAGCAGCTTGGCGCCGTGGCGGATGATGCCGCCGTGCTCCTGGTCGACGCCGGGCAGGAAGCCGGGGACGTCGAGCAGGGTGACCAGCGGGATGTTGAAGGCGTCGCACATCTGGACGAAGCGCGCGGCCTTCTCGCTCGCGTTGATGTCCAGCACGCCGGCCAGCGACTGCGGCTGGTTGGCGATGATGCCGGTGACGTGGCCGTCGATCCGGGCGAGCACGCACAGCACGTTGGTGGCCCAGCGCTCGTGGACCTCCAGGTACTCGCCGTGGTCGACGATCTCCTCGATCACCTTGCGCATGTCGTACGGGCGGTTGCCGTCGGCGGGCACCAGGTCCAGCAGGCCGTCGTTGCGCCGCTCGACCGGGTCCTCGCTCATCACCGACGGCGGCATCTCGCGGTTGTTCTGCGGCAGCAGCGACAGGAGGTAGCGGACCTCCTCGATGCAGGACTGCTCGTCGTCGTAGATGAAGTGGGCGACACCGGAGACGCCGGCGTGCACGTCCGCGCCGCCGAGGCCGTTCTGGGTGATCTTCTCGCCGGTGACGGCCTGGACCACGTCCGGCCCGGTGATGAACATCTGCGAGGTCTCGCGGACCATGAACACGAAGTCGGTCAGCGCGGGGGAGTACGCGGCGCCGCCGGCGCACGGGCCGAGCATCACCGAGATCTGCGGGATGACGCCGGAGGCCTTGGTGTTGCGCTGGAAGATGCCGCCGTAGCCGGCGAGCGCGGTGACGCCCTCCTGGATGCGGGCGCCGGCGCCGTCGTTGAGCGAGACCAGCGGCGCACCGGCCGCGATGGCCATGTCCATGATCTTGTGGATCTTCTGCGCGTGGGCCTCGCCCAGCGCGCCGCCGAAGATCCGGAAGTCGTGCGCGTAGGTGAAGACGGTGCGGCCGTGGACGGTGCCCCAGCCGACGACGACGCCGTCGGTGTGCGGCTTCTTGGCCTCCAGGCCGAAGCCCTGGGCGCGGTGCCGGCGCAGCGGCTCGACCTCGCGGAAGGAGCCCTCGTCCAGCAGCAGCTCGATGCGCTCGCGGGCGGTCAGCTTGCCCTTGGCGTGCTGGGCCTCGGTGGCCTTGTCGCTGGGGCCGCGGCGGACCTTCTCGCGCAGCTCGTGCAGCTCGGCGACCCGACCGCGGGCGTCGGCCGGGACCTCGGGGACCTCGCCGTCGACCGGCGCCTCATGCACAACCGTCATCTCGAACCACTCCAAGGGTGAGGGAACTGTCCGACAGCCAACGTCTGCTGTGCCCCCGGCCGCGAATCACTTTCTTCACTTATGACTGTACGAGGGGCCGTGCGCTGGTTTCGGCGTCGATTCCGTACAAGGTCGGGTTCGTTTAGCTGTCAGGCCTGTACAGAAGCAGTCGCACCGGAGCCGGAGCGCTCGGTGATCGTTCGGATACCGGGGGTTGTCGGGCAGGTGATGGTCCGATGATCTGAGCATGAGGAAAAGCGCAGGTCAGGGCCTTCCCTCCGTAAGGTAGGCCGGTCCTCTGGAGCGCCGCTCAAGGTCCGCTCAAGCCGGGGCCCCAGTCGGCGGACATTCGTAGGAGAAGACCCGGAGTCGTAGGGAAGCGCCAAAAACGCCACAGCCCACCCGGGCGGGCCCGCGTGGGCTGTTGGAGGGAGCGCGCGAACCGCTCCGACCAGGGCCGCCCGGTCCTCCCGGCTCTGCTCAGCCCTTTCGGCCGTCCTCCGGCTCGTCCCGGTCGCGCAGCTCCCGCTCCCGGCGGCGCAGATCCGCCTCCCACTGCCTGAGCATGTCCTCGTGCGTGTTGTCGTCCTTCTTCAACGAGGCGAGGAACTCCGGATCGTCGTCCGGTGCCGTCGGGCGCCCGCCGCGTGCGGCCGGGTGCCCCGGGCCGGCGGCGGACGGGTGGCCGGGGTACCCGCCGGCGGTCGCGGTCCGCAGGAAGCCGCGCTGCCGGCCGGCGATCAGCCAGGCGATCGGGCCCAGCGGCGGGAAGAGCAGCACGATCAGCACCCACACCACCTTCGGCAGGTGCTTCACCTCGTCCTCGGGCGTGGTCAGGCAGTCGACGAACGCCCAGACCCAGAGCGCGAGCGGAAGGACGATGGTCAGCAGAATCCGCAACATGGCTGCGATCTCCCCCCAGCGGGCGGCAGTGGCGGGCGCCTTCCCGGGGCCCTTGACCGAGCCAGGCTATCGGGTGGCGGATACTGGCTGGCATGGCATACGACGATCTCCGCTCGTTTCTGCGGGCCCTCGACCGTGAAGGCGACCTCAAGCGGGTCAAGGCGGAGGTGGACCCCCATCTGGAGATCGGCGAGATCGTCGACCGGGTGCAGAAGGCCAAGGGGCCGGCGCTGCTCTTCGAGAACGTCAAGGGCTCGTCGATGCCGCTGGCGATGAACGTCTTCGGCACCGAACGGCGCCTGGCCAAGGCGCTCGGCCTCAAGGGTCCGGACGACGTCTCCGAGAAGATCGCCGGCCTGCTCAAGCCCGAACTGCCGCAGGGCTTCACCGGCTTGCGCGACGCCTTCGGCAAGCTCGCCTCGATGGCGCACGTGCCGCCCCGGCAGGTGAAGTCCGGTGACGCCCCGGTGCAGGAGGTCGTGCTCACCGGCGAGGACGTCGACCTCGACCGGCTGCCCGCGCTCTTCACCTGGCCGCTGGACGGCGGCTCCTTCTTCAACCTGGGCCTCACCCACACCAAGGACCCGGACACCGGCATCCGCAACCTGGGCCTCTACCGGCTCCAGCGGCACGACCGCCGCACCATCGGGATGCACTGGCAGATCCACAAGGACAGCCGCAACCACTACGCGGTGGCGGCCAGGCGGGGCGAGCGCCTCCCGGTCGCGATCGCCTTCGGCTGCCCGCCCGCCGTCACCTACGCGGCCACCGCGCCGCTGCCCGGCGACATCGACGAGTACCTCTTCGCCGGCTTCGTCGCGGGCGAGCGGGTGCGGATGGTCGACTGCAAGACCGTCCCGCTGCAGGTCCCGGCCGACGCCGAGGTCGTGCTGGAGGGGTGGCTGGAGCCCGGCGAGATGCTGCCCGAGGGCCCGTTCGGCGACCACACCGGCTTCTACACGCCGCAGGAGCCGTTCCCGGCACTCACGATCGACTGCGTGACGATGCGCCGCCGCCCGATCCTGCAGTCCATCGTGGTCGGCCGCCCGCCGACGGAGGACGGCCCGCTGGGCAAGTTCACCGAGCGGTTCTTCCTGCCGCTGCTGAAGATCATCATCCCGGACATCGTCGACTACGACCTGCCCGAGGCCGGCGGCTTCCACAACTGCGTGATCGTCTCGATCGACAAGAAGTACCCCAAGCACGCCCAGAAGACGATGCACGCGATCTGGGGCGCCCACATGATGTCGCTCACCAAGCTGATCATCGTGGTGGACGCGGACTGCGACGTGCACGACTACCAGGAAGTCGCCTGGCGGGCCTTCGGCAACGTCGACTACAGCCGGGACCTCACCGTCGTCGAGGGCCCGGTGGACCACCTCGACCACGCCTCGTACCAGCAGTTCTGGGGCGGCAAGGCGGGCATCGACGCGACCCGCAAGCTGCCCGAGGAGGGGTACACCCGGGACGGCGGCTGGCCGGAGATGGTGTCGTCCGACCCGGCCACCGCCGCGTTGGTGTCGAGTCGTTGGAAGGAGTACGGGCTCTGATGAGTACGGCTGCTGTCGAAACCCCCGGGCGCACGAGGGCCTTCCTGCGCCTGGTGATGATCGAGCACTCGGTCTTCGCGCTCCCGTTCGCGTACATCGCCGCCCTGACGGCCATGTTCCTCGCGGACCGGCGGGTGCACTGGGGCGAGCTGTTCGTCGTCACGGTGTGCATGGTCGGGCTCCGTACGTTCGCCATGGCCGCGAACCGGATCATCGACCGTGAGATCGACGCCCGCAACCCGCGCACGGCGTCGCGTGAACTGGTCACCGGCGCGGTGTCGTTGAAGACCGCGTACGTCGGATCCGCGGTCGCCCTGGTGGTCTTCCTCGGCGCGGCGGCCATGCTCAACCCGCTCTGCCTGGCGCTCGCCCCGGTGGCCGTCGTGCCGATGGTGGTCTACCCGTACGGCAAGCGGTTCACGGACTTCCCGCAGGCGATCCTGGGCATCGCCCAGGCCATGGGCCCGGTGGGCGCCTGGCTCGCGGTGACGGGCAGCTGGTCCTGGGACGCCGTCGTGCTCGGCGTCGCGGTCGGCATCTGGATCGGCGGCTTCGACCTGATCTACGCCTGCCAGGACGTCGAGTCCGACCGGGAGCACGGCGTCCGGTCCGTGCCCGCGCGGTTCGGCGTGCCGGCGGCGATCCGGGGCGCGCGCATCTGCCACGCCCTCACGACGCTCCTGCTGGGCTGGTTCGCGCTCCGGACGCACGCCGGGGCGGCGTTCTGGCTCGGCCTCGTGGTCGTCGCGGGCGCCTTCGTCTACGAGCACACCATCGTCAGGCCGAACGACCTGTCGAAGCTCAACCGCGCCTTCTTCCAGACGAACAGCTTCGTGGGGATGTCGCTGTTCTTCTTCGCGCTCGTGGACCTGGTGGTGCGCGGGCTCGGAATCTGATCCCGACCGGACCGCCGAGGCGGGACTCCGGCGGCCGGGCATCAGTGGTCAGTGGTCAGTGGTCAGCGGCCGGCGGGGAGCGGAACAGCGCGGCGTGGTCCGCCGCCCAGGCGTGGAAGCTCCGGGCCGGGTGGCCGGTGAGGTCCCGGACGGTCGTGGTGGCCGGTTGCGGTTCGGCGATGCGGGCGTGGACGAGGTCCAGGGCGCCGTCGACCGCCGCCCGGGGCCGGCCGGCGGCGCACAGACGCCGGCTGGCGGCCTCGCGGGGGATCTCCTCCCACGCCACCGGGCGGCCGGCCGCCCGGCCGATGATGCTCACCTGCTCCGCCTGCGTCGGCGACTCCGGGCCGGTCAGCACGTACCGCGCACCGTCGTGGCCGTCCTCGACCAGGGCCCGGACGGCGACCGCCGCGATGTCCCGCTCGTCCACCGGGTTCAGCCCGGCCGCGCCGCCGTAGCCCCGCACGGTGCCCCCGGCGCGGATCTCCTCCGCCCACTGCAGCGCGGCGGCGAACCCGTGCGCCCGCAGCACCGTGTGCCGCACCCCGCTCCGTGCGAGCAGCGCCGCCACCTCGTCCTCCGGGCGCCCGGAGGCGCCCCCGACGGCTGCCGGCGCCACGAGCACCACCCGCCCGACCTCCCGGGCCAGCACGCCCACCGCGTCCGCCGCCCCGTCCGCCGCCGGGAACGGCCAGCCCAGCAGCACCGCGCCCACGCCCTGCACCGCCGCCTCCAGCGCCGCCGGGTCGAGCAGCTCGCGCTGCGCCGACGTCCGCATCCGCACCCCGGCGCCCGCGAGCTGAAGCCCGACGTGCCGCCCGACCGTCCCGGCGACGCCGACCACCAGCACGGGCGGCGCGTCGTCAACTCGCTTTTCTGTCATGCCTAGAACGTAAGTGACGAAGATGAGACGTCCCATGCGTATGAGTCTCGGGCCCATGCGCCATCGTCCAGCGGATGGCAGTCGTCGGGTCGGCTGTCGGGGTCAGTCGTCGGGCGTCAGTTGTGCAGGAAGCCCTCCAGGGAGGTCGCCAGGACCAGGACATGGTGGTCGCCGGTGCCCGTCAGTCGATCGTCAGCCGGTCGCCGACCCGGAGCCGCCCCGGGGCGGCGACCTCGGCGAGGGCGTCGAGGCGGCCGTCGTGGGCGTGCACGAGGGCCTTGAGGATCTCGGGCGCGTGCGGCAGGCCCGGCTGCGCGGCGCCGGTCATCGCGCAGCGCTCGCTGGAGGTGACGAAGGCGAGGCGGGCGCTGCCGGGGGCCTCGCCGCGGGCCTGCCGGCCGAACCAGCCGTCCTCGACGAAGGGCGGAGTGCCGGGCGGGGTGCGCAGCACGAGGTTGGGGCGGAACCGGCGTTCGTCGACGGCGGCGAACGGGACGGTCTCGCGGACCCAGTCCAGGGTGGCGGTGGTGAGCACGCTGACCGGCAGCCGGTCGAAGTGCGAGACGGCGTCCTCGCGGGCGAGTTCGACGTCCTCGCGCTGGAGGTAGGCGCGCAGGAAGGCGGTCGGCCGGTCGACCGGGCGGCCGAGCGGGTCGAACAGCTCGGGGCCGTCGATCCGGCGGCCGAGGCGGGCGGAGAGACGGAGCAGGCCGTCCATCCGGCGCAGGCGGCGGGAGTTCCGGCCGGAGCCGAGTCTTCCGGCCGCGTCGCGGACGGCGTAGAGGCGGTCGCCGGCCAGGCCGCGCTCGTCCACCTCGACGGAGCCGAGCCGCTCGCCGCCGGTGGATTTCACGGGGTAGCGCCAGAGTCGCTCGATCACTCCGATGATCTCAGCCATGGCCGGACAGCGTACTGGCGCCACCGGGGGATGGTCTAGACCAAGTGGCGAGCGGGTGGGCCCGGCCGGGGCGGATCAGCCCAGTCGGGCGACCGCCCGCACCGGCGCGCCGTCCGCCGCCACCAGCCGCAGCGGGAACAGCGAGACCTCCACCGGCCGACCGGCCTCCTGCGCCGCCAGGAGCGCCCGCAGGTCGGTCAGGTTCTCGGCGATCACCCCGCCGCCGGGCGCCCCCAGCAGCACCCGGTGCGCGGCGAGCGACGGCTCGTCGGCGGCGCCCTGGTCGTGCTCGTCGGTGAGGTCGGCGAGCAGCGCGGCCACCGTGGGGTCGCCGGGGCCCGGGTCGGGGGTGGGATCGACGCTCAGCGCGTCCACCCCGACCGTCCGCACCCCGGCGGCGACGATCGCCTCGGCGGCGTCGGGCGTCAGGCTGGGGTGGGCGAGGTAGGCGTCGGTGCCCCAGTGCCGGGCCCAGCCGGTGGCCAGCAGCAGCACGGTGCCCTCGCCGCCGGCCGCGGCCCGCTCCAGCGCCGGCGCCAGCAGCCCGGGGGTGACGGCCGCCCGGGGCTCCAGCCCGCGCAGGTCGGCGACGACCGCCGGGCCGGTGAACCGCTCCAGCGGGAGCCCGTCCAGGGTCGGCCAGGTGACGTCCACGTGGTACGGCGCGTCCACGTGCGTCCCGGACTGCGAGCCGAGGTGCAGGGCCAGCACGTTCACCCCGGCGGTGGCGGTGGTGAGCGCGGGCTCCAGCAGGACGGCCGGATCGCCGGGGTAGACCGGCATCGCGGTGGTCACCTGATGGGTGAGGTCGACGAGGGTCGCTGCCATGGCCCCCATCCTTCCAGGGGCAGCGCGGATGCGGCCCCGCCGGAGGAAGCCGGATAGAAATGCCCCATGGGAACTGCGAAGCGTCAGCCGTGGGTGGTCGGGGTCTCGGGCGCGTCGGGGACGCCGTACGCGGCCTCGGTGATCCGGGGGCTGCTGGCCGCCGGCGAGGCGGTGGACCTGATCGTCAGCCGGGCGGCCCGGCTCACCATCCTGGACGAGACCGGCATCGCCTTCCGGGACGCCCACTGGCGCACCGACCTGGCCGCCTGGCTGGGCGGCGACCGGGGCCTGGACGACGTCCGCTACTGGCCCGCCGGGGACTTCGCGGCCGGCCCGTCCAGCGGCTCGTACCCCGCCAAGGGCATGCTGGTGGTGCCCGCGACGACCGGGGCGGTGGCCGGGATCGCGCTCGGCCTGAGCAAGGACCTGCTGCAGCGGGTCGCCAGCGTCACCCTCAAGGAGCGCCGTCCGCTCGTCGTGTGCGTGCGTGAGACGCCACTCAACGGGGTGACGTTGAAGCACCTGGTGGAGCTCGACGCACAGGGCGCGGTCGTGCTGCCCGCTTCGCCCGGTTTCTACGCCGGCGGTTCCACCGTGCGCGAACTCGTGGATTTCGTGGCCGGACGGGTGCTGGACGCCGTCGACGTGCCGCATTCCCTGTACCTGCGCTGGGAAGGGGAGTTGGGGTCGGCGGCCCGCCGGGCGGCCGGCGGGGGCGGCGTTCCGGCTGAGGGGGAGTAAGGAGAGCGAGGGCGGGAGAGTATCTTCTCTGCGATATCCGGGTCGGTCGGCGCACGGCGCCTTTGAATCCGGATAATGATCTGTGGGTCTGGAGAGGTTCGGAAGGACGCGGACGGTATATGGACACGGTGGACAGACAGCTCATCCAGGCGCTCCGGGAGAACGGCCGTGCGTCCTACGCCGAGCTGGGCCGGTTGGTCGGACTCTCCGGCCCGAGCGTCACGGACCGGATCAACCGCCTGGAACAGGCCGGCGTGATCACCGGCTACCGCGCGACGGTCAACCCGGCCTCGCTCGGCTTCGGCGTCACGGCCCTGATCGGCCTTCAACTCACGGACGCCGCCGACCACGAGGACGTCGCGTTCCGGCTGAAGGACCTCAACGAGGTCGAGGACTGCTGGTTCATCGCCGGCGACGACTCGTACATGCTCAAGGTCCGGGTGGCCGACGTGGCCGGCCTGGAATCGGTGGTGAAGCGGATCTCGGGCACGAAAGGCGTGGCCCGCACCCGCACCACCGTCGTACTCTCCACGAAGTGGGAGAACCGGGTGAGCGAACTCCCTCCAGAAGGAGAGTGACGTATGGCACTGGTCGGTCTGGAGGAGCTGCGCGCGGCTCGGCAGCGGATCACGGGGGTCGCCGTGCGCACCCCGCTCGTTCCCGCCCCCTGGGCGGACGAGGGGGAGCGGCGGCTCTGGCTCAAGCCCGAGAACCTCCAGCCGACCGGGGCCTTCAAGACCCGCGGCGCCTACAACCGGCTGGCCGCGCTCACCGCGGACGAGCGGGCCCGCGGCGTGGTCGCCCAGTCCAGCGGCAACCACGCGCAGGCGGTGGCGTACGCGGCCCGGCTGCTCGGCATCAAGGCCGTGATCGTGATGCCGGACACCTCGCCGGCCGTGAAGGTGGCGGCCACCCGGGCGTTCGGCGCCGAGGTGCTGGTGGTGTCCCCGGCGGAACGGGACGCCCTGCCCGGCGAGCTGGCCGAGAAGCACGGCTACGTCTGGGTGCCGCCGTACGACGACCCGTTCATCATCGCGGGCCAGGGCACGGTCGGCCTGGAGATCGCCGAGGACGCCCCGGCCGAACTGGACACCGTCCTGGTGCCGGTCAGCGGCGGCGGCCTGATCGGCGGCACGGCGGCCGCGCTCAAGCTCACCCGCCCGGGCGTCCGGGTGATCGGCGTGGAGCCCGAGCTGGCCGCCGACGCGCAGGCCGGACTGCGCGCGGGGCGCCGGGTGGAGTGGCCGGTCGCCGACACCTACCGCACCATCGCGGACGGTCTGCGCACCCCGGCCGTCGGCGTGCTGCCCTACGAGCACATCACCGCCTACGTGGACGACATCGTCACCGTCACCGAGGACGAGATCCGCGCCACCGTCGCCCTGCTGGCCCGCCGCGGCCGGCTGGTCGCCGAGCCCTCCGGGGCGGTCGCCCCGGCCGCGTACTTCCACCGCGCCGCCGAGACCGGGGGCCAGGCGGTGGCGGCCGTGGTCAGCGGCGGGAACATCGAACCCGCACTGCTCGCCGAGCTGCTCTCGGCATAGGCGTAGGCTCATTCCGGCAAGGATTCGAATGTCGGAGGAGGCGGGGCACCGCATGGACGCAGGGCTCAAGCGCGAGCTGGAGGCGAAGGTCTACGCGGGTGAGCGGCTGACCCGCGAGGACGGGATCGCGCTCTACGAGAGCGACGACCTGGCCTGGCTGGGCGGGCTGGCCCACCACGTGCGGACGGAGAAGAACGGCGACGTCGTCCACTTCAACGTCAACCGCCACCTCAACATGACCAACGTGTGCAGCGCCTCGTGCGCGTACTGCTCGTTCCAGCGCAAGCCGGGCGAGAAGGACGCCTACACGATGCGCATCGAGGAGGCCGTCCGCCTCGCCAAGGCGATGGAGGTCGACTCCCTCACCGAGCTGCACATCGTCAACGGCCTGCACCCGACCCTGCCGTGGCGCTACTACCCGCGCTCGCTGCGGGAGCTCAAGGCGGCGCTGCCTAACGTCTCGCTGAAGGCCTTCACCGCCACCGAGATCCACTGGTTCGAGAAGATCAGCGGCCTGTCCGCCGACGAGATCCTGGACGAGCTGATCGACGCCGGTCTGGAG
This sequence comes from Kitasatospora sp. NPDC023385, assembly GCF_055664045.1. Classification (NCBI taxonomy): domain Bacteria; kingdom Bacillati; phylum Actinomycetota; class Actinomycetes; order Kitasatosporales; family Streptomycetaceae; genus Kitasatospora; species Kitasatospora sp. NPDC023385. The sequence goes on along the minus strand of NZ_JBVOOL010000003.1, from coordinate 273,015 downwards.
TCGCTGACCGGCGGCGGCGCGGAGATCTTCGACTGGGAGGTCCGGCAGCACATCGTCGACCACGACACCCACTGGGAGGACTGGTCGCGGATCCACCGCCTCGCGCACGCCAAGGGCCTCAAGACGCCCTGCACCATGCTGTACGGCCACATCGAGGAGCCCCGCCACCGGGTGGACCACGTGCTGCGGCTGCGCGAGCTGCAGGACGAGACCGGCGGCTTCCAGGTCTTCATCCCGCTGCGCTACCAGCACGACTTCCACGACTCCAAGGACGGCGTCGTGCGCAACAGGCTGATGGCCCGCACCGAGATGGCGACCGGCGCCGAGGCGCTGAAGACCTTCGCGGTCTCCCGGCTGCTCTTCGACAACGTCCCGCACGTCAAGGTCTTCTGGGTGATGCACGGCGTCGCCACCGCGCAGCTGGCGCTCAGCCACGGCGCGGACGACATGGACGGCTCGGTGGTCGAGTACAAGATCACCCACGACGCGGACAACTTCGGCACCCCGAACAAGCTCGGCCGCGACGACCTGCTCGGCCTGATCCGCGACGCCGGCTTCCGCCCCGTCGAGCGCAACACCCGCTACGAGATCATCCGCGAGTACGAGGGCCCGGACCCGATGCGGCGCGAGGCCCCGCAGGCGATGCGCCTCTGACCTGCCCTCGGACCCGCCGTCCGACCTGCGCGCCTCCCCGCCGCCCGGGCCGCTCTCCGGCCCGGGCGGCGGTTGTCTTCACGGCCTCCGCACGCGACCCGGGTTTACCAACGGGTAGGGCGTTTGGCAGGATCGACAGCATGTCCGGTTCCCATCGCGCCACCGAGTACCCGCCGTACCAGCCGATGCAGGAGCCGGAGTACGGGGTGCCGCAGCAGTCGTACGAGCAGCCGTACACCGCGTACCAGCCCTACGAGCAGCCGTACGAGCAACCGTACGAGCAACCGTATGAGCAGCCGTACGAGCAGTCGTACCGGCAGGCGTACGAGCAGCCGGCCGCGCAGGAGCAGGAGTACGGCCACGGCGCGCAGCAGCCGTACGGGCAGACCCCTGACGGGTACTTCGAGGCGTACGAGCAGCCGTTCCGGCCGTACGAGGCGCAGCCGGAGCCGTTCCCCCAGCAGCAGGACCGGTTCTCCCAGCAGCCCGAGCAGTTCCAGCAGCAGGCGGACCCGTTCCGTCAGGAGCCGCTGTACGAGCCGGAGCCGGCGTACGAGCCGGAGCCCGAGTTCCTCGCCCCCGTCGTGCCCCTGGCGTCCGCCGCCCCTGTCGTCGGGGCCCGGACCGCCGCCCGGGGGCGGCGCCGCAAAGCCAAGCCGAAACGTCACGGCAAAGCCGTGATGGCCGGCACCGCCCTGCTGGTCGCGGCCGCCGCCGGCTGGTACACCGTCGGCCCGGACGACGCCAAGCCCGGCCTCGCCGCCGCCGACGGCCCGGGCCCGGACGGCGTCAGCACGCCCGACCGGCCCGGCGCGGCCCCCGCGGCCGCCCGGATCGCCTCCGACCGGCAGTCCGAGGCCCCGGCCGCCGACCGCAGCCAGACCCGCCAGGACGCCTCGGTGGCCGCGATACCCGGCCTCGGTGCGAGCTTCACCGCGAAGATCCCCGGCGAGAGCGCCCAGGTCCTGGTCGCCTCCGGCGCGGACCGGAACACCGACAAGAACACCGTCGTCCTCTGGACCCGCACCCCCGAGGGCCGCTGGCTGGCCGGCGAGACCTGGCAGGGCCACAACGGCAAGAACGGCTGGACCGCCGACCACAACGAGGGCGACCTGCGCAGCCCGATCGGCGTCTACCACCTGAGCGACGCGGGCGGCCGCAAGGACGACCCGGGCAGCAGGCTCCCGTACGACAAGGACCCGAGCTTCGTGGTCTCCGGCACGGGCTTCTTCGGCGACCAGCTGGCCGGCTCCTTCGACTACGTGGTCGCGATCGACTACAACCGGGTCGCCGGCAACTCCCCGCTCGACACGCGCCGCCCGATGGGCGCCAAGAAGGGCGGCGGCATCTGGCTCCACGTGGACCACGACGGCCCGACCCACGGCTGCGTGTCGATCCCCGAGGACAAGATGGCCCAGCTGATCCGCACCCTGGACCCGGCCGCCCACCCGGTCATCGTGATGGGCGACGCGGCCACGCTGGCCACCTGACCCGGCTTCCGCGCGGCCCGGGCGCCGCGACGCCGCAGGGGGCCGCCCTCGGGCTCCCGCCCGCGTGGCGACGCCCCACCTCCGGCCGCCGCGGTCCCGGCCCCGAGGACGCCCCCGGTGCCCTCCTCGGCCGTGCGGTGCGCGCAGCCCGGCGCCACCCCGCCGCCCCGCGGGCGGACGACGGAGGCCTCACACCGGGCCCCTTGTCGGGCTCCTACAGATCACGGGGTCGGATCCTGTCGCCGGTCGTGCCCCGCTGACCAGCGGGTAACCCGGTTCCATGGCAGCATGAGCGGTTCGCGCATTGTGGCACTCGGCCACTACCAGCCCCCCAAGGTCCTCAGCAACGACGACCTGGCGGTGCTCGTCGACACCGACGACGAGTGGATCCGCACCCGGGTGGGCATCCGCACCCGGCACATCGCCGAAGGCGAGAGCCTGGTCGACCTCGCCACCGAGGCCGCGCAGAAGGCGCTCGCCCACAGCGGCCGCACGGCGCAGGACATCGACCTCGTCGTGGTCGCCACCTGCACCGCGATCGAGCGCAGCCCCAACACCGCCGCCGCCGTGGCCGCCCGGCTGGGGGTGCGCGCGCCCGCCGCGTACGACATCAACACGGTCTGCTCCGGCTTCTCGTACGCCCTGGCCACCGCCGACCACGCGATCCGGGCCGGCGCGGCCCGCCGCGCACTGGTGATCGGCGCCGAGCGGATGTCCGACACGCTCGACTGGACCGACCGCTCCACCTGCGTGATCTTCGGCGACGGCGCGGGCGCCGCGGTCGTCGAGGCCCAGGAGGAGGGCGCCGAGCCCGGGATCGGGCCGGTGGTCTGGGGCTCCGAGCCGGAGAAGGGCGACGCCGTGGTGATCACCGGCTGGGATCCGGTGATCAGCCAGCAGGGCCAGGCGGTGTTCCGCTGGGCCACCACCCAGCTCGCCCCGCTGGCCCGCCAGGCCTGCGAGCGGGCCGGCATCGACCCGTCCGAACTGAAGGGCTTCGTCCCGCACCAGGCCAACCTGCGGATCATCGACGCGATCGCCCGCAAGCTCGGCCTCACCGACGCGGTGGTCGCCCGGGACGTGGTCGACTCCGGCAACACCTCGGCCGCCTCCATCCCGCTGGCCTTCTCCAAGCTGGTCGAGCGGGGCGAGCTGTCGCCGGGCGACCCGGTGCTGCTCTTCGGCTTCGGCGGCGGCCTGGCGTACGCCGGCCAGGTGGTGCGCTGCCCGTAGGGAGCACCGCGGAGGGATCGGCGCCCGGACCGGCATGCGGGCCGGCGCAGAGACCGGCCGGCGGGCCCTCGGACGGCTCCGCGGACGACGCATGCCGGTGGGCGGGCACCCCGTGTGAGGGGAGCCCGCCCACCGGCATGTCTGGCGCGCGTGCGGCACGTCGGCGGACCTCCCCCGAGGACACGGCCGCCGTCCGTCGTTCCCCGGACAGGAGGCCGGGGCTGCGCGCGGAGCGGATGGTGGGTCGGCGGTCGGCTACTTGGGCGGCTTCTTCCCGGTGACGCCCAGGTACACCAGGGGAGCGAGGTTGGGCTTGAGGTCCTTGACCTTGACGCCCCAGGAGGTGAAGGCCTTCTGGTGCTCGGCCGCCGAGGCGAGCAGCGAGACCAGGGCCCCGGAAACGGCGTTGGGGTCGAGCGACTTGTCGGCCTGCCCCTTCCCCTGGAGTTCCCGGACGGCCTCCGAGAGCGGCTTGGCGACCGCGTTGAGGACCGTCATGCGGATCTTGAAGAACCGCTTGTCCCCTTCGGCGGCACCGAGCGTGACCACTCGGAGAATGGCGTCGTTCTTGCGCCAGAAGGCGAGGAATCCGTCGACCAGTTCTTCCGAAGTGGTCGGGCCGGACTTCCCTGCCCAGGACTTTCCGGCCACCAGCTCTTTGAGGGTGTCGGCGTCCTTGGCCATTTCCTCGGCGATTTCGAGGACCGCGCCCTCGACATCCGGGAAGTACTGGTAGAAGGTCGCGGGGGAGGTACCCGCCATACGGGCGACGTCGATGACCTTGACGTCCCGATAGGGCGACGTGCTGAGCATCTCGCGGAGGCAGTCGAGCAGCTTCTGCCGCGTCTCCTGTCCGCGTCGCCCGGCGACGCGACCGTCGACGGTGCGAACTTGTCCTGTCATGCCGTCAGCTTACCGTGGCAAGATCTTGGCGCGATTCGGTGATGCGACTATTACTCCGCACGGGGGGCTGCTATAGCGGCATGAACCGCTTCGGACGGATATTCACCGGGCCCCGAAGGTGCTGTCGAAGCCCCCCCGTGTGCTTTTGACCTCACAGCGTGACGGCGAGTCCGCTGAGAGGTGGTCGAGTGACAGAGCGTGACGACGGGGGTCGGTGGTGAACCGTCCGGAAGTGGACGGTCCGCGGGGTCCGGTGCAAGTCGCGGCCGGATCGAACGTCAGAATCCGGCCGTTCCGTCCACGCTGACCGGGGGCCCGTCCGGCGCACCGTCCGGTCCGGGGCGGCGGCCTCCGCGGGTGGGGGAGGTTGGAGATGCGGCGGGCGGCATTGGAGAATCGGGTCCGGCACCCCGCGGCGGGTGCGGACAACGGGGAGGTGGCAGCGGAGTGGACCAGCTGACGGCGCACGATCCGAGGCGGATCGGGCCCTTCGAGGTGCTGGGGCGGCTCGGCGCGGGTGGGATGGGGCTGGTCTACCTGGCGCGGTCCGCGTCCGGGCGACGGGTGGCCATCAAGACCGTCCGGGGGGAGCTGGCCGAGGACGAGCTGTTCCGGGTCCGCTTCGCGCGCGAGATCGCGGCGGCCAAGACGGTCGGCGGCTTCTACACGGCGGCCGTGGTGGACGCGGACGCGGACGCGCGGGTGCCCTGGCTGGCCACCGCGTACATCCCGGCGCCCTCGCTGGAGGACCTGGTCGAGGACTGCGGCCCGCTGCCGGTGGACGCCACCCGCTGGCTGGTCGCCGGCATCGCGGAGGCCCTGCAGTCCATCCACGCGGCCGGGCTGATCCACCGCGACCTCAAGCCCTCCAACGTGCTGGTGGTCGAGGACGGCCCCAAGGTGATCGACTTCGGCATCGCGGCCGGGGTGTCCAGCACCCGGCTCACCATGACCAACGTCGCGGTCGGCACCCCTGCCTACATGTCCCCCGAGCAGGCCCGGGACAGCCGGACCGTCCAGGGCGCCAGCGACGTCTTCTCGCTCGGCTCGCTGATGGTCTTCTGCGCCACCGGCCACCCGCCCTACCGCGGCTCCAACCCGGTCGAGACGGTGTTCCAGCTGCTGCGCGAGGAGCCGGACCTGACCGGCATGCCGGCCGAGCTGATGGACCTGGTGCGCGCCTGCATGCAGCAGGCGGCCGAGCGCAGGCCCACCCCGGCGCAGATCCAGGCCGAGCTGGCCCCGCACCTGTTCTCCCGGGACGACGCCTCCGGCGAGGCCGGGGACTGGCTGCCGGCCAACGCGCTGGAACTGATCGAGCGCAGGCGCGGCCGTCGCCCGACCGCGCCGGCGCCCCGCCCGGCCGAGCCGCCGCAACCGCCCCCGCACGCGCCACCGCCGCACCCGCAGGCCCCGCCGCAGCTCCACGGGCCGGCCGACCCGCGCACCAATCCGGGCCGGCACGCGCAGCCGCCGGCCGGTCCGGTGCACAGCGCGCCGCCGCCGGGCCAGGCCTCCGAGGCCGAGATCCCGACCGCGAAGCTCTCCCCCTCGAACCGGCACCGTGCGCCCGCCGACGGCGGCGCCGTCGAAGTGCGGCTGTCCGGCGCCTCGGTGCGGATAGGCCCGGGGCCGCGGGCCGAGCACGAGCAGCCCGGCCCGAACACCGCCCCGGCCGCGACCGACTGGGTCCGCCGGGCGGCCCCCACCCCGCCGCCCCTGCCGGCCCCGGCCGCCCGCTGGCGCCCCTGGCGGTTCCGGATGTCCAACGACGTCTGGGGCACCCCGGTGATCGCCGACGGCACACTCTTCGTCTCCAGCTTCGAGGTGCACGCGCTGGACATCGCCTCCGGTGAGCGCCGCTACAAGACCCGGGACGTCGCCTGGGCGCTCGCGGTCGACGCCGGCCGGGCACACGCCGCGGACGGCCCGCACCTGTACACCGTCGACGCCGCGGACGGCACCGAGCGCTGGCGCACCTCGCTGGACGGCTGGGTCTACTCGCTCTCCGCCGCCGACGGCGTGCTCTGCTGCGGCATCAGGGGCGGCGGCGTCCAGCTGCGCTCGGCGGCCAACGGCGCCGAGCTGTGGCGGGCCGACGACGCCCAGCAGGACTACGAGAACCCGCAGTCAGGCCCGGTCCTGGTGGCCGGCGCCGCCTACTACTACGGCGCCGGGCGGCTACGCTGCGTCGACCCGCGCGGCGCGGGCCTGCGCTGGTCCTTCCCGGTCGGCGAGGACGTGCCCTCGCACCCGGTCGAGCGCGGCGGCGTGCTGTACGTGACGGCCGGCACCCGGGTGTACGCGCTGGACGCCGCCAGCGGGGCCGAGCGCTGGCGCTTCGAGGCCCCGGTGGTGCTGTTCACCCCGCCGGCCCTGGACGCCGACGCGGTCTACGTGGCCGACTACCTGGGCACCGTCTACGCGCTGGACGCGGCCACCGGCCTGGACCGCTGGCGCGGGGTCACCGGCAGCCGCCAGGGCGCCGAGCCGGTGGTGGTCGGGGACGGCATGGTGCTCGTCGGCAGCGGAGAGGTGCTGTACGCCTTCGAGGCGGCGACCGGCCGGGAGCGCTGGCGCTACACCGCCCGCGGCGAGATCGTCGGCTCCCCGGCGGTGGCCGACGGCCTGGTGCACCTGGGCAGCCGGGACCACTCGCTGCACACCCTGGACCTGGCGAGCGGTCAGCTGCGCTGGGAGCTCGGCACCAAGGGCGAGCTCACCGGCTCCCCGGTGGCGGTCGGCGGGCGGGTCTTCGTCGGCTCCAAGGACCGCTGCGTGTACGCGCTGGACGCCTTCTACGGCACGGCGGTGCCCGCCCGCTGAGCGGGGCGGACACCGCCGTGCCGGTGGTGCCACCGGCCTGGGCCGGGGCGCGGGCTCAGGCCTTGCGGGCCTGCGGGTGGCGGCTGCACCAGCCGTCCCACGCGGAGGCCACCATCTCCTCCACGCCGTGGCGCGCGGTCCAGTCCAGCTCGCGGTGGATCAGGTCGGCGGAGGCCACCACCCGGGCGGGGTCGCCGGGGCGGCGCGGCGTCACCTCGGCGGTGGTGTCGTAGCCGGTGACCTTGCCGATCACCGCCAGCATCTCCTGGACGCTGACGCCCTCGCCGCGGCCGATGTTGAGCACCAGCGAGGTCGCCCCGGCCGGGTCGGCGGCCAGTCGGGCGGCGGCCGCCACGTGGGCCGAGGCGATGTCGGAGACGTGGATGAAGTCGCGCACGCAGGTGCCGTCCGGCGTCGGGTAGTCGGCGCCGAAGATCCGCGGGGCCTGGCCGGCGGTCAGCCGCTCGAAGACCATCGGGATCAGATTGAACACCCCGGCGTCGGAGAGCTCGGGGGAGGCGGCGCCGGCCACGTTGAAGTAGCGCAGGGCCACGGTGGACATGCCGTGGGCCTTCCCGGCCGCGGCGACCAGCCATTCGCCGGCCAGCTTGGTCTCGCCGTACGGGCTCATCGGGGCGCAGGGGGTCGACTCGGTGACCAGGTCGACGTCCGGCATGCCGTAGACCGCGGCGGAGGAGGAGAACAGGAAACGCTTGACCCCGCCCTCGGCGGCCGCCTCCAGGACGGTCTGCAGGCCGATCACGTTCTCGCGGTAGTAGAGGAACGGCTGCTCGACCGACTCGCCGACCTGCTTCTTGGCGGCGAAGTGCAGGACGCCCTCGACGCCGTGCTCGCGGATCGCGGCGTCCAGGACCGCGCGGTCCAGGGTGGAGCCCTCGACCAGGGTGACGTCGGACGGGAGGCGGGACGCGTCGCCGGTGCTGAGGTCGTCCAGGACGACGACGCGCTCACCGGCGTCGAGCAGCTGGCGGACGACGTGTCCGCCGATGTATCCGGCACCGCCGGTGATCAACCAAGTCATGTGCCGATCCTAGGCGTTCGGATCCGGTCGACTTTCCGGGCGAGTCCGGCCAGCGAACCGGACAAATCGGTGGAATGCTGACAAAGATTTGCGTGCTCTCAGGCCCGCGCCGACGGCGTGGTGACGAAATCGGAGGCAGCCAGGTGAGTCGTAAGAAGGAACACTCCCGCCCCCTGCCCGCCGGGCCCCGGCCGACCGGACCCAGGGCGGCCCACCGGCGGTGGCCGGTGGCGGCCGCCGCCGCGGTGGCGACCGCGCTGGCCCTCGCCGGGTGCAGCAGCGGCTCCTCCTCCACGGCGTCCTCCGCTTCCGCGCCCTCCGCCGGCGGCCCGTCCGGCTCCGCCACCACCAAGCAGGCCTCCTCCGCCCCCGCGCAGGGCGCCAACCAGCTGCAGGACGCCTACCAGAAGGTGATCTCCGACGTGCTGCCCTCGGTGGTGCAGATCACCACCGGCGACAGCCTCGGCTCCGGCATCGTCTACGACGACAAGGGCGACATCGTCACCAACGCCCACGTGGTGGGCACCGCGACCACCTTCACCGTGACCCTCGCCAACAGCACCAAGTCGCTGGACGCCGGCCTGGTCGCCAGCTACCCCGACTCCGACCTCGCCGTGATCCGGCTGAGCAGCCCGCCGAGCGGCCTCAAGCCCGCGGCCTTCGGCGACTCCGGCAAGGTCGAGCTCGGCCAGATCACCCTCGCCATGGGCAGCCCGCTCGGACTCTCCAGCAGCGTCACCCAGGGCATCGTCTCGGCCACCGGCCGGACCGTCTCCGAGCCCCAGGGCGGCAGCTCGCCGGGCGCCACCATCGGCAACATGGTGCAGACCTCGGCCGCGATCAACCCCGGCAACAGCGGCGGCGCGTTGGTGAACCTGAACAGCCAGGTGATCGGGATCAACACCCTCGCCGCGACCGAGCCCCAGGCCAACGGCGCGGCCGCCCCCGGCATCGGCTTCGCCATCCCGGCGTCCACCATCACCAACATCGCCGACCAGCTGATCAAGCAGGGAAAGGTCACCAACTCCGGCCGGGCCGCGCTCGGCATCACCGCCCGGACCAGCTTCAACCAGCAGTTCCAGCCGGCCGGCGCGGCCATCGTGGCGGTCAGTCCGGGCGGCGCGGCCGCCGCGGCGGGGCTGCAGGCCGGCGACGTCATCACCAAGATCGGCGACACCCCGGTCGACTCGCTGAACGCGCTCACCACCGCGCTCGCCTCGCTCACCCCGGGCACCAAGGTCACCGTCAGCTACACCCGGGACGGCAACGCCAAGACCGCCGACGTCACCCTGGGCACGCTGGAAACCCCGTAACCCCGGTACGGCGCCGCCGGACCGCACACCGCGCAAGGGTTCTGCGGACCGGCCCGCCGTACCGGACCGGCGCCGGGCCCCCGTCCTGCCTCGACGGGGGCCCGGCGCCTTGCTGCTTCCCGCCGGTCCCGCTGTTTCCCGCCGGTCCCGCCGACCGGTGGCGGTGACGGTCAGCGGCGGGCGGTCCGGGTGCGCCAGGGCAGTTCGACGGTGATCGTGGTGGGCCCGGCCGCCGGGCTCTCCACCAGGAAGACCCCGTCCACCGCGCGGATCCGCTCGGCCAGCCCGGCCAGTCCGCTGCCCGGGTAGGCGGCCGCGCCGCCCTTGCCGTCGTCCTGGACCAGCACCATCAGCTGGTTGTCCGAGCGCCAGACGTCGACCGAGGCGGTGCGGGCCCCCGCGTGCTTGGAGACGTTGGTGAGCAGCTCGCTGACGGTGAAGTAGGCGATGCCCTCGACCGCCGAGTCCGGCCGCTCGGGCCCGCCGTCCCGGCCGGCCAGGTCGACGTTCACCTTGACCCCGCCGGGGACGGTGCAGCGGGCCGCGACCGCGGACAGCGCGGCGTCCAGGCCGCGGTCGGTGAGCACCGCGGGGTGGATGCCGCGGGCCAGGTCGCGCAGCTCCTGCAGGGCCAGCTTCACCTCGCCGTGCGCGTTGTCGACCATCTTCGCGGCGATCGCCACGTCGTCCTCGGACTCCACCTCGCGCAGCCGCTCCTTGGCCATGCCGAGGTCCATCGCCAGCGCGACCAGCCGGGCCTGGGCGCCGTCGTGCAGGTCGCGCTCGATCCGGCGCAGGTCGGCGGCGGCGGTGTCGACGACGGTGCCGCGGTCGTCCTCCAGCTCCCGCACCCGCTCGGCCAGGGCGCCGGGGAAGAGCAGCGACTCGATCAGGATCCGGTCGATCGCGGCCATGCCGCGGATCACCCAGGGCAGCAGCGGCCACAGCGCCACGACCGAGACCACGGTCAGCGTGAAGCTGAGGATGCCCCAGGGCAGCATCAGCACGTTGTAGAGCACGGTGCGCCAGTTCAGCAGGTCGGTGAGGTGGGCGATGGTGAAGCCCACCGCGCCCGGGCGGCGCGGGCTGGCCGGCGCCGGCTCGTCGATCGCCGAGCCGTACGCCGTCCGCGCCCGGCGCCGGCCCAGCGCGCCCAGGGTGCGCGAGGCGGCCAGCCCGCCGGCCAGCAGCGGCAGGCCGACCACGGTGACCGACAGGCCCAGACCGACCGACAGCGTCACGACGGACAGGACGAAACCGGCGACGCCCAGCGGCAGGTTGAGCAGCAACTGCCCGGCCTGGCGCCACATCCGCGCGCCGTACAGCGGAGGACGCTCCATCCGGGCGTCCTGCCCCTTCATGGCGTCCATGGCGCGGCGGTGCAGCGGCTTCATCCGGATCTACCGTCCCTCGTGGTCGTGCGGGTGGACCAAGCTTCCCGAACCGGGGGCGGTGGGTGCCATGGGGGTGATACATCTTCCCGGCCGGGGGTTATCCCCACCCCGCCCCGGTCTCCTGCGCCCCACCGGGCGTTCACCGGGGTGTCCACGGGCCGTCTTGCGGAGCGGGCAGGGTTCGGGTGGACCCGAGCCCTCCCCTTAGACTCACGCATTGGCCATGGTTGTGATCGTGGTTGCGACCCCTGGTTATGACCGTGCGAGGAAACGTCGTAGAACTGCCTTGAGGGGCGGATTCACGGCCGAGGTGGAGGCGAAGGCATGGAGTGGCAGCACGCGGCTGCCGTCGCGGCCGACCCGGCGGCCGGCAGCGGCTACTTCGACGCGTACGCCGCGATGGGCCTGCTGGCCGTCGTCGGGGTGCTCTTCGTCACCGTGGCGTTCACCGCCAACCGCCTGCTGCGGCCGGTGGTGTACTCGCCCGAGAAGCTCCTCGCCTACGAGTGCGGCGTCGACCCGGTGGGCGAGGACTGGGCGCACACCCAGATCCGCTACTACGTGTACGCCTTCCTGTACGTGATCTTCGCGGTCGACGCGATCTACCTGTTCCCGTGGGCGACCGTCTTCGCCACCGCCGGGTACGGCGCCGGAACGCTGATCGAGATGTTCCTCTTCATCGGCTTCCTCGCGGTCGGGCTGCTCTACGCCTGGAAGAAGGGCGTTCTGGAATGGACGTGACGCACTCCCACCCGCACGGCGCGCAGGGCGGCCCCGTTCCGCTCGGCCTGCCGGACCCGGCGCGCCCCGGCGCCGTCGAACGCCGCAGCCTCGGCCCGCTGGCCCGGCTCGCGCCGGACCCGGTCAAGGTGGTGCTCAACTGGGGCCGCCGCTACAGCCTCTGGTGCTTCAACTTCGGCCTGGCCTGCTGCGCGATCGAGTTCATCGCCGCATCCATGGCCAAGCATGACTTCATCCGGATGGGCGTCATCCCGTTCGCGCCCGGTCCCCGCCAGGCCGACCTGATGATCGTCTCCGGAACGGTCACCGACAAGATGGCGCCCGCCGTCAAGCGCCTCTACGAGCAGATGCCCGAGCCGAAGTACGTCATCTCCTTCGGCGCCTGCTCGAACTCCGGCGGCCCCTACTGGGACTCGTACTCGGTCACCAAGGGCGTGGACCAGATCATCCCGGTCGACGTCTACGTGCCCGGCTGCCCGCCGCGGCCGGAGGCGCTGCTCCAGGGCATCCTCAAGCTGCAGGAGAAGATCGCCGCCGAGTCCCTGCCCGGCCGCTACGCCGCGCCCGTGGCGGCGCTGCGCCGTCCGCTGGTGGCGGGGCCCGCGGCGGGAGCCGGTCCCGCTGCCGGGGCTGGGTCCGCTGCCGGGTCCGGCTCCGAGTCCGGGGCCGGGGCTTCGAGTGAGGGAGGGGTCTCGTGACCACGGCCGAGCAGTACGCGGCGTCGGTCGGGGAGTGGGCGACCGGCGCCGAGGCGTACGGGCTGACCACCGTCGACGTCCCGGCCGAGCACTGGATCGAGGCGCTCACCACCGCGCGGGACGTCCTGGGCCTCGGCTACTTCGACTGGCTGAGCGCCGTCGACGAGCTCGCCGAGGGCTTCTCCGTGGTCGCGCACCTGGCCGCCGTCGAGGCACCGGGCGTCCGGCACCTCGCCGTCCGCACCCGGCTGCCGCGCGACAGGGCGGCCCTGCCGACCGCCGTCTCCGTCTACGCCGGTGCCGCCTGGCACGAGCGCGAGACGCACGAGATGTTCGGCATCGACTTCCCCGGGCACCCCCATCTGGCCACCCTGCTGCTGCCGGACGGCTTCGAGGGGCACCCGCTGCGCAAGGAGTTCGTGCTCGCCGCCCGGGTCGCCAAGGCCTGGCCGGGGGCCAAGGAGCCGGGCGAGTCGGACCACGGCGACGGGCCGGTCCGGCGCAAGATGCAGCCGGCCGGTGTGCCGGACCCGAACGAGTGGGGACCGCTCAAGGGCACCCTGCCGCCGGTCGCCGAGCGGCCCGCGCGCGGTGCGCGGGCGGCGGGCGCCGCGGCGCGCACGCCCCGGGCGGCCGCGGCCGGGGCTGCCGGTGGCGGCGCTGGTGCCGTCGCTCCCGAGGGCGCGCCCGTGCGGGCGGACCGGCCGCGGCGTACGCGCTCGGTGTCGGAGGGCTCGGCGAGCCAGCCCGCTCCGGTTGCCGACGCCGCTCCTGCCAGCGACAGCGCCCCGGCCACCGACGCTGCTCCGGCCACCGGCGAAGGGGCGCCCGCCGTGCGGGCGGACCGGCCCCGGCGGACCAGGACGGCCGCCGAGGGCTCGGTCGGTCAGGGTTCGGCCGCTCAGGGTTCGGCCGGTCAGGGTTCGGCCGGTCAGGGTTCGGCCACTCAGGGTTCGGCCGGCCAGGGCTCCGACGAGCCCGAGGCGAAGCGCCCGGCCCCCGCCCGGCCCTCGTCCTCCGACGCGCCCTGGCACCATCCGGTGCCCGCCCACGACGACGAACCGTCGGGCGGGAAGGCCGCCGAGGAGCCGGGCGGGCCGGAGCAGCAGGACGAGACGGCGGCCGACCCGGCCGACCGGGACGGAGACGGCACGTGAACCTGCTCGACACGGTGCTGCGCTGCGTCGCCACCCTCGTCGTCTTCCTGGTCTTCCCGCTGGTCATCGGCCAGACCGAGCACAAGGTCATGGCGCACATGCAGGGCCGGCTCGGCCCGATGTACGCGGGCGGCTTCCACGGCTGGGCGCAGCTCGTCGCCGACGGCGTGAAGTTCGCGCAGAAGGAGGACATCGTCCCGGCCGGGGCGGACCGCAGGATCTTCCAGCTGGCGCCCGCCGTCTCCCTGCTGCCGTACCTCTTCGTGCTGCTGGCGATCCCGGTCGGCCCGAACGGCTTCGTCGGCCAGGCGATCGACGCCGGGCTGTTCTTCGTGCTGGCCGTGATGGGCGTCGGCGTGATCGGCAAGCTGATGGCCGGCTGGGCCTCGGCGAACAAGTTCTCGCTGCTCGGCGGCCTGCGCACGGCCGCGCAGCTGATGTCCTACGAGCTGCCGATGGTGCTGGCGGCGGCCTCGGTGGCGATGGCCGCGGGCACGCTCTCGCTGCCCGGGATCGTGGACTCCTGGCAGTGGTACTGGCTGCCCTGGCAGATCATCGGCGCGTTCGTGTTCTTCACGGCCGGCCTGGCCGAACTGCAGCGCCCGCCGTTCGACATGCCGGTCGCCGACTCGGAGATCATCTTCGGCGCGTACACCGAGTACACCGGTCTGCGGTTCGCGCTGTTCCTGCTGTCCGAGTACGTGGGCATCCTCGTGGTGTCCGCGCTGACCGCGGTGCTCTACCTGGGCGGCTGGCACGGGCCGATGGCGGACCAGCTCGGCTGGCTCTGGATGATCCTCAAGACCTTCGCGCTGGCCTTCGTGGTCATCTGGCTGCGGGTCACCTACCCGCGCCTGCGCGAGGACCAGCTGATGCGCTTCGCGTGGACGGTGCTGATCCCGCTCGCCCTGGTCCAGCTGGCCCTCACCGGCATCATCAAGGTGGCGATCTCATGAGCTTTCCCGGTGCGGGCCTCGCCAAGGGGCTGGCCGTCACGCTGCGGACGATGACGAAGAAGACCGTCACCGCGCAGTACCCCGACGTGCAGCCGGTGCTGCCGCCGCGTTCGCGCGGCGTCATCGCGCTGCTGGAGGAGAACTGCACGGTGTGCATGCTCTGTGCGCGCGAGTGCCCCGACTGGTGCATCTACATCGACTCCCACAAGGAGACGCTGCCGGCCGCCGAGCCGAACGCCCGGGCCCGTACCCGCAACGTGCTGGACCGGTTCGCCATCGACTTCTCGCTCTGCATGTACTGCGGGATCTGCATCGAGGTCTGTCCCTTCGACGCGCTGTTCTGGTCGCCCGAGTTCGAGTACGCCGAGACGGACATCCTCGAGCTGACCCACGAGCGGGACAAGCTCCGTGAGTGGATGTGGACCGTCCCGGCGCCGCCCGCCCTGGATCCGGCGGCCGAGGAGCCCAAGGAGATCGCCACCGCGCGCAAGGCGGCGGACAAGCTGGCGGCGGCTGCTGCTGCCGCTACTGCTTCGGAAGCGACGTCGGAAGAGAAGGGTGAGACCGAGTGAGTGTTCCCACCCTGCTCGCGGCGACCGGTTCACTGGAGCCGGCCGCCCGTTCGTTCCTGTCCCCGACCGGCCAGGAGATCGTCTTCCTGCTGGTCGGCATCGCCGTGCTCGGCTCGGCCGTGGTCGCCGTCACCACCAAGCAGCTGGTGCACGCCGCGCTCTGGCTGGTCGTCGCGCTCGGCGGGCTCGCGGTGGAGTTCCTGCTGCTCACCGCCGAGTTCATCGCCTGGGTGCAGGTGCTGATCTACCTCGGTTCGGTGGTCGTCCTGGTGCTGTTCGGGCTGATGCTCACCAGGGCGCCGATCGGGCGCTCGCCGGACGCGGACTCCAAGAACCGCTGGGTGGCCCTGGCCGTGGCGCTGGCCGCGGCCGGGACGCTGGTCACCCTGGTGGTCGACGCCTTCCGGACCTCCTGGATCGACCTCGGCGCGGGCGGCGGCTCCGCCGCCGTCACCGGCGCCTCCCTGTTCCGCAACTGGGTGCTGCCCTTCGAGGCGCTGTCCGTCCTGCTGCTGGCGGCGCTGGTCGGTGCGATCGTGCTGTCGCGCGGCTCGCAGCGGCGGGTGCCGGCGCCCCGGGCGGGCAAGCTGCGCGCCGGGCGGCCGGTCGGATCGAACGGGACGGTCGCCGCGACCGCGCCCAGGCCGGCGGCGCCCGAGCCGACCGCGCCCGAGCCCGAGCCGACCGAGCCCGGGCCGGCGGCGCCGGACTCCGCCGCGCCGGAGGAGAAGAGCTGATGCACCTCGCCTACCCCGTCGTCCTCGCCGCGCTGCTGTTCAGCGTCGGCGTGTACGGCGTGCTCGCCCGGCGCAACGCCGTCCTGGTGCTGATGTCGGTCGAGCTGATGCTCAACGCCGTCAACCTCGACCTGGTCGCCTTCGACGCCTGGCTGCGCGACTCGCTGCACGCCGGGCAGGCGCTCACCCTGTTCACCATCACCGTCGCTGCCGCCGAGATCGGGCTGGGGCTCGCCATCGTCCTGCTGCTGTTCCGGGCCCGGGGCACCGCGGACATCGACCGGGCCACGGCGCTCGGCGACCCGGCCGAGCCGCTCGCCACCGAGGAGGCGCCGACCGGAGCCGAGGCGCTGAAGGGCCAGGCCACCGCATGAACCTCGCCCTGCCCGCACTCGTCCCCGCGCTGCCCGCGCTCGGCGCGGCCGCGACCCTGGCCATCGGCAAGAAGGCGCCCGGGGCGGCCCGGCCGCTGGCGATCGTCCCGGTCGCCGTCTCCGCCGTGCTCGCCCTGGTGGTCGCCCTCCAGCTCGGCACCGGCCAGACCCTCGACGCGGCCACCCGGCTCACCCCGACCGGCGGCCCGGACCTCGCGCTCGCCCTCCACCTGGACGGCTTCAGCTCGCTGATCTCCGTGCTGGTCGGCCTGGTCGCCACCTGCGTCCAGGTCTATTCGACCGCGTACCTGAAGGAGGACCCGCGCTACCCGTCGTACGCGGCGCTGGTCTCCCTGTTCACCGCGGCGATGTTCCTGGTGGTCTACTCGGGCGACCTGATCGTGCTGCTGGTCGGCTGGGAGGTCATGGGCATCTGCTCGTACTTCCTGATCGGCCACCACTGGGAGACCGCGGACGCCCGTTCGGCCTCGCTCAAGGCCTTCCTGGTCACCAAGCTCGGCGACGTGCCGTTCCTGTTCGGGATCTTCCTGCTCGGCGCCGACGCCGGCAGCTTCCGGATCCCGGACGTACTGGCGGCCGCGGGCGAGGGCAGGCTCGGCCACCCGACGCTGACCGCGCTGCTGCTGCTCGCCGGCGTGGCCGGCAAGAGCGCGCAGTTCCCGCTGCACACCTGGCTCCCGGACGCGATGGCCGGCCCGACGCCGGTCTCCGCGCTGATCCACGCCGCCACCATGGTCGCGGCCGGCATCTACCTGGTCGCCCGGCTGCTGCCGGTCTTCCTGCTGTCGGGCGCGGCGCTGGTCGTGCTCGCCGTGATGGCCGCCGTGACGATGATCGGCTCGGCCCTGTGCGCGCTCGCCCAGGACGACCTCAAACGGGTGCTCGCCTACTCCACCGTCGGCCAGCTCGGCTACATGGCCGGTGCGCTGGCCGCCGGGGACCGCGAGGCCGCCGTGTTCCACCTGGTCAGCCACGGCGCGTTCAAGGCGCTGCTGTTCCTGGCCGCCGGTGTGGTGATCCACGCCGCGCACACCAACTCGATCTCCGCGATGTCCCGGATCCCGGGGCTGCGCAAACGCGTCCCGGACGCCTACTGGACGCTGGGCATCGCGCTGGTCGCCCTGGTCGGGCTGCCGCCGTTCTCCGGATTCTTCAGCAAGGAGGCGGTGCTGACCGCCGCCGAGCACGCCGCCAAGGGCGAGGCGCTCACCAACGGGCTCGGCCCCGTCTCGTCGGTGCCGCAGGCGGCCGGGTGGATCGTGCTGATCTCCGCCGGGCTCACCGCGCTGCTCACCGCCGCGTACGCGACCCGGCTGTTCCTGGTGGCCTTCCACAGCCCGGCCGGTGCCGCCGCGGCCGCGCCGCAGGTGCTGCCCGCCGCCGACCGGGCCACCGTCGCGGCCGACCACGAGGCGGACGCGCCCTACTCGCCCGAGCTCGACGAGGCCGATCCGGCCACCGCCGAGCCGCCCGCGATGCGCTGGCCGCTCTGGGTCCTGGCCGTCCCGACCATGGGCTTCGGGATCGCCGGCCTGCGCTCGGACTGGCTGCCCGCGCTGCTGGACGGCGGCACGCTGCGGCCCTCCGGGGTCACCGCCGTCACCGGCACCGGACTCGCCGTGGTCGGCGTGCTCGCGGCGTACGGCGCCTGGCGCTCGGCGACCGCCCGGCTGGACACCGGCCGACCCGCCCCGGCCGTCGTCGGCCGGGTGCCAGGGCAGGCCGGGGCCCCGGCCGTCGAGGTGATCGTCGCCGACCCCGGGCGCACCCTGCTCGGCCCGCTGTTCGGCCCGGCCCGGCACGGCTTCGGCGTCGACCGGCTGTACGGGGTGCTGTTCGTCCGCCCGGTGGTCGCCGCCGCCCGGCTGGTCCGCTTCCTGGACCGCGAGGTCGTCGAGGCCTACGTGCGCGGCAGCGGGGTGGGGGCCAACCTGCTCGGCCGGGCCGTCCGGCTCGCGCAGACCGGCAACGCGCAGACCTACCTCAGCGCCCTGCTCGCCGCCGTCGTCCTGCTGGCCGTCCTGGTGGCGGTGTAGCCGGTGCCGCCCTCCGCCGCCGTCCTCCCGGCTTCCGCCCCCGCCGCCGCCCCTTCCGTCTCCGCCCCGTCGACCGCCGCACGTAGGAGCCCCCGATGAACGCAGTCCTCATCGCCCTCCTGGTGCTGCCGCTGCTCGGCGCCGCGCTCACCCTGGCCCCGGTGTTCGGGCCGGACCGGGCCGTCGCCGACCGGCGGGCGCTGCGGCTGAACACCGTCGTCACCGGAGCGGTGCTCCTGCTCGCGGTCGCCCTCGCGGCCGGCTTCGACCACGACCGGCCGGCCCGGATGCAGGCCACCACCGACGTGTCCTGGATCCCGGCCCTGCACGTGCGCCTCCACCTCGGCGTGGACGGCGTCTCGCTGCCGCTGGTCGTGCTGACCGCGCTGCTCACCTTCCTCTGCGCGCTGTACTCGGAGAAGCGGCTGCCCGGCGGGGACGCCCGGGGCGGTGCGCCTGACGGGGCCCGCCCGTCCGCGCAGGCCTTCGTCGGGCTGTTCCTCCTCCTCGAAGTCGGCATGCTCGCCACCTTCGCGGTGCTGGACCTCCTGCTCTTCTTCCTGGCCTTCGAGATCGTGCTGATCCCGATGTACTTCCTGATCGCCCGCTGGGGGAGCGGCGCGAAGGCCCCCGCCGCCAACCGGTTCATCCTCTACACGCTGCTCGGCTCGGCCGTGATGCTGCTCGGCTTCCTGCTGATCGGCAGCAAGGCCGGCACCTTCGACATGCAGGCCCTGGCCGCCGCGCACGGCAGCGGCCTGAGCCACACCACCCAGGTGATCGCCGCGCTGGCGATCCTGGTCGGCCTCGCGGTCAAGGCCCCCGCCTGGCCGCTGCACAGCTGGCTCCCCGACGCGCACACCGCCGCACCGACGGTGGGATCGGTGCTGCTCGCCGGCGTGCTGCTGAAGATGGGGACGTACGGCCTGGTCCGCGTCCTCCTCCCGGTCGTGCCGGACGGCACCGCCACGCTCGCCCCATACCTGGGCGCGTTCGCCGCCGTCGGCATCGTCTACGGGTCGCTGGCCTGCCTGGCGCTGTCCCGCCGGGGGGCCAAGGGCGACCTGAAGCGCCTGATCGCGTACTCCTCCGTGGGCCACATGGGCTTCGTGCTGCTGGGCATCGCCTCCCTCACCCCGGTGGGCGTCAACGGTGCGCTGTTCGCCAACATCGCCCACGGCCTGATCACCGGCCTGCTGTTCTTCGTCGTCGGCGCGCTCAAGGACCGCTACGGCACGGCCGACCTCGACACCCTCGCCGGCGCCACCGGCGCCGCCCTGTACGGCCGGGCACCACGGCTCGGCGCCCTGCTCGCCTTCGCCGCCGTCGCCAGCCTCGGGCTGCCCGGCCTGGCCGGCTTCTGGGGCGAGCTGCTCGCCATGTTCGGCGCGTTCGACCCCGCGCAGGGGCTGTCCCGCCCCGCCTTCGTCACCTACATGGTCCTGGCCGGCCTCGGCACCCTCCTCACCGCCGCCTACCTGCTGGTCGTCGTCAAGCGCGTCTGCACGGGCGACCCCGAGCAGCCCGCGCCGGTGGCCGGGGTGGCCGACCTGCGCCCGTACGAGGCCGTCAGCTGGGTGCCGCTGGCCGCGCTCACCCTGCTCGCCGGCCTCTGGCCCGCGCTTCTGCTCGGCCTTTCGAACCCCGCCGTCAAGCACCTCCTCGGGGGTGGCTGACCGTGCTCGCAGCCCACACCGCCGCACTCGGACCTCACTCCACGGGGCAGCACACTGTGACCTCCCTCGCCGTAGCCAACCCGGGCAGCCTGATCCAGTCCGTGGACTGGGTGGCGATCGCGCCCCCGCTGATCGCCGCTGCGGCCGCCCTCGCCGTGCTGGTCACGGACCTGTTCCTGCCCGAGCGGCACAAGAAGTGGCTCGGCCGCCTCACCGCGGCCGGACTCGCCCTCGCCCTCATCGCGCTCCTCCCCCTCACCGGAAAGTCACCCCGGGCGACCTTCTGCGTGCAGAACGTAGCAGGCGCCACTGACACTCCATCGATCGGCGGTTCTGCGGGCGGCTGCTCGTACGTCGCCGACCATTTCGCCCTGGTGTTCCAGCTGCTCGTCCTCGGCGGCGCGCTGATCGCGGCCCTGCTCTCGGCCCACACCGTGGACGACGAGAAGCTGCCCAGGGGCGAGTACTGGTTCCTGCTGCTCTCCAGCGCCGCCGGCGCCGCCCTGCTGCCCGCCTCCCGGGACCTCGCCACCATGGTGATCGCCCTGGAGGTGGCCTCGCTGCCCGCCTTCGCCCTGGTCGCGCTGCGCCGGGACGGCCGGGGCGCCGAGGCCGCGCTCAAGTTCTTCGTCTCCTCCGTGACCGCGACCGCCGTGATGCTGCTCGGCGTCGGCTTCGTCTACGCGGCGAGCGGCAGCCTGCACCTCGGCGCCGTCGCCCAGGGGCTGGAGCACGCCCCCGCGCAGCTCAAGCCGCTCGCCGAGGCGGGTGCGGTGCTGACCCTCGTCGGCTTCGCGTTCAAGGTCGCCGCCGTCCCGTTCCACTTCTGGGTGCCCGACACCTACACCGGCGCCCCGTTGCCGGTGGCCGGCTACCTCTCGGTGGTCGGCAAGGCGGCCGGCCTCTCCGGGCTCGCGCTGGCCACCACCATCGCCTTCCGTCCGTACGCGCACACCTGGGGGCTGGTGCTCGCGGTGCTGGCCGCCGTCACCATGACCGTCGGCAACGTCGGCGCGCTGCGGCAGCGCTTCGACACCCGGTACAGCGCGGTGCGGCTGCTCGCCTGGTCCTCGGTCGGCCAGGCCGGGTACCTGCTGGTGCCGCTCGCCGCGGCC
The DNA here is from genome assembly GCF_055664045.1 of Kitasatospora sp. NPDC023385. Taxonomy (NCBI): domain Bacteria; kingdom Bacillati; phylum Actinomycetota; class Actinomycetes; order Kitasatosporales; family Streptomycetaceae; genus Kitasatospora; species Kitasatospora sp. NPDC023385. The sequence continues at coordinate 252,077 of NZ_JBVOOL010000003.1, read as the reverse complement.
GGTTACGCGTCCGGCGGGGCCGAGCACCCCTCGGTGCGGGCCTTCGGCCAGGAGGGGCCGATCGGCGCCACCGCCGCGTACGCGCTGATCTACGGCGTGGTGAACCTGGGCGCCTTCGGGGTGGTCGCGGCTGTCGGCCGCCGGCCCGGGACCAGCGTGGACGACTTCCGCGGCCTGTTCGCCCGCCGCCGCTGGACGGCGCTGGCGCTCGCCTTCTTCCTGCTCTGCCTGGCCGGGCTGCCGCCGGGCGTGATCGGCCTGTTCGGCAAGGTCGTGGTGTTCCGTGCGGCCGTCGACGCCGGGCTGGGCTGGCTGGCCGTGGTGATGGCCGCCAACGTGGTCGTCGCCCTGTACTACTACCTGCTGTGGACGGCGCGGCTGTTCGCGCCGGAGGCCGAGCAACCGGCAGCCGACCGGGCGGCGGGCGCCACGGCCGGGGCCGAGCACCGACTGCCGGTGAGCCTGACCGCGACGCTGGGGCTCACCGCCGCGGTGGCGGTGGTCCTGTCGGTGGCGCCGCAGCTCGTCCTGCAGGTCGCGGGCGGCTCGCTGTTCTGAGCCGTCCCGAGCTGTCCCGAGCTGTCCCGAGCCGCCCCCAGGGGTAGGTCCGTCGGTGTCGCGTCGGTCACAAGGGAACAAGCTCCCAGGCCCCGCCCGTTGTCCGGGCACGAGGGACGAGGCAGAAAGGGCTTCCCCACCGCACCACTGGAGGGCCTGACGTGCACCGCCGGCACAACGGACTGAGGACCGCCGTCCTGCTCGGCGGCCTCTCGGCGCTGATCCTGGTGATCGGCGGCTTCTTCGGCCGCACCGGCCTCCTGGTCGCCCTGCTGGTCGCCCTCGGGACCAACGCCTACGCGTACTGGAACAGCGACACGCTCGCACTGCGGGCCATGCGGGCCCGGCCGGTCAGCGAGTTCGAGGCGCCCCGGCTGTACCGGATCGTGCGCGAGCTCTCCACCGCGGCCCGCCAGCCGATGCCCCGCCTCTACATCTCCCCGACCCCCGCCCCGAACGCCTTCGCCACCGGCCGCAACCCGCGCAACGCGGCGGTCTGCTGCACCGAGGGCATCCTGCGGATGCTCGACGAGCGCGAGCTGCGGGGCGTGCTCGGCCACGAGCTGAGCCACGTCTACAACCGGGACATCCTGATCTCCTCGGTCGCCGGGGCGCTCGCCTCGGTGGTGATGTTCCTGGTGAACTTCGCCTGGCTGATCCCGTTCGGGCGCGACGAGGACGACGACGGGCCCGGGCTGTTCGGGATGCTCGCCATCATGATCCTCGGGCCGCTCGCCGCCGGACTGATCCAGTTGGCGGTCAGCCGCTCCCGCGAGTACCAGGCCGACGCCGACGGCGCCCGGATCACCGGCGACCCGCTCGCCCTCGCGAGTGCCCTGCGCAAGCTCGACGCCGGCACCCGCCGACTGCCGCTGCCGCCCGAGCCGCAGCTCCAGACAGCGAGCCACATGATGATCGCGAGCCCCTTCCGCCCGGGCGAGGCCGGTGCCAGGCTCTTCTCCACCCACCCCCCGATGGCCGAGCGCGTCGCCCGCCTGGAGCGGATGGCAGGCCACGGGCGGTAGGGGCCGGCGGCCGCCGGGCCGTTCGCACCGCGGGTCAGGCGGTGACTTCCTCGTACGCCGTCCGGAGGCGGTGGATGCCGTCGGTGACCTGGGCGAGGCTTTCGGCGGCGGCGTAGCTGACGCGGAGGTGGGGGGCCGGGGGTTCGGCGGCGTGGTACGGGCGGCCGGGGGTGACCTGGACGCCGGCGCGCAGGGCGGCGGCGGTGACGGCGCCGTCGTCGGTGCCGTCCGGGAGGCGCAGCCACAGGTGGTAGCCGCCGGGGCGGTGGGCGGTGCGGACGTCGGGCAGTTCGCGGTGCAGGGCGGCGACGGCGGCGGTGCGGCGGTCGCGCAGTTCGGCGCCGAGGGTGCGCAGGTGGCGGGCCCAGGCGGGGTCGGCGACCAGTTCCAGGGTGGCCTCCTGGAGCGGCCGGGGCACGAAGAAGCTGTCCACCACCTGGGTGGCCCGTAGCCGGGCGAGGGCCGGGCCGCGCGCGGTGAGGGCGCCGACCCGCAGGTTGGGGGAGGCCGCCTTGGTCAGTGAGCGCAGGTGCACCACGACGCCGTCCCGGTCGTCGGCGGCGAGCGGGCGCGGCAGCGCGGGGGCGTCCGCGTGGACCAGCAGCCGGGCGAAGTCGTCCTCGACCACGAACGCCCCGGCGGCCCGGGCGATCCGCAGCACGTCCGCCCGCCGTTCGGGCGAGAGCACCGCGCCGGTGGGGTTCTGGAACAGCGGCTGGCAGACGAAGACCCGTGCCCGGGTGGCGGCGAAGGCGTCGGCCAGCAGGTCGGTGCGGACGCCGTCGGCGTCGACCGGGACGGGTACGGGCCGCAGTCCGGCGGCCCGGACGACCGCGAGGATGCCCGAGTACGTCGGCGACTCGACGAGCACCGGCGAGCCGGGGGCGGCGAGCGAGCGCATGGCGACGGTGAGCCCGCTCTGCCCGCCGGAGGTGATCAGGACGTCCCCGGCGCCGATCGGTCCGCCGTGGCCGCCGATGTCGCGGGCGAACCAGCCGCGCAGTTCGGTGAGGCCGTCGGTGGGCGGCCGGTCCCAGGCGCCGGGGCGCCGCCCGGCCCGGGCGAGGGCGGTGGCGAGCGGGCGTTCGGGCAGCAGGGAGGCGTGCGGGTAGCCGCTGTTGAGGTCGATGACGTCGGGCGGCGGTACCCGGAGGGTGGCGAACACGGGGGCGGCGAGCAGGTCGCGCGGGCCGGAGTCGGCGCTGAGCGCGACCTCCTGCCAGGAGAGGTCGCCGGGGCGTCCGGCGGGGGCGGCGGGCGCGGCCGGGGCCGCGGCGAAGGGCGCCGCGCGGAAGACCCCCGCGCCCGGCCGGGAGACCACCAGCCCCTCGGCCACGAGGACGGCGATGGCCCGGGAGACCGTCACCGGGCTGACCTGGTGGCGCTCCATCAGGGCCCGGCTGGAGGGCAGCTTTCGCCCGTCCTGGTAGCGCTCGACCTCCTGCCGCAGACTGTCGGCGAGTTCGGTCACGCTGCTACGCTCATTCATGACGACACAAGATAGCGCTACCCGCCCAGAGGTGATAGCACCTCAGCCCGCCCCGGCCTCCGGCGCCGTCCTCGCCGCCCTGGGGGTGGCCTCGTTCTCGCTCAGCTTCCCCGCCACCGCGTGGTCCCTGACCGGCTTCGGGCCGTGGTCCTCGACCGGCCTGCGCGGCGTCCTGGCCGGGGTGCTGGCCGCGGTCTACCTGCTGGCCACCGCCGCCCCGCTGCCGCAGCGCCGGCACTGGCCCGGCCTGCTGGCGGTCTCCGGCGGCTGCGTCGTCGGCTTCCCGCTGCTGACCACGCTCGCCCTGCGCACCTCCTCGACCGCCCACTCGGCGGTGGTCATCGGCGTCCTGCCGCTGGCCACCGCGGTGGTCGCGGCGCTGCGGACGGGCCGTCGGCCGTCCCGGGCGTTCTGGGCGGCGGCGTCGGCCGGGGCGGTGGCCGTGCTCACCTTCACCCTGCTGCAGAGCCACGGCCGGCCGACCGTCGCCGACCTGTACCTGTTCGTCGGGGTGGTGGTCTGCGCGGCCGGCTACGCGGAGGGCGGGCGGCTGTCCCGGGACCTCCCGGGCGCCCGGGTGATCGCCTGGGCGGTGCTGGCCGCGCTGCCCGTGATGCTGCTGACCTCTGCGGTCGGGCTGGCCGCCGAGCCGGTGCGGCTCGGGGCGAAGGCGCTGGCCGGGCTGGTGTACATCGCGGCGGTGTCGCAGTTCGGCGGGTTCGTGCTCTGGTACCGGGGGATGGCCGGGATCGGCGTGCCGAGGGCCAGTCAGCTGCAGCTCGCGCAGCCGCTGCTGACGCTGGTCTGGTCGGTGCTGCTGCTCGGCGAGGAGCTGCCGGCGGCCGCGCCGGTCACGGCGGTGGTCGTGCTGACGTGCATCGCGGTGACCCAGCGAGCCCGGAGCTGAGCCGCCGTACGGCTGGAGCCGAGCGGCCGTACGGGCGGTGCCGAGCGGCCGTACGGCGGGTGCCGGGCCGCCGTGGTCGGCCCCGCGCCGGGCCGGCCGGGCCCTCGCGCGGACCGGTCCGCGGCGGCCCGTCGCTCGTTAGGATGAACGCGTGCCCGGCGGTCCGGGCGCGGCATCCGGAGGGAGTGGGCCGTCATGGCAGACGAGAGGCACGCCCCGGCGACCGGGGACGCGCCGGCCCGGCGACGCGGCCAGGGCGAGCTGGAGGCGCAGGTGCTGGCGCTGCTCCAGCAGGCGCCCGGCCCGGCCGCCGCGGGGTGGGTCCAGGAGCGCCTGGAGGGCGACCTGGCGTACACCACGGTGATGACCATCCTGTCCCGGCTGCACGCCAAGAACGCCGTCACCCGGACCCGTTCCGGCCGCTCCTACCTGTGGCAGGCCTCCTCCGACGCCGCCGGACTGGCGGCGCTGCGGATGCGCCGGATGCTCGACGGGGAGGCCGACCGGGACGCCGTCCTGGCCAGTTTCGTCAGCGCGCTGCTGCCGCACGACGAGGAACTGCTCCGGGCGCTGCTCGACGCCGCGTCCGCCGATCCGGCAGCGACCGACCGTGAGAGCTGAGCCGTGGGCTTCTTCGTCTTCCTCCCGCTCGTCCTGCCGCTCACCGCGGTCCCGATCGCGCGCCTGACCGAGCAGCACCTGCACCCGCGCGGCGCGGCCCGGCTGATGACCGGGATCAGCGCGGTGATGGCGGTGTGCAGCGTGCTCTGCCTCGGCCTGATCGGAGTCGTCGGCACCGCGCAGATCCCCGGCAACCCGCTGCCGGACAGCTGGTCCGACCCGGAGGTGCGGGCCGCGCTGCCGTACCACGAGACGGTCGGGACGGCCGCGATGTGGCTACTGGCACTGGTGGTCGCCGCCTGCGCCCGGACGGTCGTACGGCACCTGCGGGTGCGTGCCCGGGCCCGGCGCGCGCTGACCGGGCTGCCCGCCCGGACGGGGCCGTCGGACGACCTCGCGGTGCTGCCGGACCACAGCCCGTACGCCTACGCGCTGCCCGGCTCGCCCGGGCGGGTGGTGGTCTCCACCGGGATGCTGGCGGGCTTGGCCGCGGACGAGCGCGAGGCGCTGCTCGCCCACGAGCGGGCGCACCTGCGCCACCGCCACCACCGGTACCTGCTGACCACCCAGCTCGCCGCCTGCGTCAATCCCTTCCTGCGGCCCCTGCAGGACGCGGTGGCGTACAGCGCTGAGCGGTGGGCGGACGAGGACTCGGCGCAGGTCGTGGGGGACCGCCGGATCACCGCGCGGGCGGTGGCCCGGGCGGCCCTGGTGTCGCACGCCGCGCCGGCGCCCGGCTTCGCGGCCTTCGCCGCCCCGGCCGGCCCGGTGCCGCGCCGGGTCGCCGCGCTGCTCGGCCCGGTGCCGACCTCCCGCAACTGGCCGCCGGCCAAGACCCCGGCGGGGCTGGCGGCGATGGTCGCGGCGATCGGTACGGCGGCGTCGGCGCTGTGCGCGCTCAACGCCGCCGTGGCCCTGCTGGTGGTGCTGAAGGCCGTCACCCCGCTGTAGACGCTGCAAGGGCGGCCGCGCCTCTCAGGCCTCTCGGGCCTCGACCGCCTCCCGCAGCTTGCGGAACTCCTCGGCCAGGGCGTCCAGGGTGTAGTGCGCGTTGAGGCCGCTGGAGTTGGGCAGCACCCACACCTCGGTGGTGCCGATGCCCTCCGGCTGGCGCCCGATGGTGGCCCGCCGCTGCCCGAAGGCCGTCCGGTAGGCACCGATGCCGAGGACGGCCAGGGCCCGGGGCCGTAGCCGCAGCACCCGGGCGCGGAGCGCGGCGCCGCCCTCGCGCAGTTCCTCGACGGTCAGCTCGTCCGCCTTGGCGGTGGTGCGCGGGGCGACGTTGGTGATGCCGAGGCCGAGGGCGGGCAGCTCGTCCTGCTCGTCCGGCCGGAGCCGGCGCCCGGTGAAGCCGGAGCGGTGCAGCGCCGGCCAGAAGCGGTTGCCGGGGCGGGCGAAGTGGTGCCCGGTGGCGCCGGACCACAGGCCCGGGTTGATGCCGCAGAACAGCACCCGCAGTCCGGGCCCGACGACATCCGGGATGGTGGTGTCCTTGGCGGCCAGCAGCTGCTCGGCGGTGGGTTTCATCGGTGCGTGCGACGTCACCCGGCCAAGTCTGCCCTGCCCTCCGCCGGTGCCGTGCGGCGGCCGTGCAGCCACCGCAGGCCGAACACCACCGCGGCCGCGTACGCCCAGCCGACGAAGACGTCGATGATGAAGTGCTCCGCGCCGTAGACCAGGGTGAACGTCATCGCGAGCGGATAGGCGACCAGTACCGCCCGCAGCCGGGGGCCGGCGGTGGGCCAGAAGAAGAAGAGCAGCATCGCCGGGTAGGCGGAGTGCAGCGAGGGCATCGCGGCGACGTCGTTGGCGAACTGGCTGCCGTTCTCCAGCAGTGAGTCGGCCTGCGGCAGCCCGCTCACCGAGATCACCTCCCAGACCACCCGGGACACGTGCGGCAGGTTGCCCTGCTGGGCGACCAGCCACGGCGGGTCGGCCGGGTAGAGCAGGTAGGTGGCGAAGCCGGCGAAGGTGAGCGTCAGGTAGCAGGCGAGCAATTGTCGGAAGCGGTGGTGCGCGCGCCGCCAGAGCACGGCGAGCAGGAGGAAGACCACGAAGAAGTGCGACAGGTAGACGCCCACCGCCGCGTAGTCGTACCAGTGCGGGGATCCGGGGGTGTAGAGCGCGTGCTGGAGCCGGACGGTCCAGGTGTCGCCGAAGCCGAGCACTTCGTCGAAGCGCAGTTGCGGCAGCCAGTGCGGCGCCCACGGGGTGTGCGCGCCGTAGCCGCGCAGCAGCGAGTACACCCACACCACGGCCATCACCGGCACCCAGTCGCGCAGGACCAGGAGGAAGCCGCGGGCGCCGTGCCCGCTGTGCACGGCGGCGGTGAGCAGCGCCGCGATCAGCCAGAGGAACAGCACGTCGTTGGCGGCGGGGATGCCCTCGCTGCTCAGGAACCAGACGAGACCGGTCAGGTAGAGCGGCCACGCCAGGAGCCGGAGTCTCGACCAGCCCGTCACGCGGGGGCGGGGCGGAGGCACCGGGCGCGGTTGCCCGGGCCGCGCGGTCCGGGCGGCCGGGTCGAGGGTCTTGGTCATGCGCACCGAAACTAGCAACCCTAACTTGGAGGACGCTGGGTGGAGTATGACCGGATCGTAAGAACGCCTGATCCGGTGGGCCGCGCGGGCGGCCCCGTGGTCACGCCACGATGCCCAGCTCGTGCGGGGTGTTGTTGAAGCGGCGGCCGCCGGTCGTGGTGACGGTGACGATGTCCTCGATCCGCACCCCGAACCGGCCGGGCAGGTAGATCCCGGGCTCGATGGAGAAGCACATGCCCGGCACCAGCGGGCGCTCCTCGCCCTCCACCAGGTACGGCGGTTCGTGCGTCGTGGTGCCGATGCCGTGCCCGGTGCGGTGGATGAAGTACTCGCCGTAGCCGCCCTCCGTGATGACCCGGCGGGCGATCCGGTCGATCTCCTGGCAGGCGACGCCGGGGCGGACGGCCTCGAAGGCGGTCTGCTGGGCGCGCCGGACCAGGTCGTGCACCTTCCGCACCTCGGCCGGGACGTCCGGGCCGACGTGCACCGTCCGGGTGGTGTCGGAGCCGTAGCCGTCCTTGAGGCCGCCGAAGTCCAGCACCACGGTGTCACCCGTCCGGATGACCCGGTCACCGGCCTCGTGGTGCGGGTCGGCGCCGTTCGGGCCGGAGCCGACCACGGTGAAGTCGACCCGGCTGTGCCCGTACTGGATGAGCAGCGCGCCGAGGTCGGCGGCCACGTCGGTCTCCCGGCGGCCCGCGAAGTCGACCTCCAGGATCCTCCGGTAGGCGGCGTCCGCGGCGCCGCCGGCCGCGGCCAGGCGGTCCAGTTCCTCGGTGTCCTTGACGGCGCGCAGCATCGGCAGGGTCTCGGTGAGCGAGGTGAAGGCGGTGCGGGGCAGTGCGGCCTGGAAGCCGAGCAGGTGCATCGCCCAGGTGTTGTCGGAGACGCCGTACCGCCCGGCCGGGTCGAGCAGCGGGCCGGCGGTGGCGAACGGGTCCTCGCCGTCGGACCAGTCGAGCAGCCGGACGGCCTCGGCACCGACCGCCTTCTCGGCGTCCGGGCGCTCCAACTTGGGGACCACCAGGGTGGGTTCGGCCCCGGCCGTGAGGACGAGGGCGGTCAGCCGCTCGGTGATCGCGGTGGGCGTGTACCCGCACAGGTACGCCAGGTCGGGCCCGGGGGCGACGACCAGGCCGGCCAGCCCGGCGGCGCTCGCCTCGGCGGTGGCCCGGGCCATCCGGGCGGTGTAGTCCTCGACGGTGAAGGGGCGGGGCACGGCGGTTCCTCCTCTGCGGGGCGGACGGGCTCTGCTGGAACCCATACTCCTCGAATTCCCTCAGCGCCTCGCCGAGTCGGCGAAGTGCCGTAGGAACAGCGCCTGGACACGGGCCATGCGGGCGAGCTCCTCCGGGTCGACGCTCTCGTTCGGCGCGTGGATCAGGCAGCGCGGCTCCTCGACGCCCATCAGGATGAGCTCCGCGTCGGGGTAGGTGGCGGCGAGCACGTTGCAGAGCGGGATCGAGCCGCCCTGGCCGAGGAAGGACATCGGCAGGCCGTAGACCTCCCGCATCGCCCGGTCCAGTGCGGCGTAGGCGGGGCCGCCGGTGTCGGCCCGGAACGCCGAGCCGGCGCTTTCCCGTTCGACGTCCACCCGCACGTCCCAGGGCGCGGCGGCCTCCAGGTGCGCGACCAGCGCGTCCTGGGCGGCACCGGCCCCGGTGCCGGGCGGCACCCGCAGACTCACCCGGGCCCGGGCGGCGGCCGGGACGGCGGCGGCCGAGCCGACCACCGGCGGGCAGTCGATGCCGAGGACGGTGACGGCGGGGCGGGCCCAGAGCCGGTCGGCGACCGTGCCGGAGCCGGTCAGCCGGACGCCCTCCAGAACACCGGCGTCGACGCGGAAGGCACTCTCGTCGTAGCCGGCGCCGTGCCACGTCCCGTCGCAGTCCAGGCCGTCGATCCGGGTGCCGCCGGCGGCGTCGCGCAGCGAGTCGAGCATCCGGATCAGCGCGGCGAGCGCGTCGGGGGCGGGGCCGCCGAACATGCCCGAGTGCAGGTCGCCCTCCAGCGCCCGGACGGTGACCACGACGGTGGTGACCCCGCGCAGCGAGGTGGTGGCGGTCGGGACGCCGACGGCGGCGTTGCCGGTGTCGCAGATCAGCAGGGCGTCCGCGTGCAACTCCCCGGCGTGCGGGGGCAGGTACCGCTCCAGGCCGCCGGTGCCCTGCTCCTCGGAGCCCTCGACGACCAGCTTCAGGCCGACCGGGACGTCCTCGCCGAGCGCGCGCAGCGCGGTGAGGTGCATGACGATGTTGCCCTTGCAGTCGGCGGCGCCGCGCCCGTACCAGCGGCCGTCGCGCTCGGTCAGCCGGAACGGCGGCGACGCCCAGGCGGCGTCGTCCAGCGGGGGTTGGACGTCGTAGTGGCTGTAGAGCAGCACGGTCGGGGCGCCGGGCGGGGGCGGGCGGTGGCCGATCACGGCGTGGCTGCCGTCCGGGGTCTCCGCCAGGTGGACGTCGCGCAGGCCGACCTCGGCGAAGGCGGCGGCGACCCACTCGGCGGCCTGCCGGCGCTTCTCCGGCGGGTACTGCCGGGGGTCGGCGACCGACGGGATGGCCACCAGCTCGGCCAGGTCGGCCTGCGCGCGCGGCATCAACCCGGCGATCCGGCGGGCGAGTTCGTCGGTCATGCGAAGGCTCCCTGGGTCATGTGCTCTGTGGTCCCGTGGTGCGGTGCCGTCACTTGCTCCGCGGTCACCTGCTCCGCGGTCACTTGCGGACGGTGTCGCGCAGGTCGAGGTCGTCGATCCGGTCCTGGATGGCGGCGAGCTTGTCCGGGCAGTACACCGAGAGCACGATCGCCTCGGCCCGCACCACCACGCGGTCCGAGAGCACCGGCCGCTGGCCGGGCCCGGCGGCGCCGTTGGACATGCCGGACGTCCACTGGGCCTGGGTGAGCGCGTTCGCCGGATCGGCGCAGACGGCGCCGCCGTCGGTGCCCAGGGTGTGGGTGACCTGGTCCCGGGTGGGCACCGGGTAGCCGGCCGAGCTCAGCGCGTCCGACAACTGCCCGGCCTTGCGGTTCGCCTGGTCGTCGGCGTGCAGTCGGGAGAACGACAGCAGGCCGGTGACCAGCATCGCGACCAGCAGGACGATCGAGCCGAGGTAGACCCAGCGGTGCCGGGAGGCCATCAGGCTGGTCATGCCGTGCCCCCGTCGGCGCCGCGCAGTTCGTCCGCCCGCTGCGCCGCCAGTTCGGAGTCCGCGCCCGGGGAGCGCCAACTCGGCTTGCGCAGCCGCAGGAAGAGGTACGGGACGAGCAGGCCGAGGAGCAGCAGCCCGCCGCCGACGATCCCGACGTACGACCAGGCGCTGCCGCTGCCGAACTGCGAGGAGGGCACGAAGCCGATCCCCATCGCGGCGGCCGAGGCGACCAGCCCGACGACGCAGAGCGGCACCAGCGCGGGCGCCCGGTAGCCGCGCGGGTGGTCCGGCCGGGTGCGGTGCAGCCGGATCGCGGCGGTGAACATCAGCAGGTAGACGATCAGGTAGACCTGCGTGGTGATCACCGAGAAGATCCAGTAGGCGCTGGAGACGTTCGGGATCAGCGCGTACAGCAGGGCGATGGCCGTGGTGACCACGCCCTGGGTGACCAGCAGGTTCTGCTGGACGCCCTCCCGGTTGAGCTTCTGCAGGAAGGGCGGCAGGTAGCCCTCCTGCCGGGAGATCATCAGCAGGCCCTTGGACGGCCCGGCGAGCCAGGTCAGCATGCCGCCGAGCGAGGCCGCGATCAGGGCCACCGCGATGACCGGGGTGAGCCAGCCGATGCCGAAGTACTGGAAGAAGGCGTCGAAGGCCTGCATCACCCCGGCCGTCAGGCTCAGTTCGCTGGACGGCACCACCCAGCTGATCGCGAGGGCGGGCAGGATGAAGATCGCCAGCACCAGACCGGCCGCGGTGAACATCGAACGCGGGAACTCCCGGGCCGGATCGCGCAGCGAGGAGACGTGCACCGCGTTCATCTCCATGCCGGAGTAGCTGAGGAAGTTGTTGACGATCAGCACCAGGCTCGCCAGGCCGGTCCACTGCGGGAAGAGGTGCGAGGCGTCCATCGGGGCGGCGGCGGAATTGCCCTGGCCGAGGAAGACGAAGCCGAGGACGACCAGCAGCGTGCCGGGGATCAGCGTGCCGATCACCAGGCGCATCGAGGACAGCCCGGCCACCGCCTTCGTGCCGCGCGCCGAGACCCAGACGCCGGTCCAGTACAGCACCATGATCACCACGGCGGTGTACGGGCCGTTGCCGGCCAGCCGCGGGTCCACCACGTACGCGATGGTCGAGGCCACGTACGCCAGCAGGGACGGGTAGTAGAAGATCGTCATCGCGAACTGGCACCAGACGGCGAGGAAGCCGAGCGGCTTCGACAGGCCCTCCGACACCCAGCGGTAGACGCCGCCGTCCCAGCCGGACGCCAGCTCGGCGGAGACCAGCGCGGTCGGTAGCAGGAACGCGACCGCCGGGACGAGGTAGAGGAAGACGCAGGCCAGGCCGTAGACCGCCATGGTGGGGGCGGAGCGCAGGCTGGCCACCGAACTGGTCGTCATCAGGGCGAGCGTCACCCAGGACATCCGCGGGGCGGCGGCCACCCGGGCGGCCACCGAGCCGGTCCGCTCCCGGGCTGACGGGGCGGTGGACGTGGCAGCGGTCGTGGCGGCGGTCGGGGCGACTGCCCGGCCGCCGTCGGGAGCGCCGTGACCGGGCGGGGGCGCGTCCGTGGAACTCAATCGGTCTCCTCCGGTACGGCCCGGCCGGCTGTGGCCGGGTGCGGCAGCGGTGGCCGGCTGCGGTCGGGTGCGGTCAGGGGTGTGCGGCCGCGGTCGGCAGGGTTGTTTCGACGGCACGGGCGTCGGGGGAGGCCCCGGGGGCGGGCCGTACCCGGCCAGTCCACCCGGATGCCGGGCCCGCCGCATGCGGCACGCACCCGAGCGGGTGACCGGCCGCGGGGCCCGGGGCGCCCCGGGCCGGACCGGTTTGACGGTGCTCAGCCTGCTCTACGGTCTCCGGCCGGGCACGGAATCATAAACTCCGGGCCGACTGTCAGTGCGGTGGGACAGCATGTCCGGCATGTCCTACGAACTCCACGCGCTGATAGGAACATTGGAGCTGCTGAGGGTGGCGGCGGCGGAGGTTCCGGCGGCCCGGGTGGTGCCGTTGGGGCAGGGGCTGGCGCTGATCCCGGTCACCTCTGCCGTCCTCGCCGCCCTCCAGGGCGACGGCAGCGTGCGCAAGACCACCGGCGGGGCCGGGTGCGGCTGGTACTCGGACGGCTTCGAACTCCGGCTGGCCGCCTGGTCGAAGGCCGGCCCGATCGCCTGCGTGGAGGCCGCGTACTCCGGCGGCAGCGGCACCCAGCGCGCCGCCGTCTGGGCGGACGGCCGGGTCGACCTCGGCCCGCTCACCAGCGGCGGGTCCGAGCCACCGACGCCCGACGGCACCCCGATCTCCCGCGCCCTGCGGCGGATCGGCGCGCACACCGGCGGCGGCCGGGCGGACGAGTTCACGGCGGTCGGCCTGGACGCGCACCGCACCACCCAGGCCTGGGCGGCGGCAGCCGACTGAACCCGCACCCACCGCGCACCCGCCGTGCAACGCCCGCACGGCGCCCGCGTCGAACCCGCCCGCCCATGCGGACGGCCCCGATCCCGAACCCGGGAGCGGGGCCGTTCCGTCGTCGGCCGACCGGACGGTCAGCGGTAGTTCACGTACTGCACCAGCACCGCGCTGACCTGCGAGTTTTCGTCGATCATGGCGCTGACCTGGGAAAACTCTTGTCGGGAGTTTTCACTGGTCAGCGCCATTTTCCGCCCGCATGTGCCCTGGATGTGCCCTCGTTTCGCAGCACTTTGCAGGGCCGGACGTCGAGGCTGAGCTTGCCCGGCCCGGTCCGCCGTGGGCGACCGGGCCGTCAGGGTCCGCAGAACACCGGCTGCCAGCTCGGCGACTAGTGAGGCGGTCTGTCACGGTCGTGCCACATCAAGCCCGAAATCGGCTTGTTCGGTTGGTCGGCCGTGGCATTCTGCGATTCCGTAGGGAGGGGGAGAGGGTGCGACAGCGGGCTCTGCAGCTTGGGCGCGACATCCGGGAGAACGGTAGGCGCGCGGCACTGAGGAAGAGCATGAAGGCCACGGCGGATCTCAGGGAATCCCTGGAACTGGCTGGCTTCGTTGGCGGGATTCCGACTGAAGTCCGGATGGCGCTATGGATGCACTATCGGCGCTCGATCCAGTATGGCCGCTTTTGTTTGGCCATACTGGCGTGGGTCGGATTCTGCTGGGGTGTTCTCTACCTGTTGCGCCCCCTGGATGCCCTGCCCATGCCAGTCCTGATCATCTTGGCGCCACTTATTGTTGTGGCCGTGATGACGGTGCTCGCGTCGATGTTCGTTCCTTTCTTCATGGTGATTGAGGTAAACCGCTACACGCGGTATCGGCCAGTGGCGATCCTTGCGGATCTGGTGGGGTCGTTGTCGGAGGTTCTGCCGGCCGGGCGGAACGAGCGGACGAACCTTCTCATGGTGGCATCGCGCGAGCTGAAGTCAGCCGAGTTGATGATCGGACGCATGAGGTTCTGGCGTGGGACGGTCCCGATGATTTCCTCGCGGCAACCGGAGTTGAAGCGGCACAGCCGCCTTGTGATCACCAGGCTGCGAAAGGCTGCTGCTGGGTTGGATAAAGATGCCGATGCGGCCTTGAAGGAGCTTATTGCTCTCTTGGTTCAGATCGCAGACAATTACGCAGTTGGCCACGTGGGTGCGCTGCTGGAATTTACCGAGGAGGAGAAGGAAAAGCTTGAACCGTCCTGGAGCGTGGTCGACTCGGCGGTGATGGTGGTTAGGGGTGGTGTGCGCAGGGTGGTGACCATCGTGGCTGCTGGAGCCGTCGCCTGGTGCGGTATGAAGATCGCGGGTCACTACGGTTACCACGTCGAGCCGTCGCTCACCGCGATCATTGTCATCCTGTTCAGCGTGGTGCCAGCCGCCGCTCCGTCAATCGTTGGGGCCTTGACCGCGCAGGGTAAGTGACGACGGCTGGGATTGTCCGACCAGGGCACCGCGTCTTTCGTGCTCTATGGCTCCTTGACCATCTCGGGTTCGCGATCGACAGGCTCTATGCTCGGCCAAGGCGCGCCTTCTTGATCATGTTGGCCAATCCGGTCGCGTTCCCTGCGGCTTAACCTGTCGCGAAGGCTGTCCCTGACGTCAAGTACCGCGTGTGCCAGTTCGCCGAGCTTGTTTACGATGATGGCTGCGCCGGCAATGACGCCGATTACTGTGCCAACCCATCCGGCGACGTTCAACTGCCAACCTCCTCGGCGATCAGCGGGACTGTGCACTTGCTCGTCGGGTGCTCGCGCAGACGGACAGCGCGCCGGCTCTGAATCCCTCCACTCTTCGCCATGTGGGGCGCTTGAGTCGGCCGGATAGTCAGGGGCATGGCGTACGCGCATGTCGAGGTGTCAGTCATTCGCTCACCTGACCAGAGCAGGGGTGGCCCTGAACTCGGCGACCCAGGCTCGGGCAGTGTGCTCTTTGGTGCTGATCAGGATGTCGGCGTAATCGGACCCGCCAGGGCCTGAGGGCTCCAGCATGTGCCATGCACTCTCAGACACGGCCAGGACCAGGACAGCAGTGCTGGCGCCGAGCATCACTCGCAGTTCTGGGCCGTCGAGCAAACGGAACGCATGGCTCACCTGCCGGCCGACGTAGCCGTGGTCGTCCCGGAATGCATCGCCATGGTGCAGTGCGGCGCGGAGTCGAATCTGGGCGCCCGGACCCGCGGTGCCGTTGTACTCATGGATGGCGGCAGCAAGTGCTGGGACCACTGTTCGGGCCAGGGTGTGGACGCCCGCGGAGTCGTCAATCACAGCCATGATGCCGTCGCCGCGGTCGAGCAGGTCGTAACTCTCCGCGCCCTGGCCGCCGGCGGCCAGGGCGCGACCAAGTGCCTCGTACAGGCCCTGCCGCATCGCGAGGCAGGCGAGGTCCGTCCGGTCTGTCTGATTGAAGCCGGCGATGTCCAAGCCGAAGAAGATCTTGCGTACATGCTCGATCAAGCGGTCACGCCCCCGAGAGTGGTATTCCTCAGCGTTCCGACTGAGTCAGAATACCACTCTGACTGTCAGTCAGTGGCTTTGGTGCGCAACGCCTCCAGGTCGTGAATGACGATCTGTCGTCGCTCGGTGGTCACGACACCCTCGTCCCGCAGAAGCCGCAGAGTCCTCACGATCGCCTCGCGGGATGCGCCTGCCCACCCGGCCAGGTCTTGCTGGGAAAGGGGAAGCCTCACAACACCAGCCGCTTCGTCGACTACTCCGATCTGCGATGCAAGAGCCACCAGCCGCGCCGCGACTCGATGGGCAACGGTGTGGGTGGCCAGCTCCACTCGGCCGCGATCGGCCTCGCGGAGTCGCTCGGTCACGATCCCGAGTACGGCGGCAGCGGCCTCAGGCTGCTTCCCCACCAGGGTTCGGAAATCCTCGGCAGAGATGGCGAGGGCCGTCACGTCGGTCAACGCGATCACCGAGGCAGACCTCGGTGTGCCGTTGAGGGCGGCCTGTTCCCCGATGATCTCTGGCTTCTCGCGCAGCCCGAGAACGATCTCGGTGCCATCTGCATTGCGGGTCACCACCTTGGCGGTTCCCTCACGCAGCATCAGCACTTGGTTCGAGAGATCGCCCTCCTGGATGATCGTCTGACCTGCACGGAACTGGACCGTGGAGCCCACGCCCTCTTTGGAAACCAGCTCCTCCAGGACTTCGGCCTTCGAGTGGGCACTCGCATCAGTCATGGGTACTTCCTTCTGGGCTCGGGCGGGCTCGCCCACAACGTAGAACACTTTCGATGGCGCCGGAACGATGAGGATTCAGCTTGAGGACGCGGCTCCAGCGCGTGTGTCGAGGCATAGGGACAACCCGTTTGGCCAGGTGAGAGCAGCCGTATACGGGGATCTCGATGGCCTTCAGGCGATGGGGGCGAGGTCCCTGCTGCCGAACGTGTACCGCGCGGCGTTCATCGCCGCCCGGACGCGGGCAGCTCCTTCGGCAGCGATACGTGCTCCGCTGGCGGGTTCGGCTGGGCGCCGGCCAAAGCCTGCACAGGCCCGGCAAATGCCCGGCTGGGGCACCGGGTCGTGGCACTTGGCGCACTCGGCGTATCGGGCCGCTGCGGGCCGCACAGCGGGCTGGACGGGCGGCATCTTGTGCTCCAGGCGGTAGCGGAGCACCGCGACCGCTGAGTGCACCGGCGCGGGCAGGCCCGGCAGCAGGGCGTGGGCGAGGTCGGCCTGGGTCGCGCCGCGCTCCAGCCACTGCGCGACGAGGGGTGCGAGTTCCTCGGCTTCGGCCTGGCCGAGCCGCAGGCGCGGCTCGGGGCGGATCACCCGGAACAGCGTGGCGACCGCCTCGCGGACCTGCTCGTCCGGCACGGCCACGGGCTGCTCGTCGGCCTCGTCCTCGTGGTCTTCCACCCGCCCTCCCGTCCTCGCCTGCGGCTCGTCGGCGAGGACCGGCTCGTCGGGCTGCTCGGCGGGGAGGGAGGTTCCTTTGAACCCGTCCTTTGGAAGGGTGTCAGCACGTCCGGTGGTCGCTTCGCCGGAGACCGGACGGGTGGCACCTGGCAGTGCGAGCTGCGGGGTGTCGTAGACGTGGGTCTCGGTGATGATCGTGCCGTCCGGCATGCGGATCTTCTCGACCCGGTAGAACCCGGCCTCGGTCAGCTCCTTCAGGGCCTTGCGGATCGCGCCGCGTCCCTGGGGGCTGGTGTCGGCCATGTGCCGGCCGTCCTCGCGCCAGCCGTCCGGTCGGGAGAGGAGGTCCGCGAGCAGGCCGCGGGCGGTGTAGGACAGCTGCCGGTACTGCAGCATGCAGTTGGGCAGCACGGTGAAGTTACGTACGTGTTCGGTACGATGGACACGCATCGGGAGGTCGCACTCCTGGTGCCAGACCCCGGGATGTTTGCCGCATCGCCGGGGTCGCCTATTTTCGGTTGGACCACGGAACGTACCACGTCACTCGCCACAGCAAGGTCCTTTTGCTGCAGCGGCATTGATCACACTCGCTGGCTGCGTCGAAGGAAGCTTCGTGCAGTCGGAGTGAGGGTGTGGATCTACGGGCGGGACGCTCCATGCTCCAGGTAGACGGTCGCAGCCTGCGTCCTGGCGGCGCGGGCAGCGTGGACGCGGCGGGCGAGGCGTGGGATGAGGAGTGCGTCGAGCTGGTCGGGGGCGTGGAAGGCGTACTCGCCGATCTCCACCTGGTCGACGGTGATGTTGTCGAGCTCGTCGGCCTGGAGGATGCCGCCGTCGAAGACGAAGAGGAGCTTGTCTCCCTCGGTGGGGTGGGGTGCCCAGTCGGCGACGAGGAGCTGGCCGATCGGCGCGGTGATGCCGAGTTCCTCCTTGACCTCGCGGGCCGCGCCTTCGCTCGGGGTCTCGCCGGCGTGGAGGTAGCCGCCGGGGATCTCCCAGCCGGGCTTGTAGGTCGGCTTCACGAGGAGGACGCGGTTCTCCGCGTCGAAGAACAGCACACCGGCGGCAGTGCGAGGCTGGGCTACGACCTCGTGGGGCTGGGAGTCGCTCATGGTGACGACTGTAGCCAGCGAACCGAGGCCGCCACTGGGTGTCGTGGATGAAAGCGGCGGTGGAACTGCTTGGGCATCAGTTCATGGGCTGCCGCGGCTGGGTGGGCTCGTCGGATTGCCTCCGGCGGGCCCACCTCGTGTGCCGTCATGGTGCTGTTGTCTCCCAGCCGTAGCGCGAGAAGGCGGGACCGCCAGCGCTGTAGGCAGCGAGTGCTCGCGCGGCGGTGGGGAACGCGGGCTCGGGTAGGCGGGCGGCAGGGATCCACTGCGCGGTGAGGTGCTTGTCGGGCTCGGTGTTGGTGAGGTCGCCGGTCCATTTGTCGGTGGCGAAGACGAAGAGGACGAACTGGCCAGCCTGGTCCGAGCCCTGTTCGACGTGGATGACGTGGACGAGTTCGAGGTGGGCCGGGTCGACGAGCAGGCCGGTCTCCTCCTTGAGTTCGCGGGCGGCGGCCTCGTCGAGGGGTTCGCCGGGCTCGGCCTTGCCGCCGGGGACGGTCCAGGACGGCTGTGGGGACCAGTTGCGGGCGGCGTAGTGGAGGGCGGCGATCGTGTCGGTGTCCTTGTCGTGGACGATCACGCAGACGGCGTTGCGGCTGTTCATCACGCTGTTGGTCGTCACGGTGTCCGCTCCTTGTCGAAGTGCCGGAGGGTGTCAGTGGTCCAGGCCGGCCTCACGGTGTGCCAGCTGAACCGGTAGCCGTTGGTGCCGAGGTAGGGCCCGGTGAGGATGTGGTGGAACTCGCACCAGGCGGCGAACTCGCGCCACGGACAACCGGGCAGGCCGTAGCGGCTCGGGTGGCGGTTGTAGGTGTTCACGGCCTGGCGGATGGTGTCCTCGGGGAGGGGGCCGTTGGTCATGGCGGTGCTGACGACGAGCTTGGCGAGGTCGTAGCCGAAGGGCGCGAGGGTAAGGGAGTCGAAGTCGATGACGGCCACGTCGGCGCCGGTGATGAGGAAGTTGCGCGGGTTGGCGTCCTTGTAGAAGGCGGCCGGCATTGCGGCGGCCCGCTCCAGCCAGCTGTCGATCGCCTCACGGGAGAGGACTGGGCCCGGCACGGCGCCGGAGGCCAGGAGGTGATGGAGGCGTTCGCGGCGACCGTCGGCGAAGCCGGCGATGGTGGTGCCGTTGCTGGCGTGGGGTGTGTCCATGCGGGCGGCGCGCAGTTCGCGGGTGTGGGCGGTGGTGTGCTGGTGGCCGAGGAGATCGGCCAGGGACACCAGGTCGTCGGAGGTGCCGTGGCGGCCATCGATGTGCTCGAAGTCGATGGCATTGGCGCGGACTTGGACGATGGCGGGGATGCGCACGTCGGGGTTCACCTGGGCGATCCACCGGTGGTGGGCCAGGGCCCGCCGCTGGGCTTCGGCGTCGGCGTAGGTCTTGGTGAAGGTCCTCATCGGCGGGAGGCCACGACGTAGGCGACGGTCGAGGTGGTCTCCAGCGGGCCGTCGCCAACGGTCTCCCGCAGCCGCTGGGCGATCTCACTGGTGTCGTGCGGGAGTTGATACTTGGGGTTGGTGGCCACGTAGGCGGCGATGTGGTCGGCGTCGGTGAAGCGGAAGCGGTGTTCGTGGTGGACGATCTGCTGGATGTCGAGGCAGGTGGCCACGATGTCGGCCTGGTTGTGGCTGTGGAAGGTCTCGTACAGGCTCGGCCTGGTGGTGGCCTTGGGGTCAAGGCCGCTGGCGGCGATCACCTCGTCCAGGGCGCGGTAGCTGTCGGCGGACTTGGTGACCGTGATCGACAGGCCGCCGGGGGCCAGGCAGCGGGCGATCTCCGCGATCACTGCGGCGGGGCGGGGCGAGTGGTAGAGGCAGAACGCCGCGACGGCCACCGCCACCGACGAGTTGGGCAGGGCGATGGTGTGGAAGTCGCCTCGCATGGACTTCACGCCCACATGTCCGGCGAGCCTGCGCTCGGTTTCGGCGAGGAGGGCGGCGGACTGGTCGAAGGCGATGAGCCTGGGCGGAGTGAGCCGCTCGGCGAGGGCGAGGGTGGTGGTGCCGCGTCCGCAGCCGATGTCGAGGACGGTGCCGCGCAGGCCGGTGGCGGCGAGGTCGGCAATGACGGTGGCGGGGTGGGGGCCTGCGGTCTTGGCGCGGGCGAGGGCGCTGGTGCGCTGGGTGATGCGGTCGGCGTCGCCGTACAGGTCGTGGCGGACGCGGGCAGCGTCGAGGAACGGGTTGGCGGTCATGGACAGGTGGAGCCTTCCCGGTGCGAGGTGGGTCAGGTCAGGTCATGTCTGCCGGGGCACGGTGGCCAGGAACCGGCGGGCGGCCCGGCGGCTGGTGAGGGTGACGACGCGGGCGTGGCCGGCGTGCTCGGCGATCAGCGCGCGGACCTTGGGCCGCATCTGGCGGCGGTAGCCGAGGATGTAGCGGACGAAGCCCCAGTGGATGCGGTCGAAGACGCCCTGCTCGGTGTGCTGGCCACCGCGGTAGCGACGGCGGCGCTGGAGGATGCCCCACAGACACACGATCGGCGGGATGTCGAGGAAGACAACGGTGTCGGCCCGCTTGAGGCGGATGGGGAGGGTGGAGGCGAAGTTCCCGTCGATCACCCAGCGCGGTTCGGCGACCAGGTCTTCCTGGATGGCGGCGAACTTCTCCGGGGGAAGGGTGTTCCAGTCGGAGTCGTAGTAGACGCCGTCGAGGTGGGCGACGGGGGCGTTGATCTTTGCGGCGATCTGGCGTCCGAGGGTGGTCTTGCCGCTGCCGCCGCAGCCGATGATGGCGATCCTGTCCATGTCGCTACAGGCTACCGAGCCGTGCGATGGGGCGGACCGTGTTCGGTTTCGACGGCTGGGACGGCGGGTGGTGCGTCCCGGGCCGGGCACCGGCCCGGGACGCTTCCCGCTGGTCACGCGGCGTCGGCGGCGACCAGGGCGGCGCGGTCGAAGTCGTAGCGGACCTCGCGGCCGGGGCCGGCGACCTCGGCGCACGACAGGTAGACCCGTCCGTCCGGCGCGATCTCCAGCTTCTCGACCACGCCGGTGGGCTCCGGGCAGCGTTCAGGCAGCAGGATGTCGGTGTTGATCGTCATGCCGTCCAGGTCCATGGCGGTCAGCTGTTCGTGGAGGTGCTGGGTCTGTTCCCAGGTGACGGCCGTGATGCCGCTCGTGGCGGCATTGCCGACCAGGCGGACGCGGTGGAGCATCAGGTCGCGGGCGCCGAGGTCGCGCAGTCGCTCGGCCAGGGCGGGGATGGTAGCGATGTTCTCGCCGGTGAGCGTGCAGGTGGCGCCGAAGGGGAGCTTGCGGCCGTGGGCCCAGGCGAGGGTGTCGAAGGCGGCGGCGAAGGAGCCCGGGCGGCGGATGCTGTCGTGGGCCTCGGCGGTGCCGCCGTCCAGGGACACACGGAGCATGTCCAGGTGCTCGGCGGCCCGGGTGAGGAATGCTCGGCGCTTGTAGCCGTTGGTGCAGATCTCGGTGCGGTAGCCGAGCGACTTGGCGGCGGTCAGGACAGTCGGCAGGCCCTCGAACAGCAGGGGTTCGCCGCCGAGCAGGCACACCCAGTGGGTGTCGTAGGCGGCGGCGAAGTAGGTGAGGGCGGCGGTGGCCTGGTCGATCGTGACGGTGTCGGGGCGCTTGAGGTCCTCGCCGTGGTAGCAGGTGGTGCAGGAGAGGTTGCAGCGGAACAGCAGCTCCAGGTAGAGCTTTTCGACCCGCTGGATGCCGGGGAGTACGGCTGCGGTCTGGGTCATGCGCGGGCTCCTTCGATGTCGATGAGGAGAGGCGGGATGTCGGTGCCGGCCAGCGCGGCGGTGACGGTGCGGAGCTGGCGGGTGAGGCGGAACGGGTCGAGGCGATCGAGGCAGCGGGCGATCAGGTCGGCATGGGCCTGGCTGCCCGCGATCTCGGTGAGCGCGGCGATGGTGGCCATCACGTCGACGGCGCCGGTGACGATCAGCTCGCGCGGCACGACCGCTTCCGCACCACGCAGCGTGCGCGGGGCGAGCGGCAGGCAGCCGGCGAGGACGGCTTCGAAGAGGCGCTGGGTGAACTGGCCGCTTCGCGCGTACCGGTCGGGCGCGAGGAGCACGGTGGCCAGCGCGGAGCGGTAGAGCGGAGTGACCTCGTCGAAGGGGATACGCCCGGTGAAGTTCACCTGCGGCCAGCGGGCGGTGTCGTTCCACTTCCCGGCCACTCGATGCGGCAGCTTGGCGGCGGCCGGAGCGAAGTACTCGTCGAAGGCGGCGTCGCGGTCGTACTGGTTGCCGATGTAGACCAGCGGCAGCAGGCGCCGCCCCTGGGTGGCGAGCGCGGCCGGGTGGGCCTGGTCGAGTGCTTCGTCGGCGACCGGGAAGAGCAGGGGCACCGCCCCGGGCGAGGGGTGGAGGGCCGGCTCGCACACCTGGACGTGCCCGAGGGCGCGGAGCGGGTCGTCGGCGGGCAGCTGCTGGTCCTTGTCCCACAGGACCGTGCGGACGGCGTGCCGGTGGGTGTAGTGGTCGAGGAGGGCCTGCTGCCGGTGCAGGTCGCAGGTGTGACCGGCGCTGCCGCATTCGGTGGTGTTGCGGCCGGGGATGGGCCAGCGCCATTCCAGGAACAGGGCGTCGATCTCGGGTAGTCCGCCGTCCCACCGATAGGTGGTGGTGAGGTCGGTGCCGGCCTCGGCGAGATCGCGGTTGGCCTGGAGGAAGACGATCTCGTGCCCGGCGGCGATCAGGCCGTCCACCAGGGTGCGTCGGTGGCTGCGTCCGCCGTCCGGGGTGTCGGTGACGCCGGGGCCGAGGAAACCCCAGTGGCTGTATCCGACTCTCATGCCTTGGTCACCCACCAGTCCTCGATGAGGAGCGCGTCGAGACCGGATTCGGCCAGGCAGTCCAGCGCCATCTCGGGGGTGCCGCAGATCGGCTTGCCCTTGACGTTGAGGGACGTGTTGATCAGCACGGGTACGCCGGTGAGTTCGGCGAAGGCGGTCAGGATGTCGGCGAGGAGTGGGTTGTCCCTGGGCGTGAGGGTCTGCACGCGCGTGGTGCCGTTGGTGTGGATGATCGCCGGGATCGTCTCGCGGGCCAGGTCGGTGACCGGGGAAGCCATCGACATGAACGGCGCCTCCTGGCCGAGAGTGAAGTAGTCGGCGGCCTTGTCGGCCAGGACGACCGGGGCGAATGGGCGGAACGGTTCACGGAACTTCACGGTGGAGTTGAGCCGGTCGGCGACGCCGGGCCGTAGCGGGGAGGCGAGGATCGAGCGGTGCCCGAGCGCTCGGGGCCCGGCCTCCACTCCGCCCTGGAACAGGCCGATGATCGTGCCCTTGGCCAGCTCGCGGGCCGCGAAGGCGGCCACGTCGTTCAGGCGGCGCGCGGTCATGCCGGGCCGAGGCTCGGCGGGCAGCTCCAGGCCGGGGAAGGCCGGGCCGAGGTAGCAGGCCCGGGCCAGTCCGGTCGGCAGGTCGCCGTACCGGTCGAGGTGGACGGCTGCTGCGGCGCCGATCGCGGTGCCGGAGTCCCCGGGGGCGGGCGGGACGGCGACCTCGTCGAACAGCCCGGAGACGATGATCTTGCCGATGCTGACGCAGTTCATCGCGACTCCGCCACCGACGCACAGCAGCCGGGCGCCGGTACGCTCGCGGGCGATCCGCGCCAGGTGCAGCATCACCTGCTCGGTCCGCTCCTGGAGGGCGGCGGCAAGGTCGGCGTGGACCTGGGCGACCTCCTCGCCCGGTCGGCGGGGCGGGCAGGTGAAGGCGGTGAAGTCGGCGGTCAGCCGCGGGTAGCGGCGGTCCATGACCCGCAGGGCGATGAGCCGGTGGTCGAGGACGAAGCCGTTGGTGGTGAGCTGGACGGCCTTGGTGAACAGGGCCCGGAAGCGCTTCGGGTCGCCGAGGGCGGCCAGGGCCATGACGGTGCCTTCCTCGTCTCCGCGCCGCCATCCGAGGTGCTCGGTGATGGCGCCGTACACGTAGCCGAGGGACGCGGGGTCGTCGATGGCGTGGACGATCCGGTACGAGCAGCGGTTCGCGCGCTGCCTCGCGTGGCCGATGGTGGTGGCCTGGACTTCGCCGAGGCTGTCCACCACGAGGACGGCGGCCTCGTCGTAGCCGGATGCCGCGAACGCGTAGAGCCCGTGGGCTCGGTGGTGAAGCACAGGCTGCACGGCGGCGTTCGGGAAGCAGTCGGCCAGGCGGGCCAGACGCCGGCGGGTGTTGGCGGCGACCTGGGTGAACGACCGGGCCCTCGGCAGGGCGCGAACGGCGGTGACGGGCCGCACCGCGTGGGTGAGAGAGGCGGGGATCGCCCGCAGGTAGTGCTGCGGCGTGAAGTTGTAAGCGACGGTGCCGATGTCGGCGCGGGTCAGGCCCGCTTCGTCGAGGAGCCAGTCGACGGCCTTGGCCGGGTAGCTCTTGTCGTGCTTGACGGCGCTGAGTCTCTCCTCCTCGACGAACCCGATGAGCTGGCCGTCAACGAGCAGGGCGGCGGCGGAGTCGTGGGTGTAGGAGCACAGGCCCAGCACGGTGCTGCGGTTCGTGGTCACCTTGGTCACCTCTTCGCCGGGATCGCCGGGGTGGGCATCTGGGCGAGCGGGATCTTCTGCTCGCGCTGGTCGTACCAGAGAGCCAGGGCTTCGGGCAGCGGCCCGGTCGTTTCGGCGGCCCTGACGCGTGCCTCGTCGCGGCTTCCGGCCTTCCAGAGCCGGTAGCTGGCCAGGACGGCGGCGAAGCCGTCCCACACTGGGTGCCCGACCGCTTCACCCGCCGTGACCTGCTTCATCATCAGGTCGAAGTCTTCCCACGCGATGCCGAGCGGCTGCCACGTCGGGGAGGCGGGCGCGTCGGCGGTGAGGCTCCAGGCGGTGTCCTGGTGCTGGGCGTACAGGTGCAGGGAGTCGACGTGGTGGTGGTAGTCGCCGACCTGGACGCCGAGCCAGCCGGCCATCAGCTCGTGCAGGACGGTCGTGGTGATCAGGTCGTACGGAAGCCCAAGCCACACGTCCTGGCTGCGCATGCTGGTGTGCATCTCCAGACGGCCCTCGCGCAGGTAGAAGCGGTAGCCGAGGGTGCAGGGGACGTCCTTGTGGCCGGCGGTGTCGCGGCTCGGGTCGAAGATCTGAACGACGGCGCGACGGCTCTCACTGTCGCGGGTCAGCTGCCGCCGGACGTAGTCGAGCTGGTCCAGTCGTCCGTGCCAGCGTCGAAGGCGCGGACCGTAAGCGCCCTGGAGGGCTCCGTGGTCGGTGAGCGTGGCCAGGCGGCTGTTGAAGTCGTGGATCCAGTCCGCGTTGGAGCCGGAGAGGATCCACACGGTCTCGGCGGCGGCGAACGCGGGGTTCAGCACCCGGTACGGGCCGAGGTGGACCATGCGGGCGGCCGGGTTGGTCAGCTTGAGATAGGCGCCCATGAGTTCGGCGGTGGCCATGCCGCGCGGCGCGACGCTGCGGCCCTGGCTCAGGATGGCCTTGCTGGCACGGGTGAACAGCGCGTTCGCGCTGTCCGCGGTGGTGACGAACACGATTCCTCCGGTGAAACGGCGGGGCGGATCATTCAGGCGCCCACGGGCTGCGGGGAGTTGGCGGTGAGGTGGGCGAGCTGGCGGGAGATGCCCTGGAGGAGGGCGGTGCGGGGCGCCCAGCCCAGGAGGTCGACCGCCCGGGAGTGGTCGGCGAGGGTGGCCTCGACGTCGCCGGCCTGGGCAGGCAGCCGGTTCACCGGCACCGCGTGGCCGGTCAGTTCTTCGACGGCGGCCAGCACCTCCAGCACGCTGGTGCTGACGCCGGCGCCGATGTTGAGCACAGTCGTGGTGATGGGCGCGGCCGCGGAGGCGATGGCGGCCTGGACCACGTCGCCCACGTAGGTGAAGTCGCGGCGCTGGTCCCCATTCCCGTAGAGGTCCAGCGCGGGTCCGCCGAGCGCCGCCGTGAGCGCGCGGCCGATCAGCATGTCGCCGCGCTGACGGGGCCCGTAGACGGTGAACAGCCGAAGCGCCACCGCCGTGGCCGTGGAGGTGGCCTTGCCCGCGTGGGCCAGGCACAGCTGTTCACCGGCGAGCTTGCTGATCGCGTACGGGGACTCGGGGTTGGGCGTGATCGCTTCGCCGGTGGCGCCGCCGTTGGTGGTCCCGTAGACGCTGGACGAGGAGGCGTAGACCAGGCGGGGAACCCGGACGTCCTCGCAGGCGGCCAACACCCGCTCGGTGGCGAAGACGTTGCAGGCGGTGTACTCGGAGAACCGCTCGCCCCAGGAACCGCGCACGCCCGGCAGGGCGGCGAGGTGGAAGACCGCGTCGGCCTGCAGGAAGAGGGCCTGGAGTGGGCAGGTCCTCAAGTCGGCGGCGACGAAGGTGAAGCCGGGGTGGTCGAGGGCTCCGGCGAGGTTGGTCGCTGCCTGCGGGTCGGTGCGCGGGTCGCGGCGGTCCACCCCGACGACGGCGGTGCCGGCCGCGAGGAGGGCGTCGACCAGGTGCGATCCGATGAAGCCTGCGGCTCCGGTGACGACGGCCCGGGACAGGGCGCCTCCGGGCGTTGTGCTGTGCAGCATTGAAGTCCCCCAATGGTCTTGCTGGTTGGTGTCTGGATGGGTGGGCCGCTGCGGGCCGGATGGTCAGGCCGTGTGCAGCGTGGGCGGCTGAACGCCGTCGAGCGCCGTGGTGTGGCTGTGGCTCGATGAGGCGAGCTGGTGCTGGACGACCGTCCCGAGCAGGGCGAGGCACAGGACGTGGCCGAGGGCCCACAGGGCGGTGAAGAGAACTGAGCCGATCGGGTCACGATCGGTGCTGCGGCAGCGCCTGCCGGGCGTGCTGCCCAGAACGCGGATCATCGTCTTCCCCTCCGGACTACGCGCGGCCTTGAAGGCCCCGCAGTGGTCGAGTGCGATCGAGGTACCGGATGTGCGCAGCCCAAGGGGGGCGCGCTTCCCCACGGCCGGACGGCGGTGACGTTCACGACGCTGGCGGCCGGGGCATGTCGAAACACTCACGCACTGCAACCCCCGCCGGGAAGGGGAAGTGATGGTCAGTCAGGTCAGGTGCTAGTCAGAATGGTCAGAATCGGGCGGGGGCAGAGGTCGGCGCCGATGGCTGCTGTACGTTGGCGAAGAACTGTCGGCCGCATCGGACTCCGAGGTCACCTGTGGACGAAGGCTCCTTGCTCGGCGACTGCCTCAAGCAACTCGATTGGTCGCCCGACAAACTGGCACGCGAGATCAACCGCGTGCGCCCGAACAGCATCAGCCCGAAAGCTCCCTACGGCTGGCTCAAGGGCTCCACGCCGCGCGGCGATCTTCCCCAGATCGTCGCCTCGATCCTCTCCCACCACCTGAAGGAGACGATCACCGTCGCGGCCCTGTGGCCGGCGAAGGCCGCCGTGGTCGGCGCTGACGGCTGGCTGCGGCAACCGTGGTCGCAGGAGGGCACGTGGGCGGGGCTCGGGTCCTTCACGGCAGGCCCCCTGCGTTCCGGCCTCGGAGTGCTGCGGCCCGTGTCCGGCCAGGGACTCATCGGCGCGGCCGTCGAGTGGCTGACCACCGAGGACGAGCCGGTCATCGGGCGGCCGAACGGGGAGGCGATCAGCCCGCAGGCCATCGACGTCCTCGTTGATCGCGTCGCCCAGCTCCGCCGGATCGACGACGTCCAGGGCGGCCCGCTCGTACTGGACTGGATCACCCAAGATCTGAACTGGGCCGCACACTTGGCCCGCAACGGCTCCTACGACCCGGCCATAGGGCAGCGCCTCCACAGCGTGCTCGCCGAGCTCGCGCAGCTGGCCGGCTGGCTGGCGTGCGACCTTGGACGCAACGCGCTCGGCCAGCGCTATCTCCTGTTCGGGCTCCGCGCCGCGCACACAGCCAACAACCGCCCGCTCGGGGCGAACATCGTCTCCTGCCTCAGCTACCAGGCGGCCTGGGGCAGCGCGCACGACGAGGCCCTTCGCCTGATCAAGATCGCCCGGCAGGGAATCGGCGGCACGCCGGGCGGGGCGGTCCACGCGCTCCTCGCCACCCGGCAGGCCCGCGCCCACTCCCAGCTGGGCCAACTGAACGACTGCGTCAGGGCCCTCGACGAGGCAGCCGCCCTGGCCGAGTTCGCAGCGGACGGCACCACGCCTGCATGGGCCTACTGGGTGACACCGGCGGTTCTCGCCGCCGACGCCAGCCGGGCCTGGCTCGAACTCGGCCGCCCAGAAGTCGCCGAACGGCACCTCCTCCGCGGCCTGCACCTCTTCGGCGACGAACAGCCCCGGAACAGGCTTCTCCACACGATGTCCCTGGCGGAGGCCCGACTGAGGCAACGCGATCTCGACGGCGCCGCCGACGCCACCCGCGAGGCTCTCGGCCTCCGCCCGTACCTCGAATCCGGCAGGGCCAGACAGCGGATGGCCAGCCTGCGCGACGAGTTCAAGCAGTCCGACAGCCCGCTGGCGCACGACGTCACCGAGCAGATCAGCGCCGTCCTGGCCGCATAACCTGTACTCCCCCACGCACCCGAGGTACCGCAATGTACGTCCGCACACAGGTCCCGCTGGCTCCGCTCACCACTCTCGGCATCGGCGGAAACGCCGAGACCCTCGCCGAGCTGACCGACGCGGCCGACTTCACCGACGTGGTCGCTCTGGCCGACCGGGAGGGTGCGAGGCCCCTGGTCCTCGGCGGCGGCAGCAACATCCTCGTCGCAGACGCCGGGTGCAGTGCGCCCGTCGTGCGCATGGCCACCCAGGGCGCGGTGTTCGAGCACGGCCTGGACGGCGAGACCGTCACCGTCACCGTCCAGGCCGGGCACGCCCTCCAGGACCTTGTCGAACGGACCGTCGACAACGGCCTGACCGGGATGGAGACGCTGATCGGCATCCCGGGCACCGTTGGCGCCACACCGGTCCAGAACGTCGGCGCGTACGGTCAGGAAGTCGCGGACACCCTCGTGCACGTCACCGCGTGGGACTGGGTCACGGGCCGCGAGGTCATGCTGTCGGCCGAGGACTGTCGGCTCGGACACCGCACCAGCATCTTCAAGCACTCCACCCGCTGGACGCTCCTGACCGTGACCTTCCGGCTCCGGCCCTCGAAGCTGAGCACCCCGATCACGTACGGAATGGTCGCCAAGGAGCTCGATGTCCCCAAGGGAGCTCCGGTTCCCC
The DNA here is from genome assembly GCF_055664045.1 of Kitasatospora sp. NPDC023385. Classification (NCBI taxonomy): domain Bacteria; kingdom Bacillati; phylum Actinomycetota; class Actinomycetes; order Kitasatosporales; family Streptomycetaceae; genus Kitasatospora; species Kitasatospora sp. NPDC023385. Next base: position 223,290 of record NZ_JBVOOL010000003.1, on the reverse strand, counting down.
TGGCGGAAGCGGCAGCCGCGGTGTTGGCGGTGCGACGCAGCAAGGGCATGGTCCTCGACCACGGAGGGGCCGACAACCGCAACGTCGGAAGCGTCTTCCTCAGCCCGGTGGTCGACCTCCGAGAGGCCGAGACGCTCCGGGCCGAGCAGGCACCCGTGAACGACTTCCCGGACGGCCTGACCAGGGTCAGCGCCAGCTGGCTGATCAAGGCCGCCGGCTTCACCCTCGGCCAGACCATCGCGCCAGGCATCCGGATGTCCGGGAAGCACTTCACGCTCGTCGCCGAGGGCCACGCCACCTCCGGCGCCTTCGCCGCAGCCGCTCGAACCGTCGCCGATGCCGTACAGGAGGCCACCGGAATCCAGCTGACCCCCGAACCCGACCTCTTCGGCGACGAGCCGGACTACCTCCGCCTCAAGCAGAAGGCACTCGCCTCGGTGCCCCTCTGACCGGGCAGGCACTCTGCCCTGCGGCAGGGTGCCCACTACCCGATGGTGGCAAGGGGAGGCCGCCGCCGACCGCTGGCAGTCTCCCCGTGTTGTTCAGGTCAGGTTCCAAACTGCTCCGGCGAGGAGGCCGTCGAAGCCCAACCCGGTCATGGCGTCGTCGAAGATGTCCCACTCACGCTCGGGGACGGTGAAGTGCTCGTCGAAGTAGGCGCGGGCGAGGTCGGGCTCGTGCCATTCGCAGGTGCAGCGGCAGCGGACGAAGACCTGGGCACGCACGTTCAGGAGGAGCCAGTCGCGGGTGGCGTCGCACTTCGGGCAGGTGATGGTGATGCCGCGCGGGTCGAGCGTCCCCGGGTGAGGGACGGCACGGATCACGGGACGGTCGGAGGTCCAGTTGGTGTCGGTGGGATCGGGCACGGGCGCCTCCAGGGGTTCTGGCCAGCGGGAACCGACACAAGACGACCCTGTGCGGAAATGTTCCCAACCAGCCAGAACGACATCGAATCGACATCAACTGCCCTGATCGCCCTACCCGCCAACGAGGTTGGCTGCGGTGGTGTCGACCTGGGAGACCGCGAGTCGGACGAGGCGCAGGGTTTCGTCGAGCTCGGCGGGGCGGTGGAAGCCGTTGGCGTGGAGGGCGAAGGAGATCTGGTTCAGGTTGTTGCCGACCCGGGCCAGTTGGGCGCGGGAGTTGGCCAGTTCGTCGACTGCGCGGTCGAGTCGGTCTTGAGGATCGCCCGCGCTGAGGCCGCGGGCGTCGTTCAGACTGCTGGTCGCGCAGAAACGCGAGACGGTCTGGGTGCGGCTGGCGGCGGCGCGGCGGATCTCTTCGTACTCGGCGGCGTTGTATCGGACGGTCACGCGGTGCGGGCGCTGCTGCGGGTCGCGGTGTCGGCGGCGTGGCTGGCGCGCGGGAGTGCTCGAAGCGATGTTCTCAGGGCTGTCGCTGTTCTCCTCAACCTCAGCCGGCGCCCCCTGGTGCCAGGCGGCTGTCCTCGTCCGGTCCGTTCGCGGGCGGCGTCGGCACGGCGGTCCCGTCCGCAGTCCGGTTCAGTCCGGTTTGCCGGACCGCCACGGTCTGGTCCGATCCGGCGGACCGTTCGTCCTCCGGGGACTGTCCGCCGCCGGAAGCGGGGACGGGGGTCAGGATGGGGACCGGCGCTTCGCCGTCCGGCCGGACCGCCGACCGGGTGTGGCGGGTGGTGTGGATGCCGAGGTGGACGGCTCCGGCGAGGGCGAGCGGGGAGATGGCGGACAGGATGCAGACGGAGGTGTCGCTCAGGTGCAGGTGCCCGGTGGCGGTGAGGGTCTGCTGGTTGAGGCGCACGGCGTGGAGGGTGTTGGCCCAGATGCTGGCGGCGGTGGAGGCGCCGAACAGCAGCCAGACGTAGGCGCGGGCGGTGAGCGGAGCAGCGCGAAGGAGTAGCAGGGCGCGGACGCTGTAGGCGACGAACCCGTCGCGTGTTCTCCCCGCAACGTGATCTCGGTCCCAGGTAGGCCCTAGCGGTTCGTCGCGATGAAGCGGAGGTACCGGCGCAGGCCGAAGGCGCGGCGATGTTGTTCGACAGCCGTGGAGAGCTGGGCGACCAGCAGATTGTGGGCGGCGCTCGCGCTGGCGAGTTTGGCTTGTTGCTGGAGAAGCAACGCGCGCTGGTTCTGAGTAGCCGTCTGGTGCTGCTGCTTCTCCGTGTTGGCCTGCTGCTGGCGGGTGGTGATGCGCTGCTGGAGCTGAGTGCGCTTCAGTGAAGCCGCGCTCTCGGCCCGCGCGATGTCGGCTTCGTGCTGTTTCTTCTGCGCGGCGAACTGCTGGCGGATCGCTGTCCGCTCCTGCTGGCTCAGACTGGTCGGAGCCGACTTCTGGGCTCGTTGCTCCAGCGAGGTCCGCCAGCTCTCGAGTGCGGCGGCCCGGACTTCGCCAACGCCCGGAACCTTGACCTCCTGGCCGTTGGGCCTGATGAGGAACGCGTCGCGGTTGTTGTACCGGCTGCTCTGTACATACCGGACACCGGTGAAGTCGGCGGCCGTGCGAATGCCGGCGGCGACCAGCGCGGCGACTGTCCCCGAGCCCATATTAGAGAGCCTCTTGACCTCCTGAATGGAGGATCGGCCGAGTCTTTCCCGGACGTGCGTCCTGATCGCGAACGCCAGCGCGGCTTCCAGCCGCTGCTGCTCCGTGGTGGCCAGCGTGCTCAATTTCGTCCGGAGGCTGCTGGTCTCCTTGTTGAGCGCGCTCGTGATTCGGGCCTGTTCGTCGCGCAGTTCAGCCTGGAGGTTCTTGATCTGCTGATTGATCTGTGCGTCCCGGTGCGCGCTGACCTTGGCCAGGGCATCGATCTCCTCGCGGACCTTCTGCACTGCTGCCGCCGGGTCCTCCACCGTTCCCGCCTGCTGTTGAAGTGCCCGCAGCCGGGCTTTCGAGGCTTTGACCTCGGGACGGGAGGACCGCGTGGCCTGGAGGGCACCACCGGACACGAGGAGAGCCCCGATCTGGGCAGCGGCCAGATAGCCGTAACCGGCGGGCATCACGCTGATGGCGGTCAGCGCCACGGGGGCGGCCGACCCGGTCAGTGCGAGGACTCCGGAGAGGACATCGGTCGCTCGGCGACGCGCGAAGCCCCCGGAGGTGATCGTGCCGGTACTCCCGCTGCTTCCCGCCGGGGCGTTGCGTGGTGGCGGGATGTGCCCGGCAAGCCAGGAGGGGGTTCCGTTCGCAGGGGCTGCTGCAGGAGCCGGACGCTGGGTCGGAATCGCACCGGCTGTGGACAGCGCCGGTACCGCGCGGGTGCCCGTGAGGAGGCTGTGCGTTTGCGCGGCCAGCGCTCGAAGGTTCGGGTCCGAATGGGTCAGCAGCAGGCTCCAGGCCAGCGAGGACCGCGGTTCCTTGAAGTCATCCTCTTTCAGAATCAGGAACTCTCCCTGATCGTCGTGCAGTTGAGCCCAGATGTCGGGATCGGTGGCAATCGCGACCAGGCTGAGGTGGATGATCCAGGACGAGAAGCGGTCCATCGAGGGGCCGAAGTCCGAGCTCGTGCGGCTCGGGGACTGGTAGTTGCGGTGGCCGTTCTCCGTGGACCCCTGTCCCTTGAGGTCTGGAACGTACATTCCGTCGTAGTCGACGAGGCGGAACGTGCAATCGGACGCGACCAGGAGGTTTCCGTGCTGGAGGTCGCCATGGGCGATGCCGAGCTTCTCCAGGTCGGCCACCAGTGCGGAGAACTGCTCGGCAACCCTGAGGATGGCCGTCGAGTCCCGAACGTTCCGGTCGATCCAGGTGATCAGATTGGTGCCCTCCGCCCAGGCCATCTTCAGGGTCGGGTACCACTGGCCGGCGACGAGGACGCCCCGCGGCAGATACTCGATTCCGACCGGCCAGGGCTGGGACAGCTTGGCGTGCCTGAGGCCGGCGAGCTGCTTGCTGATGGCCTGGTAGCGGGCCTCCAGGGTGCTGCTGTCGCGGGTGAAGCACTTCAGCGCGTATCGCTGACCACCCGGGGCGGTGATGGAGAAGACGCTCGCGAAGTTCCCTGAGATCGCCTTCGGCCCGAGCACGGGGCTCTGCTGGACCGTACCGTGTTTGAGATCGGGGTCCTCGAAACACAGCGCGGGGTTCTGAAGGGCTTCCACATAGTTCGCGCCGGTCGGAAATCTGCGTCCGGCGACAGGTCCACCAGCGGGGGAGACCGCCATCACCCCTCCGTCTTCACCCGCACGCGAATGAGGGCTACGTCGTCGTTGCGCATCCGGGACTCGGCCCGCTCGTGATGGAGCCAGTCGGCGAATGTCTCCTCGCCCAGATCGGCGAGCCTGCCCAACTGCTTCCCTGCTCCGCCCGATTCGATCTCGGGGTGCGACAGCAGCCACGCCGCCAGGGCATCGGTTGCCAGGAGGAGCTCGTCGTGTGTGCGCAGCTCGTCCGCTGCGGCCGACATCCGGCTGGCGATCAGCGTGGCGTCCCGGTTGCGGCTGCTCAGAAGTTGAGGGGTGATTCCGAATCCGTGGCCGTCCGTGATGGGGAACGAAGTGACCAGGCGGCCGTCACGGAGGTGGAGGAGACAACTGTCGCCGAGGGCGAGGGCACGCCAGGCCCAGCGTGGCGCCGCCTCGGAACCCTCCGGACCGGGGGGTACCGCCTGCACGTGAACGGCTGTCAGCGTTGCGAAGGCCCCCTTTTCCAGACCCGGTTGCTCGTACCAGGCGATCGGCCGCCCGCTGGCCGCCCGCTCCGCCTGGTACGTCGAGAGGTACCCATCCCACTGGTCGACGGTGCGGGCCAGGAGATCCTCGACGAAGGCCCCGGACAGGACGCCCTGCCGATCCCCCCGCTCATCGGCAGCCACCATCGACGCGACCGCGCCCTTCACCAGTTGCCCGGCCCAAGCTCCGGCGAGCAGGCTCTCGGACGCCCCGTCGGACACGGCGGCGAAGAACGAGCTGGTGTCGGAAGACAACGAGGCCTCGATGGCGTCCTCGCATTCCTCCAACGAGTTGCCCGTCTTGGGCACGCGGAAGTGCTGGACGTCAAGGGGCGTTGAGTGCGCGCCCACGCCGTTCAGCGCAGTTCCGTGGCGCGCGTACCGATGTCGAGGAACTCGATGATGGACGTGATGTCGGCGTTGTAGACGAAACCGCGCGTGGCCTCGCTGACGCGGTGGCCCTGCGAAGCGGCGTAGGAACGCATGTGGCTCGGCAGCACGCTCGACATGTGGAAGAGCAACCGGGAGTAGGTATCCGGGAGTTCGCTTTCGCTGTCGGGGAAGGTGACGGGAGTTCCGCTCGCCCCGGACACGTGCAGGTTGAAGAGGAGCACCGGCCCGTCGGCGGTGGCGTGCGAGGCGAGCCCGATGGCCGCGCTCGTGGGGTCGCCGTCGGTGGACTCGCCGTCCGTCAGGTTGAGGACGATGGGCGGGAAGCCGCCCGGGTGCTGGTCGACCCAGCGGGCGACCAGGGAGTCGGCGTAGCCGAGGGCCCGGGTCATCGGGGTGCCGCCGTTGGTGACCGGGTCCATCCAGACCGGGAACTGCACGGTCGTTTCGACGAGACCGCCGGCGCCGTCCGGAACCTTCTTCGTACGGCTCTCCAGACGGGCGGGGCTGTTTGCGATCTCGCTCAGCGGCACGAGGTCACGCCCGGCCAGCGCGCCGGTGAAGGCGGAGCCGACCTGGGTGTGGCCGTAGCCGATCACGGCGACGTGGAAGTAGTCGCGGACGCCTTCTTCCTTCGCGCACTTGACCGACAGCTCGGTCAGCAGCCGGTTGATGGCGTCGGACACGACCTGGGCGCGTTGCTGGACCATCTCGCCGCTGCCGATGGGATCGCTCATCGATGCGGACTGGTCCACCAGGAAGATGAAGCAGCCGGGGTTGGTGCGGCTGATTTCGGCGGTGTAAGGCATCTCGGTGACCCGGCTCCTCTTGCGCGACGGGGGACCGAATCGCACGGCAGCAGGAACACGTGCGGGAAAGCCTGACCCCCAGGGGAGCCGATCGTAGCGGATGGTGTGCTATGGAGTCACCGTGTTCTGGAGCCGGAAGCCTCTGTGGCGAACACCTCCGCGTTCACCCGCGGCGGGACGAGGAGGGCACAACGAGGACGGCGATCGGGGCTGTCCCCGCCGAAGTGCCCTCGTTGTGCCCTGTGGCCACCCGGACCCTGCGTTTCCGCAGGTCAGCGGCGTCTACTAGCGGTAGTTCACGTACTGGATCGCGAAGTCCAGGTCCTTGCCCTTGAGCAGGGCCTGCACGGCCTGGAGGTCGTCGCGGCTCTTCGAGGTGACGCGCAGCTCGTCGCCCTGGACCTGCGCCTTGACGCCCTTCGGGCCCTCGTCACGGATGATCTTCGCGACCTTCTTCGCGTCCTCCGTGGTGATGCCCTCCTTGATGTCGGCGAAGATCTTGTACTCCTTGCCGGACAACTGGGGCTCGCCGGCGTCCAGCGCCTTCAGCGACAGGCCGCGCTTGATGAACTTCGTCTGCAGCACGTCGAGGATGGCCCGCACGCGCTCCTCGCCGTTGGCCTTCATCTCGATCTTCTCGCCGGAGCGGCTGATCTCGCCGCCCACGCCCTTGAAGTCGAAGCGCGTCGCGATCTCGCGGGAGGTCTGGTTGATCGCGTTGTCGACCTCCTGCCACTCGACCTTCGAGACGATGTCGAAACTGGAGTCGGCCATGGGTGTTGGTCTCCTTGATGCTCTGGCTTCACTGGCACGGCCCGCCCCACGGGGCGTCCGCCGCCCCAGCCTATCCAGCGCCACCCCGCGTTCGCCCGCCCCGGCGGCACGGCGGCCCGTGGTCCTCGCGCGGCCTATCGAGTGGCGAAGCACCCCCTGGCATCAGGTATGGTTTACCACGTCGAACGGGGCAAACACCCCGGTCGGCGAAATCCTGGCTGGTTGCCCGAGCGGCCAAAGGGAGCAGACTGTAAATCTGCCGGCATAGCCTACGTAGGTTCGAACCCTACACCAGCCACAGGATAGAGAAACGGCCCCCGATCTGCGGAAACGCGGATCGGGGGCCGTTTCGTTTCCCGCCCGTCGTGGCCTTTCCGCCTGCCCCGCCTGTCCCTCCCGCCTCGCCCGTTCGGGGCGCGCGTGTGGGCACACTTATTGCGCATTGCTTGCAATTACGGGACTGGGGCAGCAGAGTGGGGAGCCGGGGGTGGGAGTCCTTCCGAGCTGATCGTCTTCCCAACCGGCGCCCGCCGGGACAACGGCTCACCCACCCCCGCCAACAGCCACCGGCCGGAGTTGCGGAGGCCCGATCGGAGCGTCAAGGCCCGGTCGGCGCCCACTCGTCGCCGCATCGGGAACGCGTCGGGAACACATCGGGAACGCATGGACGGCCCCGGACGGCAGCTTGCCGCCCGGGGCCTTCTGCTTTCCGGCGGCCCTTCCACCGGCCCTTCCACCGGGCCTTCCGCGGGGGTCTCGGTCTCGGGCAGGTGAAGCGTCCGTCAAGGTCGCGTCAACGCGGCGCTATCACCCGTATGGAGGGCGTCAGGGCTCCGAAACGCGCCTCCGGCCGCTGCTTTGCTGCATCTGCCGGTCTTCCGCCGGCGCCGCGCGAGCCGTTCGGCCAGGTCGCGGCATCTCCCGAAGCACGCTGGTGGAGCCCATGTCCGATCTCATCTACGTCGGTGTCACGGTCGCCGTGTTCGCCGTCATCGCCCTGGTCGCGCGGGGGGTGGAGAAGCTGTGAGCGCCGAGAACGTCGCTGGTCTCATCGTGGCCGTCGCACTTGTCGGCTATCTCGTCGTGGCGCTGATCTTCCCGGAGAAGTTCTGACATGGGGTCCACTCTCGCGGGCTGGCTGCAGGCCCTCGCCCTCGTCGGCGCGCTGGCCCTGTGCTACCGCCCGCTCGGCGACTACATCGCCCGTATCCTGACCACCTCCAAGCACCTCAGAGCCGAGCGCGGCATCTACCGGCTGATCGGCGTCGACGGTGACGCCGATCAGCGGTGGCCGGTGTACCTGCGCTCGGTGCTGGCCTTCTCGGCCGTCTCGGTGCTCTTCCTGTACGGCCTGATCCGGCTGCAGGGCTACCTGCTGCTGAACCTGGGTGTTCCGCAGATGTCGGGCCACCAGGCCTGGAACACCGCGATCTCGTTCGTCGCCAACACCAACTGGCAGTCCTACGCGGGTGAGTCCGCGATGGGCCACCTGGTGCAGATGGCGGGCCTGGCGGTGCAGAACTTCGTCTCCGCGGCCGTCGGCATAGCCGTGGTGGCCGCGCTGGTCCGGGGCTTCACCCGGAACAGGACGGACCGGGTGGGCAACTTCTGGGTCGACCTGGTCCGGATCAACCTGCGCCTGCTGCTGCCGGTCTCGATCGTGTTCGCCCTGGTCCTGGCCGCCAGCGGCGTGATCCAGAACTTCCACGGCTTCCACGAGGTGACCACGCTCGGCGGCGGGGTGCAGAGGATCCCGGGCGGCCCGGTGGCCTCCCAGGAGGTCATCAAGCTGCTCGGCACGAACGGCGGCGGCTTCTTCAACGCCAACTCGGCGCACCCGTTCGAGAATCCCAACGGCTTCTCCAACCTGGTCGAGGTCTTCCTGCTCCTGGTGATCCCGTTCGCGCTGCCCCGGACCTTCGGCCGGATGGTCGGCGACCACCGCCAGGGCTATGCGATCGTCGCGGTGATGGGCCTGTTCTGGGTCGCCTCGGCCGCGCTGCTCACCTTCGCCGAGGCGCAGCACCAGGGCAGCGCCCTGCAGGCCGCGGGCGCCGCGATGGAGGGCAAGGAGCAGCGGTTCGGCATCGCCGCCAGTTCGCTGTTCGCCGCCTCGACGACGCTGACCTCGACCGGCGCGGTGAACTCGTTCCACGACTCGTACACGCCGTTCGGCGGCGGGCTGACGGTCTTCGACATGATGCTGGGGGAGATCGCGCCCGGCGGCACCGGCTCCGGCCTGTACGGGATGCTCGTGCTGGCGGTCGTGGCGGTGTTCGTCGCCGGCCTGATGGTCGGCCGCACCCCCGAGTACCTGGGCAAGAAGCTCGGCGGCCGGGAGATGAAGTTCGCGTCGCTGTACATCCTCACCACGCCGACGATCGTGCTGGTCGGCACGGGTGTGGCGATGGCCCTGCCGGGCGAGCGGGCCGGGATGCTCAACTCGGGCGCCCACGGCTTCGCCGAGGTGCTGTACGCCTTCACGTCGGCCGCCAACAACAACGGCTCGGCCTTCGGCGGCCTCACCGTCAACACCGACTGGTACGACACGGCGCTCGGCCTGGCGATGGTCTTCGGGCGTCTCCTGCCGATGGTCTTCGTCCTGGCGCTGGCCGGTGCGCTCGCCCGGCAGCAGCCGGTGCCGGCGACTCCGGGCACCCTGCCCACTCACAAGCCGCTGTTCGTGGGCCTGCTGTCGGGCGTGATCCTGATCGTCGTCGGCCTCACCTACTTCCCGGCCCTGGCTCTCGGGCCGATCGCGGAAGGTCTCTCCTCCTGATGTCCACTCCTACGCTCAACCCCGCACCGGCCGCGCAGGCCGAGCCCGCCGCGCCGCACAGAGTGGCGAGCGGCCTCCTCGATCCGAAGCTGATCGTCGCGTCGCTGCCGGACGCGGTGAAGAAGCTCGACCCCCGGGTGATGGTCAAGAACCCGGTGATGTTCGTGGTCGAGGTCGGCTCGGTCGTCACCACCGTCTCCGCGATCGTCGACCCGTCCGTGTTCGCCTGGACCATCGCCGTCTGGCTGTGGCTGACCACCGTGTTCGCCAATCTGGCCGAGGCCGTCGCCGAGGGCCGCGGCAAGGCGCAGGCCGACACCCTGCGCAGGACCAAGTCCGAGAGCGTCGCCCGCCGGCTCACCGACTGGCCCGCCTCGCAGGCCGAGGAGGAGGTGCCGGGCACGGCCCTGCGCCTCGGCGACCACGTGGTGGTCGAGGCCGGGCAGACCATCCCCGGCGACGGTGACGTGGTCGAGGGTGTCGCGTCGGTCGACGAGTCGGCGATCACCGGTGAGTCCGCGCCGGTCATCCGCGAGTCCGGCGGTGACCGCAGCGCCGTCACCGGCGGCACCAAGGTGCTGTCCGACCGGATCGTGGTGAAGATCGCCGCGGAGCCCGGCAAGTCCTTCATCGACCGGATGATCGCCCTGGTCGAGGGCGCCGCCCGGCAGAAGACGCCGAACGAGATCGCGCTCAACATCCTGCTCGCCTCGCTGACCGTCGTCTTCCTGGTCGCGGTCGTCACGCTCCAGCCGATGGCCACCTACGCGGGCGCCCCGCAGTCGATGATCGTCCTGGTCGCGCTGATCGTGGCGCTCATCCCGACCACCATCGGCGCGCTGCTGTCCGCGATCGGCATCGCCGGCATGGACCGCCTTGTGCAGCGCAACGTGCTGGCGATGTCCGGCCGTGCCGTCGAGGCCGCCGGGGACGTCAACACCCTGCTGCTCGACAAGACCGGCACCATCACCCTGGGCAACCGCCAGGCCGCGGAGTTCCTCGCGGTGAGCGGTGTCCCCACCGACGAGATGGCCGGCGCTGCCCAGCTGTCGTCGCTGGCGGACGAGACGCCCGAGGGCCGCTCGATCGTGGTCCTCGCCAAGAGCGAGTACGGCCTGCGGGCCCGCGCCCAGGGCGAGTTGACGCACGCCACCTGGGTGCCGTTCACTGCTCAGACCCGGATGTCGGGTGTGGACCTGGACGAGCCCGCGGGTGTCCACCAGGTCCGCAAGGGCGCGGCCGCGGCCGTGTCCGCCTGGGTCGCCGAGAACGGCGGCCGGGTCACCGACGAGGTGTCGGCGCTGGTCGACGGGATCTCGGCCGCGGGCGGCACGCCGCTGGTCGTGGCGACCAGGGTCGGCTCGGCTCCGGCCAGGGTCCTCGGAGTGATCCACCTCAAGGACGTGGTCAAGGAGGGCATGCGGGAGCGCTTCGACGAGCTGCGCCGGATGGGCATCAGGACCGTCATGATCACGGGCGACAACCCGCTGACCGCCAAGGCGATCGCGGAGGAGGCCGGCGTGGACGACTTCCTCGCCGAGGCCACGCCCGAGGACAAGATGGCCCTGATCAAGAAGGAGCAGGAGGGCGGCAAGCTGGTCGCGATGACCGGCGACGGCACCAACGACGCCCCCGCGCTCGCCCAGGCCGACGTCGGCGTCGCGATGAACACCGGGACCATGGCGGCCAAGGAGGCCGGCAACATGGTCGACCTCGACTCCAACCCGACCAAGCTGATCGAGATCGTGGAGATCGGCAAGCAGCTGCTGATCACCCGCGGCGCGCTGACCACCTTCTCGATCGCCAACGACGTGGCCAAGTACTTCGCGATCATCCCCGCGATGTTCGCCGGGGTCTACCCGGGCCTGAGCCACCTCAACATCATGGGCCTGCACAGCCCGCAGTCCGCGATCACCTCGGCGATCGTCTTCAACGCCCTGGTCATCATCGGCCTGATCCCGCTCGCCCTGCGCGGCGTGAAGTACCGCCCGTCCGACGCCGGCTCGCTGCTGCGCCGCAACATCGGGGTCTACGGCTTCGGCGGCCTGGTGGTGCCGTTCGTCGGCATCAAGCTGATCGACCTGCTCGTCCAGTTCATTCCCGGCCTCAACTGAGAGAGGAGTCCACCGCCATGTCCAAGCCCCTGCCCGCCGCCGTGCGGACACACTTCACGGCCCTGCGCGTACTCCTCGTGCTGACCGTGATCCTCGGAGTCGCGTACCCGCTGCTCGTCACCGGGATCTCCCAGGTCGCCTTCAGCGACAAGGCGAACGGCTCGATCGTGACGGCCGACGGCAAGGAGGTCGGTTCCAGCCTGCTCGGCCAGAACTACGACCTGCCCAAGAAGAACCCGGACGACCCGAAGGAGGAGGCGCAGCCGGACCCGAAGTGGTTCCAGCCCCGGCCCGCCGCCAACGGCTACGCCGGTGACAACTCCGGTGCGAGCAACCTCGGCCCGAACAGCGAGGACCTGCTGAAGGCCGTCAACGACCGCCGTGCCGCCGTCGCCGCGTTCGACGGCGTCGACCCGGCGACCGTCCCGGCCGACGCGCTGACCGCCTCCGGCTCCGGCCTCGACCCGGACATCTCGGTGCCCTACGCCAAGGAGCAGGTCGACCGGGTCGCCAAGGCCCGCAACCTCCCGACCGACACGGTGCGCCGGCTGGTCGAGAAGTACACCGAGGGCCGCCCGCTCGGCTTCCTCGGCAGCGAGGCGGTCAACGTCGTCCTGCTCAACAGGGCGCTGAGCGAGCAGAAGTGACGCCGCATCACGTATGCGGATGACCGGGTCGGCCCGGGCGTGGGAGCATCCCTCCCGCGCCCGGGCCGACCGGCCCGCGTCCGCGGACGCGCACCGACCGGCTGTCCCCTCCCGATGGAAAGAGCAGTGCCCATGGCCCGCGACCTCACCCCCGGCTCCGGCATCCGCGGCGGCCGGCTCAGGGTGTACCTCGGCTCCGCGCCGGGGGTCGGCAAGACCTACCGGATGCTGGACGAGGCCAGGCGCAGACGCCGGCGCGGGGCCGACGTCGTGGTCGGGTACGTCGAGTGCCACGGCCGGCGCCACACCGAGGACATGCTGGCCGGCCTGGAGGTCCTGCCGAGGGCCCACCGCTCCTACCGAGACGCCGAGTTCGAGGAGATGGACCTCGACGCCGTGCTCGCCCGCCGGCCGGCCGTCGTCCTGGTGGACGAGCTGGCGCACACCAACATCCCCGGCGGCCGGCACGCCAAGCGCTGGCAGGACGTCGAGGAACTGCTCGCCGCCGGGATCGACGTCCTCACCACCGTCAACATCCAGCACCTGGAGTCACTGAACGACGTCGTCCGGAAGATCACCGGCATCCCCCAGCGCGAGACCGTCCCGGACGAGGTGGTCCGCCGGGCCGACCAGATCGAACTCGTCGACATGGCGCCGCAGGCACTGCGCCGCCGGATGGCCCACGGCAACGTCTACAAGGCGGAGAAGGTGGACGCCGCGCTCTCGAACTACTTCCGGGTCGGCAACCTCACCGCCCTGCGCGAACTCGCCCTGCTCTGGGTCGCCGGGCGGGTCGACGAGGGCCTGCGCGACTACCGGGCCAGCCACGACATCGACCGGGTCTGGGAGACCCGCGAGCGCGTCGTGGTCGCCCTCACCGGCGGCCCCGAAGGCGAAACGATCATCCGCCGGGCCGCCCGGATCGCCGACCGGACGGCCGGCGGCGAACTGCTGGCCGTCCACGTCACCCGCAGCGACGGCCTGGCCGGCGCCTCCTCCGGCGCACTCGCCCAGCAGCGGCAGCTGGTGGAGACCCTCGGCGGCAGCTATCACGTGGTGGTCGGCGACGACATCCCCACCGCGCTGCTCGCCTTCGCCCGCGCCCACGACGCCACCCAACTGGTACTCGGCACCAGCCGCCGCGGCCGGACCAGCCGCTTCCTGACCGGCCCCGGCATCGGCGAGACCACCGTGGACGCCTCCGAGGACATCGACGTCCACATGGTCACCCACGAGTTCACCGGCCGCGGCCGGCTGCCCTCCCTCGGCCGCCGCCACTCCAGGCGCCGCACCGTCCTCGGCTACGCGGCGGGCTTCGCGGTGCCCTGGCTGCTCACCGCGCTGCTCTCCCAGGCGCACCACCGGATCAACCTCACCACCGACGCGCTGATCTTCCAGCTCGGCGTGGTCATCGTCGCCCTGCTCGGCGGCGCCGTGTCCGCCCTGGTGGCCGCGCTCATCGCCTCGGTGCTGCTGAACTACTACTTCATCCCGCCGATCCACAGCCTGACCATCGGCGAGACCAACAACATCGTCGCCCTGGTGGTCTTCGCGGCCATCGCGCTCGCCGTCTCCACCGTGGTCGACCACGCCGGCCGGCTCACCACCCGGGCCGCCCGCGCCACCGCCGAGGCCGAGACGCTCTCCACCCTGGCGGGCAGCGTGCTGCGCGGCGCGGACGCGCTGCCCGCCCTGCTGGAGAAGTCCCGGACGGCCTTCGGCATGCGGGCCGTCGCCCTGCTCTCCCGCGGCGACGGCGAGGTGCTCGCCCACTGCGAAGGCGGGAGCCCGCCGGGGCACCCGGGTGCGCCCCCACCGGGCGGCTTCGAGCCCGCCGACGGGCCGAACGAGACCACCGAGGTCCCGGTCGGCACGGACGCCGTCCTGGTGCTCACCGGCCGCCGGCTGCCCGCCGCCGACCAGCGGGTGCTGACCGCCTTCGCCGCCCACGTCGCCGCCGCGCTGGAACGCGACCGGCTGGCCGTGGTCGCCGCCGAGGTCGAGCCGATCAGGGCCGCCGACCGGATGCGCACCGCCCTGCTCGCCGCCGTCAGCCACGACCTGCGCACCCCGCTCGCCGCCGCCCGCGCCTCGGTCGCCTCGCTGCGCAGCCCCGACGTCGAGTTCTCGCCCGAGGACCAGGCCGAACTCCTCGCCACCGCCGACGAGTCGCTGGTCAAGCTCACCCGCCTGGTCGACAACCTGCTGGACATGAGCCGCCTCCAGGCCGGCGCCCTCACCCTGCACCTCACCGAGACCCACCTGGACGAGATCCTGCCCCGGGCGCTCGACAGCCTCCCCGACCCGTCCGCACCCGTCCAGCCGCTCGACCTGACGGTGGACCTGGACGGCGGGGCCCCGCCGGTGCTCGCCGACCCGCCGCTGCTGGAACGCGTGCTCGCCAACGTCATCACCAACGCGCTGCGCCACAACGCCCCCGGCACGCCCGTCCTGGTCACCACCAGCCACCACGCCGACCAGGTCGAGATCCGGGTGATCGACCGCGGCCCCGGCATCGCCCCCGAGGACCGCGACCGGGTCTTCCTGCCCTTCCAACGGCTCGGCGACACCGACAACACCACCGGCGTCGGCCTGGGCCTCGCCCTCTCCCGCGGCCTCGCCGAGGCCATGGGCGGCAGCCTGGAGGTCGAGGACACCCCCGGCGGCGGCACCACGATGCTGCTCACCCTGCCCGCCGCCACCCGGGAGGAGCCCCGGCATGAGTGACATCCTGATCGTCGACGACGAACCGGCCCTGCTGCGCACCCTGCGGATCAACCTCAGCGCCCGGGACTACGCCGTCCGCACCGCCGCCGGCGGCGGCGAGGCGCTCGACCGCGCCGCGCACCGCGCCCCCGACGCCGTCCTGCTCGACCTCGGCCTGCCCGACCTCGACGGGATGGACGTGCTGCGCGGCCTGCGCGCCGCCCACGGTGCGATGCCGATCATCGTGCTCTCCGGCCGGAGCGACGCCGCCGACAAGGTCGGCGCCCTCGACGCGGGCGCCGACGACTACCTCACCAAGCCGTTCCTGATGGACGAACTGCTGGCCCGGCTGCGCGCCGTGCTGCGCCGGCTGCCGGGCGGCGCCGCCCCGGGCCGACCGGTGATCGGCGACCACACCGTGGACCTCGCGGCCACCACCGTGACCGGCCCCCGCGGCACCGTGCGGCTCACCCCGACCGAGTGGCGGATCCTCACCCTGCTGCTCGCCAACCCCGGCCGGCTGGTGCCCGGACGGCAGATCCTGCGCGAGGTGTGGGGCCCGGCGCAGGAGGGCCGCGGCAACTACCTGCGGGTCTACCTCGCCGGGCTGCGCCGCAAGTTGGAGCGCGACCCGGCCCGGCCGCGCCACCTGGTCACCGAGCCGGGGATCGGGTACCGGTACGTGCCGTAGCGCCCCGGCCCCCGCCGCCGGCTCCCGCGGCTTCAGTCCTCGGCGCTCCCGGACTGCCGGGGCAGCGCCAGGGCCACGGTGTCCGCGAACTCCCGCACCGCGCTGGTCCGGCTGACCACCCGGCCGCTGTGCACCACCAGCCTGCTGTGCCCGCCCGCGAGTGCCCCGGCCAGGCTGTCCCCGCGCACCGCCAGCAGCTCCGCGGGGAACCCGGCGTCCACCCGGACGGGCGGCAGCCCGAGCACCGCCCGGGCCTGGTTCGCCACCGCGTCGTACGCCGCGTCCGGGCCCAACTCCCCGCCGGCCGCCAGCAGGTACGCCGACTCCAGCGGATCCGCCCGGCCGACCGGGTTGGACGGATCGCGCAACGCCCCGCTGCCCGCCGCCAGCGGCACCTGGGCCGCCGCCAACTCCCGCAGCAGACCCGGTCGCAGGCCCGCCGCCCGGCCCTCCAGGCCGGTGCAGCCGCCGTTCTGCGGCAGGCACACCACCCGTACCCCGCCGGTCGCCAGCACCGCCGACGCGCCGTGGGCCAGCGCGCCGCACGGGCCGAGCGTCACCCGGGGCCGCAGCGGCGCCAGGACCCCGACCAGCCGGGACAGCCGGACGGCGTCCGCGGCCGTGGTGTGCAGGTCCACCGGGCAGTCCGCCTCCCGGGCGGCCTCCAGCAGCACTTGCACGTACCCGGACGGGTCCGGATCCAGCTCCGGGCAGCCGCCGGCCGCCGTGGCGCCCAGCTTCAGCGCCTCGCGCAGCTGCGCCCGGCCGTCCGCGCCGGCCCGGCCGGTGAGCAGCCGGGGCATCGCCACCGCCTGCAGGTCGGCCAGCCCGCGCAGCGCCTGCCGGGCGGTGAGCACCGCCTCCAGCCGGCGCAGCCCGTGCACGTCGCCGATCCGGACGTGGGTGCGCTGGGCGGTGGCGCCGTAGCCGAGCGAGGTGAGCGCGGCTTCGGTGACCCGGCGGGTGAGGTCGGCCTGAGTGTCCGGAGGCGGGGCGGGCAGGGCGGCGGAGAAGGCGGTGTCGTAGTGGGCGTGCGCCTCGGCGGGGGCCGGGAGCAGCAGGTAGCCCTTGAGGTCGATCCGGGCGCCGGTGGTGACGGTGGGCGCGCCGGGCGGGGCGGGCAGCGGGCCGAGGCTGCCGACGGTGCCGACGGCCTGGATCCGGTCGCCGCTGATCCGGACGTCCACCACCCGCCCGTCGGCCAGCCGGGCGCCGGTGAGCAGCAGGACCGGACCGTGCCCGAGCGGGTTGGCCGCCGGGCCGGGCCCCTGGTGCGGCCCGTCGGCGGCTGCGCTGTCCATCGCCGGCTCCTTCGCGTGCCGGCCCGTGCGGTCGGCCGGTCGTTTGCCCGATCAATGAGCGTCGAGCCTATGGGGCGCGGGGGCGGGGTGCCGGGAGGCGGGCAATAGTCGTATCGGGTCGGGCCGTGCGGCTCGCGGGCCGATCGAACGCCCGGCCTTGGATCGTTCGTCCGTGCACCTCGCCGACCTGCGATCTTCGCCGCGGGATACGGATTTCACCTCCGGGCGCGAAACGTGTAATCTCTTCCTCGTTCGCCCCTATAGCTCAGTCGGTAGAGCGTCTCCATGGTAAGGAGAAGGTCTGCGGTTCGATTCCGCATGGGGGCTCTGGTGAGAGGCAGTCGGCTTCGGCTGTGCTGCGGATCACTGTGGCGGTGTAGCTCAGTTGGTAGAGCAAGCGGCTCATAATCGCTGTGTCACCGGTTCAAGTCCGGTCACCGCTACCCCGCGTAGTCGGTCGGGAGATCGCACTCCCGGTCGGCTACTCTTGTCGTGTTCTTATTCGTTGTCCCCAGGAAGGCACTCCCGTGGCTGCCACCGATGTCCGCCCGAAGATCACGCTGGCCTGCGTGGAGTGCAAGGAGCGGAACTACATCACCAAGAAGAACCGGCGTAACGACCCGGACCGTCTTGAGATGAAGAAGCACTGCCCCCGCTGCAACTCGCACACCGCGCACCGCGAGACCCGCTGACCCTCTCGCAGGGCACCGGGCCTGTGTGAACCAGGTCTTCGGCTCCGGGCCGCATCCCTCAATGGGGGGTGCGGCCCGGAGCCTTTTTCGTATCGGTCCGCGTATCCGTTCGCGTGTCCGTCCGCATATCCATCCGTGTTCCGAGGAGCTGCCATGGCACTCGACCCCTCCTTCATCGGGCGTAGCTACCCGCCCACCGAGCCGTACGAGGTCGGCCGGGAGAAGATCCGCGAGTTCGCGACCGCGATCGGCGACGCCAACCCGGTGTACGTCGACGCGGAGGCGGCGAAGGCGCTCGGCCACCCGGACGTGATCGCCCCGCCGACCTTCCCGTTCGTGATCACCTACAGTGCGGCCGGCCAGGTCGTGGGGGATCCGGAGCTGGGCCTGGACTTCAGCCGGGTCGTGCACGGCGACCAGAAGTTCGCCTACACCCGCCCGGTGCGGGCCGGTGACCGGCTGTCGGTCGTGGTGACCATCGACAACATCAAGTCGCTGGCGGGCAATGACGTGATCACCGTGCGTGGCGAGGTGACGGATGCGACCGGCGAGCACGTGGTGACGTCGGTCATGACCCTGGTGGCCCGGGCCGCCGACGAGGCGGGGGAGTGAGCGCGATGGCGATCAGCTACGACGAGGTCGAGGTCGGCACCGAGCTGCCGGCGCAGTCCTTCCCGGTGACCCGCGACACACTGGTGCGGTACGCGGGCGCTTCGGGAGACTTCAACCCGATCCACTGGAACGAGAAGTTCGCCCTGGAGGTCGGCCTGCCGGACGTCATCGCGCACGGCATGTTCACCATGGCCGAGGCCGTCCGGGTGGTCACCGACTGGGTGGGCGACCCGGCCGCGGTGGTCGAGTACGGCGTGCGCTTCACCCGGCCGGTGCCGGTGCCGAACGACGGGGTGGGCGCGGTGGTCGAGGTCTCGGCCAAGGTCGCCAAGAAGCTGGACGACCGCAGGGTGCAGGTCGACCTGCTGGTCACCGCGGGCGGGCAGAAGGTCCTCGGGATGGCCAGGGCGGTCGTCCGGCTCGGCTGAGCCGGGCCCGGGTCGTGCGGCCGTGCCGCTGTCCGGTCGTGCGGCCGTGCCGCTGTCCGGCCGTCGGGCCGTCCGGGCGCGGGGGGGGGGGGGGGGGGGGGGGCCCCCCCCCCCCCCCCGCCCGGGGGGGGGGGGGGGGGGGGGGTTGGGGCACAACGTTGGGGCGAGGGGGGGGGGGGGCACCCCCAGGG